>NZ_JBEGDL010000003.1:0-492056 GCF_040813775.1 Ammoniphilus soli
AGATTGTCTCAAAGACTTAGGGAAGTTTCCATACACTGACTTATTAGACGCTTACCTAAGATGTACTGAAGAATTGTTAAGATTAAAGGAAGAAATAAAGAACTTAATTGTTGACACATCCGTATCTTGGCAACAGAGAATAGAATTATACAGTAAAGTAAGGCAGATAAACGAACGCCTTGATTTTTTAACAACTAAAGATATTAGTGCATAGCGATCCTTTCGGGGTCGCTTTTTTATTTCACTAATAACATCCCTCAGTAAAATATATCCGAAAAGCTCTTATGGAGGTGGGAAGTAGTGTACTTGGGAGGACGTTATTATATATTGGGATCTGTGGATGGCTATACAAGTATAGATATACATAAGGATATGCGCTAGTTAATCTTACTAAATGAATTGAGGAAGGCTAGTAGGCAAGAGGTTAAATGATTCCGTGATGCTTCTCAAAAGGAAGAAATTCGTACTTTAGCAATTCCTAACAGGGGTGTCTAAATAGACACTCCTTAGAAACAGGTTGAGGAGAGTAACCTGTTTTTAGAAACAGGTTGTTCAGACCGATTTGTTTTTAATGCTAGTACATAGCGGAATATAACAAGGGGGACGAAATTTAATCCTCCCTACAAATGGGATGTCAGTCTATTTGCTGATGTCTTTTTTGTTTCTAAGCGCTTCTTAAATAATTCAACATCATCTCAGTTACCTTTGTCTTCTATATGGAACATATATAAAAATAGTTAAAGGTCAGAAAAAAATCACTAGAACTTGAACTGCAGATTAAGGGAACTAAATCTTATGGTAAAATAGAAAATGGGAAGGTTTTACAGGCTTAAGGACAATCAAAAGGAGGTTCTTAGGCTTGAAAGGTAGTATAAAGAAAAATTTGCAAACAGGAAAATGGGATCTAGTAGTGGATATTGGAAAAGATCCAGTTTCAGGTAAACGTAAACAAAAGAAGAAAAGGGGGTATAGCACTAAAAAAGAAGCTGAGATTGCACTTGTTAATATCAGAAAAGAACTACTAGAAGGAACATATATTGATTCAAAAAATGTATTGCTACACGAGTATATGACAGAATGGTTCGAAGCAAGGGAGTTAAAATTATCCAAAAACACTCATATTAATTACTTGAGTTTGTATAAGTACCATATTAATCCATATCTAGGGTCTTATAAACTCCAAGATCTTAACTCTATACTGCTTCAAAAGTATGTTAATGAGTTAGCTAAAAATTCAAAACTGCAAGCAAATTCTATAAAAAAGGTTCTAGATATCTTAAAGGTTGCTTTAAAGAAGGCGAAAAAATTATCCCTAATAAGAGAAAATCCATTGGACAATGTAGAATTACCAAGAGGAGAAAAAAAAGAAATGCTTGTTTGGGATTTGAATCAGGTAAACAAATTTATCAATGCAGCGCAAGTGTTTAGGTACTATATTGCATATATTTTAGCCATTTTCACTGGCATGAGAAAGGGAGAAATTTTAGGCTTAAGGTGGAAAGATATTGATTTTGATAAGAATATAATTTATGTAAAGCAGATTCTAGCCAACAATGGAAAAGAATTTAAAGTTGGTGCAAAGACAGCATCTGGAGTACGTGCCATTCACATTCCAAAACATCTAGCTTACGAATTATTAAGCCATCGAAAAAAAATGTTACAGGAGAAAAGTCAATCAGGATTAGAATATACTGAAAACGATCTAGTCGTTTCTACAAAGTATGGCAACCCAGTTGATCCTGCATCATTATCAGTAAGATTTAAGAAGCAGATTATCAAGCTTGGATTGCCACCTATCCGTTTTCATGATTTAAGACATACTCATACGACAATGTTAATTCAACAAAACGTGAATGCTAAAGTGATATCTGAACGTTTAGGGCATTCTTCTATACAAATTACTTTAAACCAATATAGCCACGTTCTACCTAGTATGCAACAAGAAGTAGCAAATAAGTTGGACGAGTTGATACAATTAAAGGAAACGCTGTGACCAACTTGTGACCGACTTTCATTTCAATAAGTATCAATGCCTATTGATTCTGGTCTTTTTCATCTATGCCCAGTTGCCATTGCGGAAAATCGGTTCACGCGTTCCGTCTGCCGTTTCTCCATCAATATTCATTTGATCTGATCCAACCATAAAATCTACGTGAGTAATACTGCTGTTCAGTCCCTGAGCTTCCAGCTCTTCCTTGCTCATATTCTTTCCGCCTTCAAGGCAAAATGCATAGGAGTTGCCAATCGCTAAATGATTCGAGGCATTTTCATCGAACAAGGTATTGTAGAAAATTAAGTTTGTGCGAGAAATGGGAGATTCATGTGGAACCAAGGCGACTTCCCCTAGGTAGTGGGATCCCTCGTCCGTCTCGACAAGCCTCTTGAGAACTTCATATCCCTTTTCTGCACTAAAGTCCACAATCCTTCCTTTCTCAAAGGTGAGTGAAAAATTCTCGATGAGGTTTCCGCTGTAGCTAAGTGGCTTCGTACTTCGAACGGTTCCATTGACCCCTTGCTTCAAAGGCGTTGTGAACACTTCTTCCGTTGGCATGTTGGCCATGAAGGGAGTGCCTTTTTCATTTAAGCTGCCTGCTCCTACCCAGATATGACCAGCTGGCAATTCAAGCGAAAGCTTCGTTCCTGGGGCTTCATAATGAAGAAAACGATATCTCCTATTATTTAGGTATTCAGCTTTTTGATTGAGCAAATCGTTATGATCTTGCCATGCCTTTACGGGATCTTCCTGAGTTACCCGCGTGGTTTCAAATATGGCCTGCCATAAGGCTTCCATTTGCTCTTGTTCGGGCAGGTCTGGGAATACCTTGGCTGCCCAAGCTGGGGACGGTACAGCGATAACCGTCCAGCTGACTTTATCCGACATGGCATAGCTTCGGAATTTCGCCATGGCTTCTCCAGTAGCTTTATTTGCAGCCGTGATTCGTTCAGGGTCAACCCCTTTCAGCAGGTCGGGATTGGACGCCACGATGGACAAAAAGGCTGCGTTGTTTGCGGCCATTTCTTCAAAGCCTTTAGCTCTCCATTGCGGATATTCCTGAAAGGCCTCCTGGGGGGCCAGATCGTATTTGATACGTGTAAGCTCATCATCTGTCCACTCGGTATGGACGTTTTTAGCTCCGGATTCATAGGCTTTTCTGGTGATTTTCCTGACAAAATCAACAGAAGCTAGGGGAGCGGTAATGACTAGGGTTTGTCCAGGTTGAATATTGACTCCTACCTTTACAGCAAGCTGGGCATAACGGTCCAATAAAGTCTCAAAATGGTTCATACCGTACCTCCTAGGAAAATAATGGCATGTACCTATCGTATCACAAAATTTATGTTACTCGAAACTATTCTTGTAGCGTGAGCAAGTTTTCTTGACAAAAAACAAAATCGTAGTATTATAGTTGCTTGGCGAGGAAGTTCTTTTGTTTAGTGAAAAGCTAAGAATAGTATGAATGACACTAAACACTTGAATTCAATTTAACATAAAGAGGAGTGGAGAAAATGAAAAAGTGGTACCAGCTGTTAACAGCTTCAATTCTTGCTATCGGAATATTAGGGGGATGTGCCAGCCAAGAACCCGCAAATGATAAAGCCAATAATGAAGGAGCTGCTGGGGAAAAAACGGAGAAGGTTGTTCTTAATGTCGGCGCTTCCTCAGTACCTCATGCTGAAATCCTCAATGCGGCTAAGCCTTTATTAGAGGAGAAAGGAATAGAGCTCAACATCAAAGAGTTCAACGATTATATTCTTCCGAACAAAGTGTTGGAGGAGAAAGAATTAGATGCAAATTACTTCCAGCATCTTCCATACCTGCAGTCATTTAACGAGGAACATAAAACTCATCTAGCTTCCGCGTTTGCCGTTCACTTTGAACCGCTTGGCTTATACCCTGGAAAGCAAAAATCATTGGATAACATCGCTAAAGGATCTATCATTGCCGTTCCTAATGATCCGACGAACGAGGCACGGGCGCTTCATCTTCTCCAAGCTAAAGGATTGATTACTCTGCCTGAAGGGGCTGATTTGACCATTACTCCTAAGGATATCGTTGAAAATCCAAATGAGCTTGTTATTAAAGAATTGGATGCTGCCTTTATCGCTCGTTCTTTAGGTGATGTGGATTATGCGGTTATCAACGGAAACTATGCCTTAGAAGCTGGCTTAAAGGCGACGGATGCCCTCGCTTTGGAAGATAAAGAATCTCTTGCAGCAGAAACCTTTGCCAATATCGTAGCCGTTCGTGAAGGCGATGAAACGAAGGAACCGATTTTAGCATTGAAAGATGCTTTAAATTCACCTGAAGTTAAAAAGTTTATCGAAGAAAAATATCAAGGTTCTGTAATTGCAGTTTTTGAATAATAAAATGATTAAGCTACCAATGACAATTCCGTCCGTTGGTAGCTTTTTTTGGTACAATAGAACATATGGAAATGGTAACATATACCATTTGTTCATGAATAGGGGTGTAGGACTTTGATTCTGAAATACGAAAGAGAATTGATAGTGGAATATGGCAAGAAATTGATCATCTCCGGCCTTACCAAGGGGACAGGTGGGAATATCAGCGTGTATAATCGTCAGGAAAAGCTAATGGCGATTAGTCCCAGTGGATTAGATTATTTTCATACCCAGCCAGAAGATGTGGTCGTGCTCAATCTAGCGGGTGAAGTCGCAGATGGACAAAGAAAGCCATCCAGCGAGCTTGAAATGCATAGTATTTTCTACAAGAAGCGAAACGATATTAATGCAATTGTCCACACTCATTCTCCTTTTGCTGCCACCATTTCCGCATTGCACTGGGAATTGCCTGCTGCCTCTTACTTAGTGGCCTACGCAGGCAACAATGTTAGATGCTCAAAATACGCGACATTTGGCACGACAGAGCTGGCTGAATACGCTTTTGAGGCGATGAAGGATAGATTCGCCGTTTTGCTGGCTAATCATGGGTTGCTTGCAGGATCAACTGATCTTCTTAACGCGTTTCATATTGCTGAGGAGATTGAGTTTTCTGCAGAGATATATTACCGTGCAAAAAGCATTGGTGAGCCTGTCATTATCCCAGAAGGAGAAATGAAGGTGTTAGTTGAGAAGTTTAAGTCCTATGGTAAACTACAGGCTAAAGAAAATAGAAATGGGCACCGATAATAAGGTGCTCTTTTCTCATCACTTGATAATAATGGAGAAATCTCCACTCTTTTCTAGCTTAAGGCCAAATTCCTCTATAAGTACTAATTGCCCCAGTGCATCAATTTCGAGTGCCCCTTGGTAATGCTTATGCTGATAGATCTCAATTTCCCATTCTTCTCCTTGTTGGGATACGTAGACATCAGTAGTTAATGGATTGTAACGAAACTCGTATGGACCTGCCTTGGCCCTTGCTGTTTCCATCAGAATCACTCTTTCCTATGTATTATGATCAATTGACCCCCAAAAAACCAATCCCACCCTCGAATAGATAAAGAGGGACTAGACTCCTTAACGTGAGTTCATGAAAGGGGGAACACCATAATGAAACACATTAAGGTATTATTAGCCGATGATGATCCAAATGTAAGAGAAATTATTCGCCTTTATTTCAGCAATCAGCAAATGGAGCTACTTGAAACAGAGAGAGGAGATCAAGCGCTAGAACTAGCGAAAAATCATTCTCCAGATCTCATTATACTTGATATTATGATGCCAGGTATGGACGGATTTGATGTCTGCCGTGAGATCCGAAAATTCTCTGACGTGCCGATTATCATGCTAACAGCCAAAGAAGAAGAAATTGATCGAGTGCTTGGGTTGGAAATCGGCGCAGACGATTATATGACAAAGCCATTTAGTCCAAGGGAACTGTTGGCGAGAATGAAAGCCATTTTCCGCCGCATGCAGCCTAAAGATAATCAAGACGAAACCACGGCACAAAGCTTAGATTTCGGTTCCTTAATCATAGATATGCAACGCCGCGAAGTCGTCGCAAATGGCGAAAGTCTCTCCTTGCGTCCGAAGGAGTTCGATTTGCTCGTTCACTTAGCCAAATCACCCGGGACAGTGTTTACCCGAGAGCAATTGCTCGAGCAAATATGGGGCTATGATTTCTTCGGGGATATACGTACAGTCGATGTTCATGTAAAAAAAATTAGGCAGCGGCTTTCTCTCCTCGACCACCAGGTCATTCACACAATGTGGGGGGTAGGATACAAATTCGAGGTCATCGCCTGATGAAATGGATGCATAAAAGCCTTTTCCGTAGGCTTATGATCAGTTATTTGGCGGTTGTCCTTTTAGGTTTGGGAGTCGTTGGTTTTAGCATTACCTGGGTAACCAAGGATTACCTCTATGATCGAACCCAAGAGGAGCTGTTGCGCAAGGCTAAAAAGGTCAATCTAGCGATCCAAGATACTCAAGAAATCAGTGAACAGACTGTTGAAATGTTAGCTTTTTTAGACCAGTCCTTTGATGCGCGGATCTGGGTTTTCAACCGAAGCGGTGAGATCATCGCCACTTCGATGAAAGATGAGGTTTTTCATGGCAAATCCGTTTCGGAAAGAATCGCTAATGGCGTGCTTGACGGTAAGGATGTTTTAACGGAATTGGAATTTGCAGGCCTAAGTAAGCCGATGCTTTCTGTTGTTGTCCCTTGGGGGAAAAAGGATAGTATCTACGGGGGAATCGTGCTGCATGCTCCCGTTGAAGGATTAGAGCAAACGGTTAACTTTATACGAGAAACCATTGTTTGGGCTACCCTATTCGGCGTTATTTTCTCTACAGCAGTCGTATCCTATGTTTCATGGTCGATTTCGCGTCCTTTAAGAAAAATTGAACGAACGACTAGCGAAATCGAACGAGGAAATTACCACCAGCGGGTCCATATTGAACATCCCGCAGAAATTGCTGATTTAGCCGAAACGATCAATTGCCTAGCCGAGAAATTAGAACAGGTTGAAAACAGTCAGCGAAGCCAAGAAAAGGTCCGCAACGATTTTCTTACCAATATATCACATGAACTCCGTACGCCTTTAACCGCCATGCAGGGGTTCCTGGAAGCTTTGCAGGACGGGTTAGTGGAGGACGAGGATACTCGTTTAAGGTATTATCAAATTATGTACCAGGAAACGCTGCAAGTGAACCGCCTGGTCGATGATTTAATGGAACTGATCAAACTGCAGAATAAAGATGTTACTTTGTATAAATGTCACGTCCAAGTGGAAGAAACGATTCAAAAGGTGATACAAAGCTTGTCGAAGGAAGCAGAAGATAAGGGTACGACCCTTGAGGCGAGAATTGAACCGGCCTTGCCCTCGTGCTTTGCCGATCCGGACCGTTTGGTGCAAATCCTTAAAAACCTGGTAATGAATGCTATTAAATTTACCGAGAATGGCTCGATTGTCATCAGTGCCACACACATCGACTCATACTTAAAGTTTCAGGTTACTGATACGGGAGTGGGAATTAGAGAGGAAGATCTAGAGCGGATTTGGGAACGTTTCTTTAAGGGAGATCGAGTACGTTCCAAAACGAACAAAGGAACCGGTTTAGGTTTAGCCATTGTCAAAGAATTAGTGGAAATGCATGATGGGGAAGTGTCCGTTACCAGCGTTGTGGGAGAAGGCACCACGTTTACATTTACTTTGCCAGTTATTACCACGAATTAAACCATTCATCAAATGAAGAAAACAGAGGCAGCTCTATGAATAGAGTTGCCTCGCCTTATTTCATGGGTTAGTTCGTAGTTGTACTTCCTTGCTCTTCTGTCGTACCCGATTCAGGAGTTTCGCCAACGGTAGTATCTTCGGTTGGTGCTTCTTCAGTTGGTGCTTCTTCAGCTGGAGCCTCTTCAACTGGAGCTTGCGGTTCTAAGGAGTCAGATCCTTCATTTGCTGGGTCTGTGGTGGCTGGCAAAGAAGGCTGCTCCGTAGCAGGCGTTTCACTTGTTGGCTGTTCCAGAGAATCTCCACCAGGGCTTTCTTGGGATGAACAACCAACCGCCAAAATCAAAGCAATTGCACCAGTCATAAGTAACATAAAAAATCTTTTCATTTCACATTCCCCCTTGGGTTTTTATCGTGCTCCCACCTCATTTGTGGGACCTGAGATTATTATATAAAGGGGGTATTACCAATCTATTTTCCATTTATGAAAAGATAAGATATGATTTTTATCAATTTGTGACCCTTTGCCATCCCATTTTTTAAATAAAAATCCATTCTTGGCAAATGATAACAAAGGAGTATTGCCCTTATAAGGAAATGACGAGCGGTCTGTCCGTTATTTGTGATAAACTGAAAAGGTATGTAAAAGGTAAAATTAACTTGATCAAGAAATGAAAGGATGAATGTCAATGTCAACACCAACACCATTACCTCCAAAAACCTGTGAAATTGAACGCATGATAACAAGACCTGAGGATATAGAGAAAGTGCTTGCTGGAAAAAAAACCTCCACTCGCCGAAACGGAAGATATGCCGATCCGGGAGAAGTCATGATTCTTGAAGGCAGGGAATTTCGCGTAGATCGAGTTTATCAGGAAACACTAGGGGATCTTACGGAAGAATCGGCAAAAATGGAGGGCTTCTCTAGTCTAGAGGAATATAAAAACTCTATCCTCTCGATTCACCCCGGTATGCCATGGGTTCCCCAAATGAAAGTTTGGGTTCACGAGTTTAGAGAAATTGAGAAAAAGTAAGTACGCTTTGGTTGGGGACAACGGTGTATGTCCGTTGTCGTCCCAACTAATCCAATCTGTTTAGTCTTCTGGTTTTTTTCAGGAACTGTCTGCCCTAATCTTGATAGCCATAGCGCACAATGCAATCACGGTGAGGGAAGCAACAGCTGAACCTAGCCTCGTCATAATTTCCCCTGCTGCTGGACAATAGGCAGCTCAGATTAAACCACCCACCACCGGATAAGGAATAACTGGAAACGGCCCCATGAGAATAAAAGTAAAGGAGTAGGAAACGCATATGCATCATGCTTTTGTCCTTCTTTCCTGGAGCTTTATCAGGTATAATGTCTGACATAATAAAATTATAGCGTAGGGGAATAAATCGTGAGCAAAAATCATCGTCAGCTCAGCTTGCAGACTACCATCACACTACTGGTCTTTACCGTCGTAGCTTTGGCCTTGCTCGTAACAGATATTCTCATAAGTGTACAAATCAACGAATACATCGAGGAAGATCAGGCGGAGAAAGCCACCCAAATCGCAAGAATTGTTGCCCGCTCCCCAGTAATCGTAGAAGGATTGACTGGTTTAAGAGATGAAGGAGAGATTCAGAGATTTGCCAATGAAATCAGGGAGACGACCGGGGTTCAGTTTATTGTAGTGATGGACATGCATGGGATTCGAAAGTCTCACCCTGACCCGAGTAAAGTCGGAAAACCTTTTGTCGGAGGTGACGAAGCTCCTGTCTTAAGCGGGCATGAACATATTTCCATCGCCAAGGGGACTCTCGGACTATCCCTTCGTTCCTTCACACCGATAGTCGCAGCCGATGGTCAACAAGTGGGGGCGGCAGCTGTTGGGATTTCCCTTGAAAAAATTGAACGGGCAACTTCTGCAAGCCTATGGACACTTTTCCTTGGCATTGGCTTTGGGGGGATGATTGGGCTTATTGGAGCCATCCTTTTAGCACGGAAGATAAAAAAAATCTTATTTGGCCTAGAACCTTCGGCTATCGCTAAGCTATTGCAGGAGAGGAATGCCATATTGCATTCAACCAAGGAAGGCATACTCGCTGTCGATCAGGAGGCTAAAATTTCGTTGGTAAACGATGAAGCGATTCGCCTCTTTAAATTAGCTGGAATAACCAATGATCTTATCGGAACCAACGTGCAGGATTATCTGTCAGGCTCCTCTTTGATCAAGGTAATGGAAACAGGTCAAGCAGAACTTGACCAGGAATTGACTCTTGAGGGAATGACTCTTCTTGTAAATACCGTTCCTGTCCATGTTGATGGAAAGGTAGTCGGAGCGGTTGCGACCTTCCGGGACAAAACGGAAATCAAACTCCTCGTGGAACAACTATCCGGCGTTCAAACCTATGCTGATGCATTAAGGGCGCAAGCCCACGAATTCATGAATAAATTGCACGTGATTTTGGGTATGGTGGAGGTAAAGTATTATGATCGGCTTGCTGATTATATTAAGCAAATTACTCATCATCACCAAAATGAAATTGGGTTTGTAATGCGGAAAATTAAAGATCCCGTCCTCGCCGGTTTCGTATTGGGAAAATTAAGCTACTCTCGCGAGGTGGATGTTAAACTTAAAGTAACCGGTGACTATTGGCCTGAACCCGCCAACGGTGATATTACGCATGACATTATTACGATATTGGGAAACTTGATCGATAATGCTATGGATGCTGTTCAGGGATGCGCAGAGAAGGAAGTGCAAGTCAATTTCCAAGTGAAGAATAATGCGCTTACCCTAGAAGTAAAGGATACAGGATTAGGTATACCGGACGAAACGAAAGCCGAGATTTACATGAAAGGTTTTTCTACTAAGGGAGATAATCGGGGACTAGGTTTATTTTTAATTAAAGAAAGTATCAAGAGGTTAGGTGGAAGTTTGGAATTAGAATCCCAACCTGGAAATGGAACAACATTTAAGGTAACGATACCTTATCAGCTTAAGGGTGATGATGATGATTAAGGTGCTAATTGTAGAAGATGATCCGATGGTAATGGAGTTTAATCGGAGATATCTCGAGCGGATCGATGGCTTTGTGTTAGAAGCGTCGGCTTCCTCCATGGAGGAAGCCCTAAAAATTTTAGACAGCCGAGACATCGATCTTATCTTGCTGGATATCTATATGCCTGGCAGAAATGGATTGGAGCTGCTCTCGCAAATCCGGAAGATGGGGCATGGAATAGATGTCATAGTCATTAGCGCTGCTTGCGATAATCAGAGCATCAAAATGGCGCTCCGCTATGGTGCAGTTGACTACTTGATCAAACCGTTTGAATTTGAGCGCTTTAAGGCTGCCCTTACGACTTACCGGGAAGAGGCCAAGTTCATGGAGGTGCAAGACATGATCAGCCAAGAGGATCTGGACAAACTGATTTTCCACAAGGAACCTGCTGCTGCTCCGGATGATTTGCCCAAGGGCTTAACCCGTTCGACCCTTGCCTTGGTTTGGGAGAAAATCCAAGCCTTCGAGGAAACCGATTTTTCAACAGAAGAACTAGCCAACTCCGTCGGGATATCAAGAGTATCTATCCGCAAGTATCTTCAGTTTCTCGTTGAAATTGGACTTCTAAAGCTTGAAACCAATTACGGTACTATCGGAAGGCCTGTATATATGCATCGCTATATACCATCTAAGAGCCATCTCATAAAAAACTATCTATAAGCGGCCCAGAAGGGTCGCTTACTTACTTTAATTACAAAACAGTTAACTAAGTTACAATTACTATCTTAATTATTAGAGAATATCTAAAATGAATATAGACACAAGAGAATGCGCTTGCATTCAACTCGTTACTTACTCAAATTAAATTTAAGGATGGTGACACGCGATGAAATTGAATTTTAAGAGCCTTACAACCCAGGTAATTCTAGCAATCATACTCGGTATTGTTTTCGGCGCATTTTTCCCGACAATGGGAGCAGAGTTAAAAGTCCTTGCTGACATCTTTATTAAAATGGTGAAAATGATCATCGCACCGATTGTATTCCTGACGATTGTAATCGGTATCGCAGGAATGGGCGATCTGAAGAAGGTAGGTAAGATAGGCGGTAAGGCATTATTGTATTTTGAAATTGTATCAACCATTGCTCTAGCTATCGGTATCCTTGTTGCAAACGTATTCAAGGCAGGAGAAGGATTCGACGCAACTAATGCTTCCAAAGGTGACATTAGCAAATATACCACTCAGGCTGAAGAAACAAGTCATAGCATGATGGATTTTATAATGTCAATCATTCCTGATAGTTTTGTCGGCGCTTTCGCGAAAGGAGAATTGCTTCCTGTACTATTTATCGCTGTATTGTTTGGTTGCGCTTTAGCAGCAATGGGTAAAGGCGGAAAGCCTGTTATCGATTTCTTTGAAAAGATTACCGAAGTAATGTTCGGTATTGTTAATATCATCATGAAGGTTTCCCCAATTGCAGCTTTTGGTGCGATGGCTTACACGATTGGTAAATTCGGATTTGGCTCTTTAGTTTACCTTGGTCAGTTGATGGGTTCTGTTTACACTACAATGGCTCTTTTCGTTATCTTTGTACTGGGAGCAATTGCGAAGATTTACGGCTTTAGCATCTTTAGTTTTATCCGCTATATCAAAGATGAGATTTTCTTGGTTATCGGTACTTCTTCGTCCGAAGCAGCTTTACCGAAGATGATGGATAAACTAGAGAAGTACGGTTGCTCTAAGTCCGTTGTAGGTCTTGTTCTTCCTACTGGATATTCATTCAATCTAGATGGTACTTCTATCTACTTGTCAATGGCGGCCTTGTTCATCGCACAGGCTTATGGTGTAGATCTTACCCTTATGGAACAAATAACGCTTCTGGGAGTTCTGATGCTTACTTCTAAAGGGGCAGCAGGAGTTACTGGTTCCGGCTTCGTTACATTAGCTGCTACACTAGCGGTGTTCCCATCCATTCCAGTTGAAGGTATGGCTTTGATTCTGGGAGTTGACCGTTTCATGTCCGAAGCTCGCGCAATCACTAACTTAATCGGGAACGGTGTTGCAACGGTTGTTGTCTCCAAAATGGAAGGCGAATTTACACCTAATTTAGTTGAAATGGATAATAAGAAAACAATTAGTGCTTAATAAAAAAACCTCCCTGCACAAGGGAGGTTTTTAATATTTTCATCTCTGCTTTAAACGGCTGGATGCGTGGATACTAGCGGTTACGGATAAAATAAAACATGAACCCGCCAAAGATCAGGGCGGCAATAAACATTGTAACGAATACAGCGACGAGCATAGCAATATTTCCTCCCAAGCTTATTTCCTTGGATTAGTATACTTTGTTTATTGGCATTTTTAAAGGGAAAGGAGAGAAAGGACCTTGGATAAGAAGCATAACAATCTATCCCAGCCAGAGTCGGATTGGAACACTCAAAGAAATATAAAGCAAGCCATAAGGCCTCAGGATCATCAAGGCATAAAAATGGTTGAACGAAAATGCCGATTAAACATAAATAAAATCTCTATGCAGCCACTCACACATGGGTGGCTTTCGCTTTTCCAATGGGAAGAAAAGATGTTAGAATAAATGTCGAAAGCCTTGAATATATGGAGGACTATGTCATGAAAAAACTTGGAATTATTTCTTTATTGACAGCATCCCTGCTTCTGTCTTCGAACAGTCAAGCAGCAAGTCTTGATTTTCCTGATGTCCATGGACATTGGGCTTCCGTCTCCATACAATGGGCAATGGAAGCAGACGTAATAAAAGGGTACGATGACGGATGGTTTCGACCAAACGCATTTGTAACTGAAGCCGAATTCCTTTCCATGCTGTTTCGAGCCTTGCCCAATCCAGACCGAAAAGAACTCGACGAACCTAAACACTGGTCTGACAATGTTTATCAGTGGGCAATAGACCTTAAATATCCGATTAAAGGAGAAAAGGCATTTTCTCTTCGCAATCAGCCCATTAAGCGCCAGCAGGTAGCGGAAATCATTGCAGCCGCGAACGGGGATCCTTTCCAGGGCGATGCCGCTGTTTATTATGTCATGGACAGGAAATTGGCCAATGGAAAAATAAAACATGATAATCCGTTAGTCTCATATAAAGGCAATGACCTGCTCACCCGTGCCGAGGCCGTTCAATTTCTATTAAATGCGCTTCAAAATGGACTGAAAGAAACGCAATCGGCAGCTCTCAGAGGAGAAACCTCCACCAAAAAATGGACTGCCCCTCCTGCCATGGAGATTGATCCTACAAAGGATTATAGGGCAACGATCGTCACTAATAAGGGTCAACTCACACTAGAGTTATTTGCAAAGGACGCTCCGAAAACCGTTAATAACTTCGTGTTCCTCGCAAAAGAAGGATTCTATCAAAATGTTCTTTTTCATCGGGTAATCAAAGATTTTATGGTTCAAACCGGAGATCCGAGAGGTACAGGCAGTGGGGGGCCTGGATATAAATTTGCCGATGAGCTTGACTCCTCTGTTCGCTACGAGAAAGGAATCGTTGCCATGGCCAATGCAGGTCCGAATACGAATGGAAGTCAATTTTTCATCTGCAGCGGTCAAGACAGTGAGAGCTTAAACAGCTATCCGATGTATACCATTTTTGGACGCGTGATTGAAGGGGTAAATACACTAGATGCGATATCGAGTGTTAAAGTCAGCGCAAACGGTATGGGAGAACTCAGTTCGCCTGATGAAGAGGTCTTTATTCATAACATTATCGTCTACGAAAAGCGGTAGCTTATTTGAAGAGAAGGAGCTTCCATGAAAATAAATTGGAATGGATGGGTTCATCAATACATTCGAGATCTGGCTTATGAAGTAAAAAAGACGAATAAAGAACTAGACTTGTTCCGTGCAGCCTTGGAGCTTGCCTATGAAGGGATCATTGTTGTCGATCGGGATGGCATCATCCAGACGGCCAACGAAACGTATGCTTCCTTTGTCGGCCAGGATCTTGAAAATATAATAGGGAAACATGTAACCGAAATAGTCGAGAATACGAGGATGCACATAGTTGCTAGGACAGGCAAGGCCGAAATTGCAGACCTGCAATTAATCAACGGCCACCAAATGATTGCCCACCGTCTTCCTGTCATCGTGGATGGCGAAGTCGTGGCTGTTGTAGGAAAGGTCATGTTCCAGGATATTGATGATCTTTTTGCTATGAACTCTAAATTTTCCAAGCTCTATAAAGAACTGGACAACTTCAGGGGTGAAACGACGAAGCGCATGGGCGCCAAGTACTCCTTTGAACAAATCGTGGGACAAAGCAAGGCCTTAGAGCGCGTGAAAGCCCTCGGAAAAAGGGTAGCGAAGAGCGATACGACAGTGCTGCTCCACGGGGAAAGCGGAACAGGCAAAGAACTGTTTGCCCACGCCATTCACCAGGAAAGCTTGCGGGCTAATGGACCTTTTATACGAGTAAACTGTGCAGCTATTCCTGAAGCGCTATTTGAATCCGAGCTGTACGGATATAAGGAAGGGTCATTTACTGGCGCTAAGCGTTCCGGGAAAAAGGGCAAATTTGCTTTAGCCTACAGCGGAACCATTTTCCTCGATGAGATTAGCGAAATGCCGCTCAGTATGCAAGTAAAGCTGCTTCGAGTTCTTCAGGAAAAGGAAATTGAGCCTGTTGGCGCGGAATCACCTGAGCCTATCGATGTTCGAATTATTGCTGCCACGAATAAGAATCTGGAAGATTTGGTAGAGAAGGGGCTGTTTAGGGAAGATTTATTCTATCGCCTTAATGTTCTCATGATAGAAATTCCCCCTCTTCGGGAAAGAGAAGAAGATATTCCTTTATTGATCGACCATTTGTTAAAGCAGCTTCGGGCGGAAACCCGAATTCCAGTGGATGGAATTGAAAAACAAGCAATGGAGCAAATACTGAGTTATCCCTTTCCCGGGAACATCAGGGAACTGAGAAACCTATTGGAGCGCTCCCTTTATGTGAAAGAAGGCCAGGAGATTACCCTTGCTGACTTGCCGCCTAACCTTTTTAAAAAAAGGCGAATGGAGCACCCATTATCCCCTGACCTTTCTCTTCAGGAAACTTTAGAAATGGCTGAAAAAGAAGCAATAGCCGATGCCTTGCATGAAGCTAGAGGAAATAAACTGGCTGCTGCAAAACGACTAGGGATAAGCAAATCAAGTCTTTATGCCAAGTTGGAAAAATACGAGTTAACTGACTAGCAGAGCATCTGTTCCAGATGCTCTTTTCCGCGTTTCCGGAAGTTTTCCTTATATCTGGAATATACAAAGCAATCTTGTTCATAAAGAAAAAGCTATAAGCTATTTCAAAATACTGATAGAACGCGAGTTTCGCAATATTTGTCACGTAGCTACATTCCTTTTGAGTAAATTGGCACACTTCTTGCTTTATATAAATTTTGTAAGCGGTTTTACAAACCAGATTATAAAAAAGGAGAATTTGCTATGTTGAGTATGATCGGTTTAATTGGAGGACTAGGGCTCCTCATCTTCTTAACGATGAGGGGGATGAACCTTCTCGTAGCGGCACCCTTGTGCGCCCTATTTTTGGCCATTCTGAGCGGCATTCCATTGTTTCCGCAGTTAGTCGCTGAGGGAGAAGCAAACTTGGTAGGGAACTATATGTCCGGATTTTCCGGCTTCGTTTCTTCTTGGTTCCTGATGTTTTTGCTGGGTTCCATCTTTGGGAAGGTGATGGAAGACACGGGAGCTGCCGACAGCGTTTCCAAGTGGGTTGTTGAACATTTGGGCATGAAGCAAGCGGTGTTGGCTGTCGTTTTGGCTTGCGCGATTCTCACGTACGGTGGAGTAAGCTTGTTTGTCGTTGCTTTCTCGGTTTATCCTTTGGCGCTAAGCCTATTCAAGCAAGCCGATTTGCCCCGCCGCTTCATTCCGGCAGCCTTGGGGTTTGGGTCAGTCACCTTTACGATGACCTCTGCGGGCTCTCCAGAAATACAAAACTGGATTCCGATCCAACATTTGAATACAAGCCCTTATGCAGGGTGGGAGGTAAGCTTAATTGTAGCTCTCTTCATGATTGGTTTTGGATTCTGGTGGCTGCAAAGAATGATAAAAAAAGCTGTTGCGAATGGAGAACATTTCATCTCAAGAGCTGGAGATCCTGAAGTTGTAGAAAGAGACTTGCCTCATCCGATGAAGGGCCTTATTCCTTTGTTAGTCGTGCTTGTTATTTCATTTATCTATCATGACAGTTTAAAGCAATCCGCACTCATTATTGCTTTACTGGGCGGAATCGTGGCCACTTGGGCATTAAATCGAAAGTATTTGAAAAACGTGTGGGAATCCGCTTCAAATGGTACGCTGGGTGCGCTTATCGCTATTGCCAATACCGCGGCTGTAGTCGGCTTTGGCGGTGTAGCAAAGGTTTCTCCTGCATTTACGGCTGCGGTGGATGCGTTTACACACATTCCGGGAAGCCCATTGATTGGAGCCGCCATTGCCGTGAGCGTTATTGCAGGCATGACTGGATCGGCGTCAGGCGGTCAAGCGATTGCCTTGCCGCTTCTGGCACCGGGCTATCTGGATGCAGGAGTGAATCCGGAAGCCTTGCACCGCGTCGTGGCTATTTCATCAGGAGCCTTGGATTCCTTGCCGCACAACGGGTATGTGGTCACCACCATTCGAGGAATATGCGGGGAGTCCCATAAGGATGCCTATGCCTCGGTTGGTGCGCTTACCGTCATAGTGCCTACGATCGGTGTCGTTATTGCTATCCTATTATTTTCCTTGGGAGTAGGAATCTAGTTTACAATAAGGGAGTAGAGTATGGGAGAGGAGTGTTTTAGAATGGGGAACTTGGTAGAGGGTAAGATTGTATTTATTACAGGTGCTGCAAGCGGAATTGGGCTGGAGATTGCCACCTCATTTTCTCAGGAAGGCGCCAAGGTGGTTATAACTGACATTAATGAAGCCGCTGCCAAAGCCAGTGCGTCAGAGCTTCAGAATCAAGGGCTTCGGGCCATAGGCCTCGGGTGCGATGTGACAGACGAAAAGCAAATTAAGCACGCCATCTTGCACACGATATCCGAGTACGGTCGTTTAGATGTTCTCATTAATAACGCCGGCCTGCAGTATGTCTCGCCGCTGGAGGACTTTCCAACGGAAAAATTCGAGTTGCTTATCAAGGTAATGCTGACTGCCCCGTTTGTTGCCATTAAACATGCGCTGCCGATCATGAAAAAGCAGAATTTCGGGCGTATCCTCAACATGGCTTCCATTAACGGAATGGTTGGGTTTGCCGGAAAAGCGGCCTATAATAGCGCAAAGCACGGGGTGATCGGACTCACAAAAGTAGCGGCTTTAGAGGGTGCTACCCATGGCATTACAGTGAATGCCATTTGCCCGGGATATGTAGATACCCCGCTCGTAAGAAATCAGCTTGCCGATCTCGCCAGTACAAGGAATGTACCGCTTGAGAAGGTATTAGAAGAAGTGATTTATCCGCTCGTCCCCCAGAAAAGATTATTGAAGGTTCAAGAAATTGCTGATTATGCCCTGTTCCTCGCTAGCGATAAAGCGGGAGGGATCACCGGGCAGGCAGTCGTGATTGATGGCGGATATACCGCGCAATAATCACGGGTATAGGGATGGAATTGTACGGGAGTCCACCCCAATCTGGTCATTGATGGGGAATGACTCGGAAAATGATTTATGAAGAATAAACGCAAGAAAGACCAAAGAAGATCAGCAGGAGGTGTCCCGCTGATCTTCAAAGGTTTTGGGTCCTAGTAGAATACTCCAGGACGGCTGATAATCACAAGAAGGATGTAGAGAACTAGGATGAACGCAAGACCTCCGCCTACACCAGCTGCATAGCTCATTAGATCTGCCTCCTTCCAATTGAAGATAGTTTATCTTATGTCCATCATCAGAATTTGGAAGGGCTGTTGTCCCGGTTCGATCAATTATTTTTTTGAAGAAATCGGAAATTGCGAGACGGTTGTGCCAGGGAAATAGAATTGGACTATGTCCTGGTAGGATTTTCCCTGTTGTCCCATCGAATGGGCACCCCATTGGCTCATTCCCACCCCGTGCCCGTAACCTTTTCCTTTCATCGTATAGAAGCCATTATTCAATGTAAGGGAGTCAATAAGATAACTCTTGAATAGATGACCTCCGATCATGGGTCGGATATGGGATAAAGGGACATCGACAAGACTTTCCTTATGAAATAGGATGGTACCATCCAAAAGCCTTTCTAAAAATTCTACCTCAATGGATCCTTTTACGGCCCTTTGAGAGCTCGTACGAATTTCTGACATTTCAAAGTGCGGGATCCCTAGTATCTTTAGGTCCCCCACATACCCCTTTCGATAAAGCCATTTTTTCATAGATGCCGTAACGCCCTTATCTTGTTCTTCTATAGCTTCCCATCCAGCTGGAAAATCCCATGGAATGGCGTTAAGGTCAATTTGGGTCTGATGCACATGAAAATCCCAGGGATGAATCGGATCATAAGGATCCGGTTTAATGGGGTAATAGCGAATCGGATCTCCACCCCATACATGAGCATTGCTTTCCGTAATTCCACCATTGCTCGCAGAATATAAAGCTTCAATTAATCGATTTTTGTAGGTGATCACTTCTCCCTGCGTTTCTTCCACAGCCCTGGTTGTGTTGGGAAACCAAGTATATCCGCCATAAACTTGAAAGCCTATGGTATCGTCCATTTCCTTTTTCATATGAGTTACAGCGTACGTTCTGGCCGCCAAGGATTGAGCCTTCAGCGTTTCAAGTCCCCATGAAGGGAAGACTTCCATCGGCACAACTCCTTTGAGATAATCCTCTAGCGGGAGCTGATTTACCGGCCTGACCCATTGCCCATCCTCGACACGAAACTCCATTGCTCCTAAATACGGTTTTCGATTAAGCCGTATTAAATGGTGAGTATCATACTTCTCGGGGATGAGAATCAGGGGGCTGCCCATTTCCTGCGAGATCCCATTTCCTTCAAGAATGAAGGAATCCCCTTTTACCGATAAAGAATATTTCACTCCTTCCTGCCATGTAACCGTAGGATCCATGGAAATGTAATGTCCTGTTAAGTACAACTCAATGCTGGGGGTATTTCCGAGATAATTGACTAATTTCACTGAGACCATTTCCTGGGCCTCGCCCGAGTGAGGAAACAGAATCAATAGTAGGATGATGATTTTATAGATTAACCGACTTTTCATGTTCGTAATATTCCTGATTTGTCTCTAGAGTATTCTAGCATTATATAGATGATAAAATCTGAATATACTATTTGAGGAGCAGTAGGGCTTAAAGGAAGGAGGGACAAGATGAGGCCACTCCGGATGTACTTTGAATTTTCTCGCAAGGCTTTTCAGCGTTCAGCAGCCTATCGGTTTGATGCTTGGACGCGCTTATTTTCAAACATTATCTTTTTATTTATGTGGGGCTTTATCTGGTATGGGTTATACAGTGGAAAAGAGGCGGTCGGGGGCGTAACGTTTGAGTCCATGCTCAGCTACATCGTGATCAGCCAAATGCTGCAAGGGATACACGGTGCGGGAACACCCTTATGGGAAATCCAGGAGCGAGTGAGAACCGGCGATATTGCGATGGAGATGATGAGGCCCTATGACTACCCAACGCGGACCCTATTTTCCGACTTGGGAAACATCACGTTTCATATGATCACGGCGGTTCTTCCTCTATATGCTGTGTTGTTTCTCATTTTTGATCTTCATATGCCTTCTTCCTTTACTCAATGGAGTCTTTTCTTGTACTCTGCGGTCGTGGGATATCTAATTCGCTACAGTCTCGAATTGACATTTGGCTTGTTTACCTTTTGGTTAATCGAAACGGGTGGCGTAGAGGACATTTTTTATTTCTCTATCTCTTTATTTTCGGGTTCAGTGATTCCCCTATGGTTTTTTCCGGGTTGGCTTGAAGCCGTTGCCCGTTATCTTCCCTTTCAAGGCATTTTCTTTATCCCCAACTCTATCTTTGTTGGCCAAGTACAAGGGAGCCAGCTCTTCGAGGCTCTTTTCATTCAGCTGGTATGGCTTTTCATTTCCTATGCCATCTTGCGTTGGGTATGGGCAAAAGCCGCTACAAAAATTGTCGTGCAGGGGGGGTGAGCAGATTGATCCAATCATGGATGAAAGGAAGCAGAATGTACTTGCATATGGTTGAAGCCAGCATCAGGGCCCAAATCCAGTATCGGTATGCATTCTTCATGAATATTTTAGGGTGGGCTATGAGCTATGCCGGCACAGCCGTTACCATGTGGGTCATGCTTCACTCGTTTCAGTCGATGGAGGGATGGACGCTTTGGGAGCTGATTTTTCTTTTTGCTCTGGCCGTTCTTTCTTGGGGAGTTTGTGTCCTGTTTTTCTTTCATTTCCGAAGTCTGGACCAGTACATACTTAATGGAACATTTGACCGCTTCTTAGTCCGTCCCATACACCCGTTTTTTCATTTCATGGCTATGAAGTTTGATATCGGGGCATTTGGACAATTATTATTTAGCATCGCAGCGGTTTCCATTGCTTACCATCAACTTCGACTGGATTGGACTGTTGCGCAGTGGGGAGTATTTTTGGGAGCTGTAATTGGAGGGACCTTTATCCAGGGAGGGATCTTGGTCTTGATTTCAGCTTTAGCTTTTTGGACCACCCGATCGGAACGATTTTATTGGGTGGTTATGTTTCCTGCAAAAAGCATGATGAATTATCCTTTAACGCTTTATCCTCGCATTCTGCAATGGATCTTCATTTTCGTCTTGCCATTCGCCTTCGTGAATTATCTGCCTGCCCTTCTGCTGCTGGGTAAGGCCCATCCCTTTTTTTCTTCCTACTGGGGTTCATTGAGCGCGATGGTAGGGTTAATCTTCTTTTGGATTTGTTTTCGAATTTGGATGATAGGGCTAGATCGGTATAAGAGCACAGGGTCATAGCATCGCATAAATGGGGGGAGATTGATGAATGTAATAGAGGTGCAGAATCTTTCCAAGCAATATTTTATCGCCAAACGGCAGGAAGGCATGTGGGGAGCCGTTCGCAGCCTTTTTCACAGGGAATATATCGCAAAGACAGCCGTGGAGGATGTCTCCTTTTCTATTCAGCAAGGAGAAATGGTTGGATATATCGGACCGAACGGCGCTGGCAAATCAACGACTATCAAGATGCTCACAGGCATCCTCGTGCCGACAGCAGGGGAGGTTCGTGTCGGGGGATTGATTCCTTATAAAGAAAGACAAAAGAACGCTCGGCAGATCGGCGTCGTTTTTGGCCAGCGTACGCAATTGTGGTGGGATCTGCCAACCATTGAATCTTTTGAGTTATTAAAGCAAGTCTATTACCTATCTGACCAGCAATATCGAAAAAACATGGACATCTTTACGGAAATCCTGGGATTGGATGAGTTCTACCAAACTCCTGTCAGACAGCTTTCCTTGGGTCAGAGGATGAGGGCTGATATTGCCGCTTCGCTTTTGCATAATCCTTCCATCCTTTTTCTTGACGAACCGACCATCGGATTGGATGTCGTAGCCAAGGAACGGATGCGCACGTTCATCCAGGAAATGAACAAGGAGCGCGGCATTACCGTCATCCTGACAACTCACGATATGTCGGATATCGAGAAGCTGTGCAGGAGAATGATTTTGATTGATCAAGGCCGTGTGATGTACGATGGAGGATTGTCCAAAATCAAGGACCACTTCGGAAAGACGCGGATACTTATTGTGGACTTGGAAGAGGACTGCCCTAATCTTCGAATAGAGGGAGCAGATCTGATACGGGAAGAGGGGCCTCGCAAATGGTTTCATTTCAATCGGGAAGAACACACAGCGGCACACATTATCAACAGAGTATCTGAAATAACCGAAATTATCGATCTCTCTTTGGAAGAACCGGAAATTGACTCGATCATTCGCCAGATGTACGAGGAAGGTTTTAAAGAGGAAGGCCTGACATAGTTGAGAAGCTATGACAGGCCTTTTTCCTATGTATGCCCTCTGGAAAGTTAGGAATAATATCCCTGTGCACTTTTCAAATGAAGGGATGGAGGGACATGAATTTGTTAATCCGCTTGGAGTATATAGGGATGATTGAGCAACTGAAGCTAGGTGTCAGGGATTTAGGCAGATCTTAATTTAGTTACTGTACAGAAAGGATACTTATTAATGGATCATGTACTGACAGCCCGATCCTTATTCGGAATGACTATGGCTTTTCACATCATTTTCGCTACACTCGGTGTAGGAATCCCATTGATGGTGCTCTGTGCTGAACTTCTCTTTCAGAAGACGAAAGATCGCGACTATGCAATCATGGCAAACCGGTGGACAAAGGGGTTTGCGGTATTGCTCGGAGTAGCGATCCCTTCGGGAACGATAGCAGGCGTTCAATTATCGTTGCTGTGGCCAGGTTTTATGGAAGTGGTTGGCAAGGTGATGGCCCTGCCTTTTCAAATTGAAATCTATGCGTTTTTTGTCGAAGCTTTATTCATGTCCATCTATGTCTATGCTGCAGATCGCATTTCGCCTATCATGCGCATTGTGAGCGTGACGCTGGTTGCTATGGGCGCAGCTGCCTCCGCCATTCTAATCACCAATGTCCATGCCTTTGAAGGGACACCCACTGGCTTTCGCATTGTAAATGGGGAAATAGTGGATGTGGACCCCTGGGCGGCCTTTTTTAATCCAAGCTTCTTTGTCACTGCCGCGCATGTGACGGTCTCCGCTTTTATGACTGGAGCCTTTGCGATCGCTTCTATATCCGCCTTTAAAATGATGAGAGAAAAAGCACAAAACCAAGTCTACCAATTTCACCGCAAGGCTCTTGTTCTTAGCCTGGCTATTGGTGGTCTTTTCTCACTCCTCACGGCACTTAATGGCCATGAAGGAGCTCAGTTGCTGCACGTTTATCAGCCTGAGAAGTTGGCTGCGGCCGAAGGGCTATTTGAAACCCAGCCTTACGCGCCTTTAGCGATCGGCGGTTTCACTGACCGGGAAACTCAAACAGTGAAGTATGCCCTTCACATCCCTTGGGCTTTGAGTTTTTTGGCTGGTGATCGCTTTGATACAGTGGTAAAGGGATTGAATGACTTTCCTGAAGAGTGGTGGCCGCCTCTATTTGTCCATACACTTTTTAACGCCATGGTCGGTATAGGATCGCTGCTGATCCTATTGTCCATTGTAGGTTTTCTGTGGAACAAGGTTTTAAAGCGAGACGCATTCCCGAGGTGGATGATGTGGTCGTTTGTGGCAGCTGGTCCGCTATCCATTCTGGCCATTGAGTTTGGCTGGATCTTTGCTTGCACAGGAAGACAGCCTTGGGTGATCTACCGGATGATGACGACAGAGGAAGCTGTGACCGGTTCAACCCAGCTGGGGTTGCTTTTCGTCTTGTTTGCCATCATTTACGTGATTTTAGGGCTTTCCGTTGTTCTTGTACTCCTTTATTATTTCCGCCGGCACCCGGTGCGCAAGGAACTGGGGATCCGAGAGGAAACTGCAGGAGGTCGCACTCTATGAGCACTGATGAATTGATTGCCGTATCTGTGCTTTGGGGCTTCGTGTTTATCTATGCGGTAATGGCTACGATGGATTTTGGGGCAGGCTTCTGGTCCATGGTTTATATCAATCGCGAGAAAACCAATGCTACCAATATTTCAAACCGTTACCTTTCTCCGACTTGGAAAGTCACGAACGTATTCATTGTCGGTATTGTCGTTGCTCTAATCAGTTTTTTTCCTGGTGCAACGTTTACTTTAGGAACCGTTCTGCTGGTGCCTGGAAGCCTGATCCTCCTTCTTCTGTCCATTCGAAGCGGATTCCTTGTTTTTTCGCACATTGCAGATGACTATCGAAAGATCCTAACCTATATATCCGGCATCTCCGGTCTTCTTATCCCCGGACTACTCATTGCAGTTCTGCCGATCACTCATGGAGGATACATTGAGACCATTAATGGCGTGGAACAGCTGCAGCTAGGTGTCCTGTTCAGCAGTCCGCAGACCTATGCTTTTATATTCTTTGCCATTAGCAGCACCCTTTTCTTATCCTCCTTATTGTTAGCGGATTACTCGAATGTGGCTGACGAACCCGAAGCCTACGGCGTCTATCGCCGGGACGCCGTTATTCTAGGCCCCATTGTCTTATTTACCACATTCTTGATTATGTTAACGATGGAGGCAGAGGCTGATTGGCTGTACACCAATTTGATGAAGTATTTTCCTTTACTTCTTTCGAGCATCTTTATCTTTCTCATCGGATATTCTGCTCTTTTCATTCCTTCCGGAGTGAGGAAAGGGGTGAAGGGAAGGCCAAGGATTGCTGTTATCGCTGTTGTTACCCAATACCTGCTTGCCAGCTATGCCTACGGGAGGGCCCATTTGCCGTACCTTGTTTATCCCTTAGTGACCATTGAATCCGGATTTACCCATCCAGCCACTTTCCGTGCCGTATTTATTTCCTATATTGTAGGATTTGTCATCCTTTTCCCAGGGTTCATCTACTTTTGGCGGTTGTTTATGAACGATCGGAGGTATATACGCCAGGAATAGAGATGGTCTTCAATAAGAAGATGTTGGTTTTCTAACCGAAATCAGACAAGGTAAAATTTATTAGTATCCATCTAGCAAAAAAGTCCGTATAATCAAGGTAACTAAACGAAAAGAACGTTTAGTGTTGAGAGTGATTCCCCACCAGCTGGTGGGGATTTTTTTCAACTTAACAGCTTATCGATAGTAGGAATATCCGCTGGGGCCCACTCCAGTGTGCGGAGTCTCCCAACAGGCAGCCATTCGATACGCGCATGTTCCTTGGCCTTGGGTATGCCTTCCAGGATTTTGGCTTCATAGGTGACTAAATGAATAATAGCAAAAGGATAATCATGATAAACCTCTTCTACCTGCTCACCCACTTTAACCGTGCAGCCTAATTCCTCTCGGATTTCTCTGATCAAGCTATCCCTTGGTTGTTCGCCGTCTTCTATTTTACCTCCCGGAAACTCCCAATAACCAGGCATGGACATGGCGGGGGAGCGAAGTGCACAAAGAATTTCATTCTTATCGTTCCGGATAACGGCTCCAACAACATGTATTGTTTTCTTCACTAAAAAACTCCTTTCTGTATCACAGTTAATACTATTATGACAAAATCACATAAGTTTTTTCTCGAAAGTGCAAAGTTTTTCAGCTTTCCCTCTTGTTTTCGAACGTTGGTTTGGATAATATGATAGCACGTAACCATTATTTATCTTTGGAGGGAATTTAATGAACAAAACGGAATTAGTTGCGTATGTAGCCGAATCTGCTGAATTAACAAAGAAAGATGCTGCTAAAGTGGTAGACGCTGTGTTCGAAGCCATTGAAAGCAGCTTGAAAAAAGGGGAAAAAGTCCAGTTGATCGGCTTCGGGAATTTCGAGGTTCGAGAGAGAGCGGCTCGTAAAGGGCGCAATCCGCAAACGGGAGAAGAAATTGAGATCGCGGCTTCCAAGATCCCGGCATTCACTGCAGGGAAGCTATTGAAGGAATCCGTTAACGCTTAACCAGCTTACATAAATCAAGCCTTGGTTGGATTATCCGACCAAGGCTTTTTATTTAGGTCCCCCAAATTAATGCGATAGATCCCCAAGTGAGTCCAGCGCCAAATCCAACCAGAATGACTGTGTCTCCGCTTTTCAGCTTTCCTAATCGGAGCTCTTCCTTAATTGCCAAGGGGATGGTGGCTGCACATGTATTCGCGTACTTATCAAGGGTAATGGAGAACTTATCTTTTGTTACACCTAACTTGTTTGCCGCTTCTTCAATAATTCGCGAATTGGCCTGGTGAGGAATAAAGAGATCGATTTCTCCTAGGTTCAATCCAGCTTTCTCTACCACGTGGCTAATCGACTTCGGCATTTGCCTTACGGCAAACTTGTATACTTCCCGGCCGTTCATTTTGAGGTATTCTCTAATATACAATTGGTCCGCTCCGCTTCCATCCGAGCCCAGGTCAAAGGACAATATCCCTTTATCATCCGAAACAGGCCCCATGACGACTGCTCCAGCGCCATCCCCAAATAAGATGGCTGTATTCCGGTCTGTCCAATCTAGTTTCTTCGAAACCTTTTCAGCTCCGATGACGAGAACATTCTTGTATGTACCTGTTTCAATGAATTGTTTCGCGACCACCATCGCGTAAATAAAACCAGCACAGGCCGCGCTTAAGTCCAGAGCCGGAACTTGTCTAGCTTTAATCTTCTCTTGCACGAGGCACCCTACCGACGGGAAGCCTTCGTAATCTGAGGTACCTGTAGCCACTAAGATCAGATCAACTTCTTCAGGGCTTAATCCAGCATGCTCGAGGGCCTCGAGAGAGGCGTTCGCTGCTAAATCGGAAGTATCCATCTCTGCTGAGGCTATGCGGCGTTCTCTAATTCCTGTTCTGGCAATAATCCATTCATTAGTCGTCTCTAATTTTTCTTCGAATTGTTGGTTGGTCATAATATTCTCGGGCAGATAATGTCCAACACCTAATATACCAGCACGTATCATGTATTTAATCAGCTCCAATTTAATATCATTCTTCTGTCAATAAGCTTAAGGGAATGCTAAGCTTACATGGATATGTCAGTTGCTAAGAAATCATGCTAATACCATATTTTATCATAGAATCTGGCTTACATCTAGAAAAGGCTAAAGAAAGTAAAGGATAGAAGAGGAAAGCCGTGTAAAAAAGTAGACTTTTCCTTACACTATAGGTGGATTAAAAGAAAAAAAGCAGGAGGGGCTATGGAAAATTTATCTGACAATCAAAAAGCTTATGCTAAAAACTATTTAGCTAATCAAGCAGAATCTGTTGAGGAAGCTCTTACAGCATCTTCTGCTAATAGGTTAATGATCTGCCATTCTAACAAACTAAAGGATAGTAGGATATAAGTGGCAGTTTTGCTATGGAGTAAATTCTACAAAAGTCATATAATTTCAAGTAGAATTATTTAAGGCATACTACTGAGTGCTCTTATTCAAAGAGTTTACGAGATAGAGATCAATAGGAGGGGATTGAATTGACTCGTTATATTGAACAAGAGGACGGAATCTTCCCATCCGTTTGTCCCCTTGACTGCCCCGACACCTGTGCGCTTCATGTGCATAAAGAGAAGGGGAAAATCATTAAAGTGACCGGCAACCCTGATCATCCAGTTACACAAGGAGCCATCTGCAACAAGGTGCGCCATATGGCGGAGCGGATTTATCATCCTGACCGCCTTACGTATCCTATGAAAAGAATCGGGAAAAAAGGGGAAGGGAAATTTGCTAGAATCGGTTGGGACGAAGCGATTGAAGAAATCAGGAATCAGTTCCAAGGAATAGCAAAGGACTATGGATCAGAAGCGATTCTTCCCTATAGCTTTTACGGAAATATGGGTCTTCTTAATGCTGATGGCATGGATCGTCGTTTTTTTCACCGCCTAGGATCCAGCCAGCTTGACCAAACCATTTGCAGCATTGCAGGCAATGTGGGATTTGGCTATACCATGGGCATTACAGGGGGCACGCAGCCTGAGGAAACCGTCGACTCCAAGCTTATTGTCATTTGGGGGGCAAACGTCGTCAGTACGAACATGCATCAAGTGGTACTTGCTGAAAAAGCCCGAAAAAACGGGGCGAAGGTCATAGTCATTGATGTTCATAAGAATCAGACAGGAAAGTGGGCGGATTGGTTTATTCCCATCCTTCCCGGCACAGATGCAGCCTTGGCGCTAGGGATCATGCATGTCTTATTTGATGAGGCACTGGTTGATGAACCGTTTTTGGCCCAATATACTCATGGCCATGAAGAGCTGCGCGAACACGTCAAATCCTATACGCCAGATCGGGTCGCTCAAATTACAGGCGTACCTAAGTCTGACATCATCAAGCTAAGCCGCATGTATGGTACCGTTTCGCCTAGCTATATCCGCATTGGTAACGGTCTGCAGCATCATGACAATGGGGGCATGGCCGTTCGAAGCATTTCCTGTCTTCCTTCCCTGACAGGGCAGTGGGCCGTGAAGGGAGGGGGGGCGACAAAGAGCAATGGCTGGTATGCCCGAGTGAATCAGCAAGCCTTAGCCCGTCCTGACTTGCGTCCTAATCCACAGGCTCGCGTGATTAATATGAACCTATTGGGAACAGCGCTGTTAGAGCTTCAGGATCCCCCTGTGAAGGCGCTATTTATTTATGGGGCAAATCCGGCGGTCGTTGCTCCCGATGCCAACCGAGTGATGAAGGGGCTCGCGAGAGAGGATTTATTTACCGTTGTGCATGATTTATTTTTGACCGACACGGCGAAATACGCAGATATTGTCCTTCCGGCTACATCATCTTTTGAAAATATGGATTTATACAAATCGTACTGGCATCCTTATATCCAGCTCCAGGAGCCAGTTATAGCCAAGGTAGGAGAGAGCAAATCCAACTTTGAATTATTCCAAATGCTGGCAAAAACGATGGGGTTCTCCGATGAAGAATTCCTTGAAAGCGAAGAGGACCTGGTACAGCAGGCATTGGATCATCCATCCAACCCTTACTTGAAGGGGATCACCTTTGAAGGGTTAAAGGAAAACAGTTGGATGAAATTGAATTTATCAGAAGAAAAGCCGTTTCTTCAAAAACTTCCGACATCAACCGGAAAGATTGAACTCTATTCAGAAGAGATGAAAAAGCAAGGGATGCCGCCTCTGCCGACCTACATTCCGCTTCTGGAAGGCTTTGACGGGGAACACGGTCCTGCGGAGTCGGAGAAGTTTCCGCTGATGCTGATTACACCTCCGAATCATAATTTCTTGAATTCAACCTTTTCCAATGTGGAGAAGCATCAAAAGCTAGAGAAAAAGCCTATTCTGCAGATTCACTCCCAGGATGCGAAACGTCGCGGGATTAGCGATGGAGATGTTGTCCGGGTTTGGAACGAACGGGGATCGTGTGAATTGGCAGCTAAAGTCATCGATCACATGCTTCCGGGAGTTGTCGTAAGCCAGGGGCTTTGGGGGGAGGACCGCGAGAAACCGCAAGCGGTGAATAAGCTGACTCCGAGCCGCATAGCCGATATGGGTGGAGGAGCTACCTTCTTTTCGACGACAGTTGAAGTGATCAAGGAATAAACGAATGTAAGACGCCCTCAACACTCTTATTTAATCGGAGCAGAGGGCGTTTTTATTTGAGGGAGATCGGGATTACTAGAGACCTAAGTCGAGTAAAGATAATTGATCATAACTGGTTTCTTCTAGGTTAGACAATCGAATGCCAAACAGTCGCAGGGGTACCTCATTGAGATAGTCGAGATAAAGTGTAACAGCGGTTTGTTGGAGCAGGTTGGCATCGTGAGTTGCTGCCGGCAAAGTCAGGCTCTTTGTATGTGATCTTTCAGTACGACCGGCTTTATAAACAATGGAAATCGTTCGTGCCTTTTTTCCTTTTTCCTGCAGGCGTTGGGACAATCGTTGAACCATTTGTCTTGCCACATCAAGAATCACGGTCGAATCTGCCGTATCCTCAGTAAAAGTCGTTTCTTTCCCTATCGTTTTATCCCCTTTTTCCCGCTCCTCATCGACAACATCGGAAGAAATGCCATGTGCATACTGGAATAGTAGTTCCCCTCTCTTTCCCAATATGGAACGCAAAATGGAAAGATCTGCCTTGGCTAAATCTCCAATCTTTTGAATCCCATGCTTATTTAGCTTTTCTTCCGTTGCTGTTCCGCATCCATACAGCTGGCTCAGCGGACGGGGATGGTAGTATGTCATAAACTGCTTATATCCCATGTGGACAATTCCCTGGGGCTTTTTCACCTCTGATGCCATCTTAGCTATGATTTTATTGGGGCCAATGCCGATGGAACAAGGAATATGAATTCGCTCCCATAGGGTTTGCTGAATGTAACGGGCAATGACAACCGGATGAGGACTGGTTTCCGAACGTTTCGTCACATCAACATAAGCCTCATCAATCGAGGCGATTTCTGTAGGGCCGATCAGTCGAAGAAAGTCCATTATTTTCGCTGAAATGGAATTATATAGGGCATGGTCTCTTTGTACAAATATAGCGTCAGGACAACATTTGCGAGCCTGATAGACTGATTGCGTTGTGTAGACCCCTTTCCTCTTTGCCTCATAGCTGCATGCAATAACAAGCCCTTTTCGCTTGTCGGTTAAGGATCCTCCTACTATAATTGGCTTATTTCTAAGGGCGGGGCTTACACTTTGATGACAGCTGGCAAAAAAAGCGTTCATGTCCGCCATAAGAATGGTTCGTTTTTCTTCTTTCATGCTGGACCTCTTTTTACCTGAAACTATTTCATTTTCTAGGACTAGTATGACATAATGGGTCTCAAATGTTCAATCTGAGGAGGCTATAGATGTATCTCACGATCAAAGAAACCGCTGAATATCTTGAATTGCCAGAGGAACTCATCCGCCAGTTGGTTTTACAAAAGCGAATTCGGGCACTGTATGATGGCGAGCAGTACCTCATAAATAAAGAGCAGTTTAACCATCATCTGGACCAAATGGAAAAACTGAAAATCCAATGGGAAGAAGAAGCCCAAGAACCGATTCCTGACGATATTGATTATAAGGATGAAGACTAATGGGTATATATCTAAAAAAGGGAAGATCAAGGGCGATTCTATTTTATCCGATGATCTGCATGTGAGCGCTGGTGTTAAACGGTTGCCAGCTTGAACCGGAAGCAGATCAAAAATTTAATAAAAGGGATTTAAACGAGGAGGAACACTTTCATGGATCAATGGCTTGATTTCTCACCCGAGGTAAAAGAGGCAAAGGAAAAGGGTTCGCCTATCGTTGCGCTGGAATCCACGATTATCTCACACGGCATGCCTTACCCCCAGAACGTAGAAACAGCGAAAACTGTAGAGCAGATTATCCGGGAACATGGAGCAGTTCCAGCGACGATCGGGATTAGAGGTGGGAAAGTAAAGATCGGACTAACTGATTCGGAACTCGAATTTTTTGGTACAAGTCAAGAGATTGCCAAAGTAAGCAGAAGAGACTTTCCGTATATCCTTTCCCAAGGGAAGCATGGAGCCACTACAGTAGCCGCGACGATGATCAGTGCCAAATTAGCAGGCATTGAGGTGTTTGTTACAGGGGGAATCGGCGGCGTCCACCGCGAGGCGGAACGAACGATGGATATCTCAGCGGACTTGGCCGAGTTGGCCCAAACCGATGTAGCAGTCGTTTGTGCTGGAGTGAAGTCCATCCTGGACATCGGAAAAACATTGGAATACCTGGAGACCTGGGGAGTACCTGTGGTGGGCTATCAATCCGATGAATTTCCTGCCTTTTATTCGCGCCAAAGCGGATATGGCGTGGACTTTCGAATGGATACCGCGGAAGAGGTGGCCCAATTGATCCGTACGAAGTGGAAGCTGGGATTAAAGGGTGGACTTGTCATTGCCAATCCTGTACCCGAAGCGCATGAGCTCAAGGAAGATGAGATGGAACAAGTGATCCAAAACGCACTGGCTGAAGCAAAAGCCAATCAGATCAAGGGGAAAGCTGTCACTCCATTTCTGTTGGGCAAGATTAAGGAATTAACGGGCGGCTCTAGCCTTATGGCCAATATTGAATTAGTCAAACACAATGCTAGGGTCGGAGCGCAAATCGCGGTAGCGTTGCAAGGGACGAAATAAGGCAGGATGACGAAAAGCTGACAATTAAGGGAATATTCTTCCGCTATTTACCTTGGAAGAGAAAAAATTCAATAATAGAGGAAATTTTTTCCTCTATTTTGCAGAAAAATCGATTTTTAAACCTCTTTGAGGTGATAAAGGAAGAAACTTCCCCTACTTTAGCTTTTTCTATATGATTTTTTGAATTAAGGGAACTTATTTCCCTTATCTCTTCATGTCAGATCGGGATCATTACTGAAAAAGCATCCTCCCCAGCACATGATCTAGTGGAATGCTGCCGATATACCGACTGTCTTTACTATTATTTCGATTGTCGCCCATCACGAAAACATGTCCTTCTGGAACTTGCACACTCTCGGTCGATTCATATTCCATTGGTTCTTTCAAGTAAGGCTCGTCTAGTGCTTCTCCATTGCGATAGACTTGATTATCTTTGAATTCTAATGTATCACCGGGTTTGCCTATAATCCTCTTAATCCAAATATGCCGATCCTCATCCTCCAATCCTTTAGTCAGCAAATGGATAATAAAGTGGTCTTGAAGATCATCTATCAACTGGCGTTCCCGATCTACCCGGCTATCGACAATCACGATGTCCCCATAATCCGGCATTTCCTGCAGGGTATGTCCGACTTTTGAAATAAATACTTTTTGGCTGTCCTGCAGCGTCGGCTCCATGGACACTCCCGAAACTTTAGTCGGTTGAAATATGAATGCATTAATACCAATAGAAAAAACAGCAGCCGCCATGAGGGCCTTGCCCCAGCTTAGCCCTTCTTTTAAGATGTTCATGCCTTCCCTCCCAAGGATAATCATACTATAAATACGAAAGTGGCACACTATTAGTTACATATGAACGGTGACTTTTCCTGAGAGAGAAGGAGGTTCTTTCGGGTGATTGCACGGATCCTTAAAGAGCTATATGTCCAATTTGATAAAGATGACTTATTCGGTTTATCCGCCCAATGTGCCTATTATTTTTTGCTTTCGGTATTTCCCTTTTTGATTTTTACGCTCAGCTTATTGGCTTTTTTGCCGATTAATTCAGAACAGGTCATGCAGGTCATCCATGAGTACATTCCCCAAGGCGTATCCAGGGGAGTGGAAGATCATTTAAGGTCTATTATCGATGTGAAAAGAAAAGGAACGCTGTCCTTCGGGATCTTATTCAGTTTATTCACTGCTTCTGCTGCGATGGATGCAATCGTTAAAGCGGTTAACAAGGCTTATGGATTACCTGATCGAAAAAGCTTTATCCACTCCCGCCTGTTATCGATGATACTGACAGTAGGTATGCTTTTGGTGGTCATTTCCGCTTTGGTTCTCAGTGTCTTCGGTCATTCCATTGGCGATTGGATGCATGCGAAGCTGGCCATTCCAGAGCAAAAGATCAATCTCTGGCATATCCTCCGATGGATCATTAATTTCATCATCGTGACCGTTGTTTTTATCGGGATCTATTACTTTGCGCCCAACACATGCTTGACTTGCAAAGAAGTCCTTCCTGGAGCAGTCCTTGCAGCTATTGGTTGGCAAGTATCATCGCTTGCTTTTTCGTACTACGTGAATAACTGGGGGAACTACAGCGCTACCTACGGCAGCTTAGGAGGCGTTATCGTGTTGCTTCTATGGTTTTACTTGTGCGCCCTTATCATCCTAATCGGCGGGGAAATCAACGCCTTGACCTATGGGTATAGAGAAAGGAAGCGAAGAGTGGGATAATGCCACCGTTTATGATACAATAAGTATTTGTGAGCGTAAATTAACGAGGGAGAAGGATTTATTCATATGATTAGTACGAACGGTATAACGTTGCGTTATGGAAAGCGAGCTCTTTTCGAAGATGTAAATATTAAGTTTACTCCTGGTAATTGCTATGGTTTGATCGGGGCAAACGGTGCAGGGAAATCCACTTTCCTAAAAATTCTATCCGGTGAGATCGAACCGAATAAAGGCGAGGTCATCATCAACCCGGGTGAGCGTTTGGCCGTCCTGAAGCAAAACCATTATGAATTCGATGAATTTGAAGTGCTGAAAACCGTTATCATGGGTCATAAGCGACTATATGACATCATGGAAGAAAAAGAAGCCCTATACGCCAAGGCCGATTTTACGGAAGAAGATGGAATGAAGGCGGCTGAACTTGAAGGGGAGTTTGGTGAACTGAATGGTTGGGAAGCCGAGGCGGAAGCTGCAGGTCTTTTGATGGGCTTAGGGATTTCCAAGGATCTTCATGACAAAAAAATGAAGGACTTAGGCGGAAATGAGAAGGTTCGCGTCTTACTGGCTCAAGCTTTATTTGGTCGACCAAATAACCTTTTGCTGGACGAGCCGACAAACCACTTGGACGCCGAATCGATTGCTTGGCTAGAAAACTTCCTATTAAACATTAGTGATGACACAACCGTTATCGTTGTTTCCCACGATCGTCACTTCCTTAATACCGTATGTACCCATATTGCTGATATTGATTTTGGAAAAATACAAATGTATGTTGGGAACTATGACTTCTGGTATGAGTCCAGTCAATTAGCGTTACAGTTGATGAGAGACCAGAATAAAAAGGTTGATGAAAAACGCAAAGAGCTAGAGAAGTTTATTGCTCGATTCAGCTCCAATGCATCCAAAGCAAAACAGGCTACATCGCGTAAAAAGCAGCTTGAAAAATTAACGCTTGAAGATATTAAGCCTTCATCCAGAAAATATCCTTTTATTAACTTCAAATCGGAAAGAGAAGCAGGAAAGCAAATCTTAACCGTAGACCAGATCTCTAAAGTGATTGAAGGGGAAAAAGTCTTAGACAATATGAGCTTTGTTGTCAATAAAGGGGATAAAATTGCTTTTGTAGGCCCTAATGGAACGGCTAAATCCACTTTATTTAAAGTATTAATGGGCGAATTGGAAGCGGATAGCGGAGAATATACCTGGGGGGTTACAACATCCCAAGCGTACTTCCCTAAGGATAATGCGGAATACTTTGAGGGAGTCGATTTGAACCTTGTGGATTGGTTGCGCCAATACTCCAAAGATCAGGACGAAACGTTCGTCAGAGGCTTCCTCGGCCGTATGCTGTTTTCTGGGGAGGAATCCCTAAAGAAGGCGAGCGTCCTTTCCGGAGGAGAGAAGGTTCGTTGCATGCTTTCCCGCATGATGCTAGTCGGGGCGAATGTCCTTATCCTCGATGAACCGACAAACCACTTGGATCTAGAGTCCATCACATCCCTTAACAACGGGATGATTGATTTTGATGGTACAGCTCTTTTTGTATCCCATGACCATCAGTTTGTTCAAACCGTAGCAAACCGAATTATTGAAATTACACCTAAGGGAATCATTGACAAGATGATGTCTTATGACGAATACTTGGCTAGCCCCGAAGTGCAGAAATTACGAGAAGAAATGTACGCATAACTTAGAAGCAGGGATCTGGTGCAAAGATCCCTGCTTCTGTTTTTATCGTATTACCATCCCACGCGGGAGACAATGACTAGCAGAATGTAAAGCACCAAGATAAAAGCGAAACCTCCGCCTGTATGGCAATAGCCGGCAACCGGAGATACCGGTCCCATTTTTCCTGCCATGACTGGGGCTGCAGGGGGAACATTCTCATAGGCATAAGGTGATACCGGGGCCATATTGGCATAACCAGCATAAGGGGCTGTGGCCGTCGGGGCGACATTCGCATAAGGGTGCATTGGTGATTCCATTTTTTATTACCTCCTTTTTGTGTTCAGGTTATCTTATACGATAAGTTCTGTGGTTGTTTGTACGTCTGCCTATTTGTCTCTAAGTTGGGCGGGCTGGCCGAAAGCCATCATCCTAAAAATAGGTGTTTGTCAAGGCTGTAGCTATCGGGTACAATAATTCTTTGGTAGGTTACAATGGGAAGGATGAAAATCTTGAAAAACATCTCAAGAAATACGATAGAACTTTTAGCTCCCGCTGGCAATTGGGATTGTCTTCGTGCAGCTGTAAGCAATGGCGCTGATGCTGTATTTTTTGGTGTAGGGAAATATAATGCGCGGGTTCGAGCGGATAACTTCCAAATGGAAGAATTGCCCGATATTATGGCTTATTTGCATAAATATGGAGTACGTGGCTATGTTACGTTTAATATTCTGGTGTTTGAAAATGAACTGACTGAAGCGCGCCATCTGGTAGAAGCCTGTATGGAGGCAGGGGTTGATGCGCTAATTGTACAGGACATGGGCCTGATGAAGATGATTAGGGACATGTCTCCGGACTTTCCGATCCACGGCTCCACTCAAATGACAGTGACTTCTCCCGAGGCTGTAGACTTCCTGAAGCCTTATGATATCGAAATCATTGTACTGGGCAGAGAAAATAACTTAAACCAAATCCGTACCATAGCGGATAAGACTGAAACCCCTCTCGAAGTTTTTGTACACGGCGCCCTGTGCGTGTCCTATTCTGGGCAGTGCCTGACATCCGAGATGTGGGGGGGACGCTCAGCAAACCGCGGGGAGTGCGCCCAAGCCTGCCGATTGCCGTATGATTTGATTGTGGACGGGGAGAAAAGGGAAATGGGGAACATTGCTTATGTTCTCTCGCCTAAAGATCTCGCTGCCATTGATCTCGTTCCGGAGCTCATTGAGGCTGGAGTTTCCTCCTTTAAAATAGAAGGCCGCTTGAAATCTCCTGAGTATGTGGCGAATGTTGTGAGCAAGTATCGCAAGGCCATCGAAGAGTATTTGGCCGGCCGGGATTATGCGCCTTCCACAGAAGAAATTCGAGAGCTGCAGCAAAGCTTCAGCCGCGGGTTTACGCACGGTTTTCTAAAGGGAACGAATAACAAAGAATTGTTGGATGGAACCTTCCCTAAAAGCCGGGGAGTTTATTTGGGTACTGTTAAAAAAGTGCTTAAGGATGCGGTTCTTTGCGAGATCGAAGCCCCTCTTAAACGCGGGGATGGCATTGTGTTCGATGCCGGCCGCCCGGAGAAAAAAGAAGAAGGCGGCCGCGTTTATGACCTTCGCCAACGAGGAATAAAGATTGAAGGCGAAGTCCAACAGGGTCTTGTCGAGATTGTTCCCGGCCGCCATGATGTGAACTTAACCAAGGTTCGGGTAGGTGACCGGATTTGGAAAACCAGCGACCAGGAACTAGAGCGGCGCTTGCGCAAAACCTATGAAACGGAACAAGGACACAGGTTGCTGCCATTGGAGATTGCGGCAACCGGGCAAGTAGGTGACTTGCTTGTAAGTGTTTGGCGGGATGTTGAAATGGGAAATAGTGTAACTGTGGTATCTTCCGATTCCATTCAAGAGGCTGTAAAAAGACCCCTTACATTGGAATACCTTCAAGAGCAGTGGGGACGCTTGGGCGGAACCGTTTATGAACTGCGCCGCGTTGAGTTGAATTTAACGGGAAACGGCATCGTGCCGGTGAGCGAGCTCAACCGCATGCGAAGGGAAGCTGTTGAGCGTCTGCTCGAAATGCGTCAAAACCCCCGTCAATATCTCAGGAACATCGAAACTTCAGTTCCAGCTACAACTAAAAGAGCAACAGAACAAAAGCCGGCCCAGTTATATGCTCTTTGCCGAACGATGGAACAGATCGAAGCTGCATGCCAAACGGAAGCTGACTATATTTATGCTGATTTTGAGTTCACGACAGACTATCCCCAAGCGGTCCAAGTGGCTAGACAGTACGGCAAGCCCATTGCCTTGGCCACGCCTCGGATTCATATGCCAGGAGAAAACGGCATCTTGAACGGCATGCTGAAAGCAGAACCAGATGCAATCCTAGTAAGAAGTCTGGGGGCATTGCAGTATTTTAGCCAGATGAATCTCTCCATTCCTTTATTTGGGGATTTCTCTCTAAACATTGCTAACAGTAAAGCCGTTGAGCTATTTTTAAATCATGGGCTGGATCGGGTAACCCCTTCATATGATTTAAATATCCAGCAAATGATAGACTTGCTTCAAGGCACAGCGGATCCAGGGAAGATGGAAATTGTGATTCACCAGCATCTGCCGATGTTCCATACGGAACACTGCGTTTATTGCACTTTCTTAAGCGAGGGTACAGATTTTACCAATTGCGGGCGTCCTTGTGAAACCCATCGGGTTTCCCTGCAGGATCGGATCGGCATGCTTCACCCTGTAAGAGTGGACATCGGCTGCCGCAACACCGTCTATAACGCTATTGAGCAGTCGGGAGCGGAATATTTGCCGCAGTTTCTTCAACTGGGCATACGCCATTATCGTATAGAATTCTTGGAAGAAAATGCAGCGAAAGTACAGGAAGTCATCAGCTTGTACCGTCAAGCCATCGAAGGCAAGCGAACTGGAACCAGTGTATGGAGGTCTCTAAAAGCGACAAACCAGCTTGGAGTTACCCGAGGGCAATTAGTAAAGCAGTAGTAGAGGTCTAGGGGCGGCCTAGGCGATAACGGGAGATTCTCCGGTTATTTCATATTTTTTAATAAAAAAGGAAAATAAGCGGACTTCCTCCTGTTAAGTCTCGTAGGAACAACAATTTTTCTTATATCTAACATAAAAAGCCGGATTTTCACCGGCTTTTTTCTATTTTGCCCACCTCACATCCCAATCTTCAACCATAGTAGATCCTCTTTAATCTCCATCTGCTTAATAGAACCCCTTTTTATGCTTCGTATAAGGTCCAATTGATTTAAGTCTAAATAAATGTGCCTATCCTGATAGTGAAGATAGGGAGGGCGGTTGAAGATTTGCTGGTTAACTGTCTCATTCAAGATAGGGGTCATTTCCTGGATTAGAAAGGCAACCGTTCTGCCATGGACTTTTGCTGGCTGCAAAACAAGAGAAAAAGGGATTTTGATCATCCATTTCCTTGCCTCTCCTTGTATGTACAGCAAGGAGTTATGGATGGTGACTTTCAGCTTTTGAACATTTTCGATCTGAGCCTGCACCAGAGCCGCTTGTATCATCTTCGCCGTCAGGGGAACAGGGATATAGGCATGACCCAATGTTTTGCCGGCACTTTCTTTTAGTTTTCGAAATTCCGGGTGGCGGACAATGCGATCCAGCTTTTTTCTTAACCGATAGACAAAGTAGTGATCCATAACCTTCTCCCATCTTATCTTTCTTATGTTATACATATGCATCACCCGCTTGCCTGCACCCTAAACCAGGTGTCCGGTTCACAACAAGAAAACTTGGCTCGCGCCAATTCCCTAACTTGACATCAATGTCAAGTTAGGGGAAAGCTACAAGTTTTCCTCGTGCTGTTCAAATAATGTAACGAAGTTATAAATTCTGACAGTGCGACAAAAACTTGTCAATCTAGGATAAAACGGCTAGGCAGGATTCATACTAGGATAGAACGATATAGGGAGGGATTTAGATGGAAACCTTTTATGCCAACGCCGAGGAACTTTGGGAGAAGCTCCAGGAGCATGGCGGCGTTTTAATTCGGGATTTTGAACTGTCTCATTATGGTGATGAGGATAGTGCCGCTGGTTACGTACTCCTCTATAAAGGGCTTACTCACGATATTCATCGCGTCAATAAAACCGTGGAAATGTTGTATAACAAGCTGGTCTCGGCCGGTTTCGAACATAATTTGGAGTTGACTTACCGTAACATCGATCGACCTGACAAGTATAATGGAGCAAAGAAGGAAGCTGTCATTGAGCTTTATCCGGGTTTGCATATGGGGGAAGCTGGTGAGTTTGAGGAGTCGGAAGAAAACCTTTAATACACCGTGAACAGAAGTCCTCTAATCGAGGGCTTTTTCTTGTACCAGTTTTCTTGTTGCCTATCTGTTCTCATATCGGTATAGTTATATCATGAACTAGATAAAGGAGAGAGAACATTGGCGCAGTTTGAGCAAGTCACCGTGATGAAAGAGGCAAATATTTACTTTGAGGGTAAGGTAACCAGCCGTACTGTATTGTTTGCAGACGGAACGAAAAAAACTTTAGGTATCATGATGCCTGGGGAATACGAGTTTGGAACAAGCGAAAAGGAAATTATGGAAATTGCTGCGGGAGAACTAGATGTACTGCTTCCTGGTGAAACGGATTGGAAAAGCTTTCGTGCCGGTACGCAATTTACCGTGCCTGCAAACGCATCGTTCAAGTTGAAGGTATATCGAGTTACTGATTATTGCTGCTCCTATATTAAGGAATAGCGGACAAAAGACTAGCCACCTGCGTTGTTGGCTAGTCTTTTTATATTGCTTCCAAACGGATATTATGAGTTAAGCCAAGTTTTCTTTGTGGATTCTCTTAAGCAGATATGGTATGATAACTGCGAAAAATGTTCCCTTCCTATAAGGAGGCCTATTTATTATGGGTATTGCTGAATTAAACAACTTAACGGTTCCACTATTTGTTATTGGTGCGATCGCCATCCTTTTGGCAGGATCGTTCTTTAGCTTTGGCGTTTTGCGTCTTTTTCAGAAGCGATTCTTCCAAGGTGCTTTGTCAATTGTACTTGCTGTCGTTAGCTTTGTGGCTCTACTGGTTTATGTCGAGTGATAGCCGAATGGACAAAAGGGTGTCCACGGAGGTGGAATAGCCCTTTTATCCGATATTCTACCGCTCGTTCAATTGAATAGCCTTGATATTCTAGGTGTTCCATCCGTTACATGGAACACCTTTTTGCATAGGTAGCGTTTGGTAATTTTTTTCATCTTGCAAGTTCTCCTATAGTTCGCATAAAATAAGAACAAATGTTCCTTTTTAGAAAGGATAGGTGAACTATGTTTGATTATAGTCAAATGCCTAAACGCTCTATCCTTATGCTGGATGCCAAGAGTTTTTATGCTTCCGCACATTGTTCGCTGCTTGGGCTAGATCCCTTGACCGCCTACTTGGCTGTCGTTGGCGATCCAGAGAGGAGCGGTTCCATCATTCTTGCAGCCTCAGCCGCATTAAAGAGAGATTTTGGAGTGAAAAATGTTTCGCGGTTCTTTGAATTGCCCCGAGATCCCCGAATCCAGATTGTCAAAGCGAAGATGTCCAAATACTTAGAGATCAGTTTAGAATTAACGAAGATCCTCGGGCGTTTTGCCCCCTTTGATAGCATTATGCAGTACTCGGTCGATGAAGCGTGGATTGATGTCACGGGAACGGAAAAGCTTTTCGGTGAAAAATGGTCTGTAGCTAGAAAAATTAAGCAAACCATTTGGGAGGAGCTGCGGATTCCCTTAGCGATCGGGATTGGGCCCAATATGCTAATGGCCAAAGTTTGTTTGGATTTAGATGCCAAGAAAGCGCCGGAAGGAATTGCCGAATGGACTTTTGAGGATCTGCCTGCGAGGCTGTGGCCCCATCCGGTCAAGGATATGTGGGGGATTGGGTCGCGCATGGAACGAAACCTAAACCGGATGGGCATTCGTACGATTGGCCAGTTGGCTGAATTTGAGGTTTCCCTGCTGGAGAACCGATTCGGCGTTATGGGGGTGCAGCTCTTCAACCATGCCTGGGGCATTGATTTTTCCCGTGTGCAGCCAAATTATAGCCAGACGCATAAAAGCTATGGAAACGGCGTCACCTTACTCCGCGACTATGTCAAGCCTTCGGAGATCAAGATTGTAATCCGCGAATTATGCGATGAAGTAACCACTCGGGCTCGCAAGGACCGAATGGCCGGTCGAACCATTTCTTTAGGGATTGGTTATTCCCACGATGCAATGGGGGGCTTCTCCCGCTCGCAGTCGATTGCTACGCCAACGAACCTAGAGGATGAGGTTTATGCCGTTTGCCTTCAGTTGTTCGATACGCACTATACTTTAGGGGAAGAAGTTCGAAACATATACGTGTCCTTGTCCAATCTCAGTCCGGACCAGGAAATTCAGTTGGATATGTTCAGCTATAAGACAAGGGAGAAAAAGAGAAGCTTAGCTTTTGCCGTGGATCAGATCCGCGATTCATTCGGACCGACTTCCATTATCAAGGCTTCCAGCTTGGTCGAAGGAGGTATCGCTTTAGAAAGAAGCGCAAAGATTGGAGGCCATTACGGATAAAAAGCAAGGTAAACCAATGGGGATTAATCGTTAATTGTCATAAGTTTAAATTTTCCAAAAAGGGTGTTGGAACGATCTTCCATGTTAAAATCTAGAAGATAGGAATTCGGGCGAAGGAACTGACAAAGAAACCAAGATCAAGGGAGAAAGGAAAGACTGCATGTATCCTCATGAAATTATCGTAAAGCTAGGAATGAGCGAATATATCCTTTGGCGATATTTGGAACAACGGCAATTCGTTATTCCTTCCATGGATGAAATGGTTAATCATTTTGGCAGACATCGGCGGACCATTAAAAACTGGTTAAAAAACTTAACTGAAAGCGGCTATATTCAAGGGAAAAAATCATAATGGCAAAAAGTCGCTTTCTTTATTGAGCAAGAAGGCATAAGAAGCGACTTTTCGTCTATAGACTGGAGGTAACATCATCTAGTTTCAAGATAAAGGCAAATTAACCTTTACAATGGAAAAACTAATCATTTCTGATACCGATTTTAAAATAGACCCCCAAAGATCTTAATCGCTACGTTCAGCCTTCAGCTCCTTAATGCCCCGTTTAAAAATTTCCAGCAGAACGTCATGTTGAGTTTTGCTTGATACATACTGCCGGATTTGTTCCAGCTCTTGTACCAAATGGGAATCTAAATGCAGATTTACCGTTTTTCCCTTTTCCTTGGCCGTGATTTCACACATTTCTCCCTGGCAATGAACTTCACCAGTAAAGCTTACATCCTTTTGATTCAATACCCGTGCATCAGGAACGAGAATGGTGTCACCTTCCAGCACGATTTTCTTTAGGTCGTTTGAAAAAGAAACCTCTATATTGTTGTTCTTTTCCTTATTTGTATTTTTAATCAATCGGGAAGCCTGCTGATTATCCAATGTATTTTCCAATGTTAGTGAAACCCTCATCTCAAACCACTCCTGCCCTGTCTCTATATCGGTTTAATCCATGATTCGGCTACCTGCTCAACCACCGAAAAACTTGTTTCCGTTTGCAACGTATAATAAAACTCGTCTTCCATCAATCCACTTTTCACAACAACGGCTGCCTCATCGAAGTTCGGATGTTTGGAATCACTGATGCGAACCCGGTCCAGAATATCAAACCTAGGGCGAATCAACGCTTTGTCAAACAGGAAACGGTATACCTGTTTCTTCGGATAAAGGAAGCGTTTTTTTCCTTGCTTGGTTTTTAAGGCCCAAAAAACCTCTTTTTCATCAATGACTTCACCTAGAAATCCCTGATCAGCCCAGCGCTTGATCGTAGACATATTGCTTTCTTTTCCCGTATGGTGATAAATGAGCTCTAAGATTTCACTGGAGGAAAGATAATGAGCCCTTTCTTTTTCCTGGTTTATTAATTCCTTCAATCGAAGCTTCAGCGATTGGAGAGAAGCCTGATCATCTGCCATTCGTTTTTCGATCACTGCGATCTGTTCTTCCAATTCCTTCCGAAGCAAAGAGATCTCATCGGCCTGGCTGCGGGTCATGCTATCCCTCCTTTCCAACTCATATTTACTAACTTTATTTTATCTCAAGAGATATCTAGATGAGAAGGGATGAAACCATAACGGGGCATACTTCCTCACAGGGAATGATTAAATATAAAAGGACTTAATTAATATAAATATTTTTACGGATTGATAAACAGAAAAAAATATATGGCGTTATTAATATATTGACATTATAACATTGGTAACATAAACTGAATATAATTAATTATCATTTAATTTTGAAAAATAATGAAGCGATGGCTCTGGATAACAGAGCTTGAACCTCATGTCGGACAGCCATCTTGATCAATAAGGACAAGGAGGTTAAGTGAAGTGGAAAAAGAAAATGTCTCCCCTATAGACAGCCTCTATGCCAACTTTTCCGAGGTTTTACCCGCACTCCGTGAAAAAGACGCGATGGATGAAGCTAACCGATGTTTGTATTGTTACGACGCTCCTTGCATAACAGCCTGCCCAACCGGAATCAATATCCCCCAATTTATTAAGAGAATCGCTCAAGGAAATATGAAAGGCGCCGCCAAAACCATTTTAGATGCCAACCCTGTGGGAGCCAGCTGCGCGCGGGTGTGCCCTACCGAGCTATTATGCGAGGGAGCTTGTGTCCTGAATGAAGCATCTAAGCCCATCCTGATTGGCATGCTGCAGCGCCATGCTACAGATTGGGCGATTGAGTCCAACGAGGTGCTCATTAAGCCAAGGGAATACAACGGAAAAAAGATAGCGGTCATCGGCAGCGGACCTGCAGGGTTATCCTCAGCAAGAGAGCTAGCGCGAAAGGGATATAAAGTCACGATCTTTGAAGCAAAGGAACAAGCTGGAGGATTGAATACCTATGGCATTGTATCTTTTCGTCTGCCTCAGAGCATTGCCCTATGGGAAGTAGAACAAGTAAGAAGAATGGGGGTAGAAATCCGAACAGACACTTGTGTAGGCGAGGACATCACCACAGAAGAGCTTATGAAGGAATATGACGCCATTGTGCTTGCAGTCGGGATGGGCAGTGTTCCTTCGCTAGGTATTGAAGGCGAGAACCTGCCCGGCGTTTTTGACGGCATCCAGCTTATTGAAGATACGAAGACAAAGCCGTTAGATGATCGCATGATGGGAGCCCGCGTCGTTGTCATCGGAGCAGGGAATACAGCCATAGATGCCGCCACCTGTTCGAAGCGTTTGGGAGCAGATAATGTTAAAATTCTTTACCGCCGGACAGTAAACGAGATGACAGCCTACCCGTTTGAATACGAATTCGCCAAGCAAGACGGGGTAGAGTTTCGCTGGCTCGTTACACCTAAGCGAATTCTTGGAAAAGGAAAAGTCCAGGCACTAGAGTGTATCCGAATGGAGCTGGGAGAACCGGATGCCCGGGGAAGACAAAAGCCTGTACCGATCCCAGGCTCAGAATTCACCCTGGAAGTTGATGCTGTAGTGACAGCGATCGGTCAGACGAGGCACTTGGAGCTCATTGAAGCGTTTGGTTTGACCCATACCCATGGCGTTATTGAAGTCGATCAGGAGACCTTCCAAACCTCACGGGCGAAGGTGTATGCAGCCGGGGATTGCATTTTTGGGGCTGGACGTGGGGAGGCCATGGTTGTGGAAGCAGCTCAACAGGGGAAATTAGTAGCGGTTGCTGTAGATCAAGCCCTTACTAAGGCGGACGCTGACCCGGAAGAGAAAGTTTCTTAGGATGCCACGAAAGAAGGAGGACCTTAACCTATGGCGGATTTGCGAATCAATATAGCGGGCATTCAGTCTCCGAATCCATTCTGGCTTGCATCAGCCCCTCCAACGAATACCGGCTACCAAGTTATGCGTGCTTTTGAAGCCGGATGGGGAGGAGCTGTCTGGAAAACGTTAGGCGAACCGATTGTCAATGTTACCTCACGGTTTGCCGCCCTTCACTTCAATGGGCAGCGTGTAGCAGGCTTTAATAATATTGAGCTCATCACAGATCGCCCCCTCGATGTCAACCTTAAAGAAATGTACGAAACGAAGAAAAGATTTCCTAAACACACTTTAATTGCATCCCTTATGGTGGAGCCTCAACGTGAGAAATGGCATGAGATCGTAAAGAGGGTAGAAGATGTCGGCGTTGATGGACTTGAACTGAATTTCGGCTGTCCCCATGGCATGGCGGAACGGGGGATGGGTTCTGCAGTAGGCCAACAGCCCGATTTAATCCGGCAGCAGACGGAATGGGTTAAGGAGGCAGCTCAAACGCCCGTTATCGTCAAGCTTACCCCTAACATTACCGATATTCGCTTTACCGCAAGAGCAGCCGCTCAAGGCGGTGCAGACGCCATATCGATGATCAATACGATTAACAGTTTGATGGGAGTCGATCTGGATACTTGGAATACAATCCCGCATGTGGACGGAAAAGGGGCACACGGGGGCTACTGTGGACCGGCAGTCAAGCCTATATCATTAAATATGGTCGCGGAGTGCGCAAGAGATCCCTTAGTGGGTATTCCGATATCCGGAATAGGCGGAATTTCCACCTGGAAGGATGCCGTAGAGTATTTGCTTGTGGGAGCCTCGGGTGTGCAGGTTTGTACAGCAGCAATGCACCATGGCTTCCGAATCGTAGAGGATATGATTGATGGATTGAACAATTACTTGGATGCTATGGGTATTGAATCCGTTATGGATATCGTGGGCAAGACCGTAGAAAGGTACGAAGACTGGGGGGATTTGAACTTAAATTATAAGATCGTCGCACGGATAAACCATGATTTATGCATCAACTGCAACAAATGCCATATTGCTTGCGAAGATACCTCTCATCAATGCATAGAGCGCGTACCGAATGCCAATGGAAAAGAACGTTTAGTCGTCAGGGAAGAGGATTGTGTCGGCTGTAATCTTTGTTCGATTGTTTGCCCGGTCGAAGATTGCATCGAGATGGTCGAAGTAGACAGCGGAAAGCCTCCATTGACCTGGAATGAGCGACAAGCGGCGCTTTCCAGCCCATCGAACGATTCAAAAACAGGATGATCTTATTTTCTTTTTAAAAAAGGGGGAAGGGGCCATGAGCAAAATCATTAAGGGCGGTACGATTGTTACTGCAACGGACCGCTACCAAGCCGATGTTCTTATAGAGGGCGATAGGATTGTAAGCATTGCTAAGAGCATAGATCTTCCCGGCGCAGAAGTAATTGATGCGAAAGGCTGTTATGTCTTTCCTGGCGGTATTGACCCACACACCCACTTGGAAATGCCATTCGGGGGAACGACAACGGCAGATGATTTTGAAACAGGCACGAAAGCCGCGGCATTTGGAGGCACAACCTCCATTATCGATTTCTGCTTGACTTCGAAAGGCAAACCGATTAAGGAGGCTATAGATGCTTGGCACGCCAAGGCTGAAGGAAAATCCGTTATAGACTACGGATTTCACTTAATGATTTCGGAAATGAATGAGCAGGTCATCGAGCAGCTCCCTAAAGTGATCAGTGAAGAAGGAATTACCTCTCTCAAGGTGTTCATGGCATATAAAAATGTCTTTCAATGCGATGACGATATTCTCTATCAGACCCTGCTGAAGGCGAAGGAGCTCGGCGCACTCGTTCAAGTCCATGCCGAAAACGGAGATGTTATTGATTTCTTAACTAAAAAAGCTTTAGCTGACGGGAATATAGAGCCTATTTATCATGCACTTACCCGACCTCCCGAAGTGGAAGGAGAAGCTACAGGAAGGGCGATCGCCCTAACGGCTCTTGCCAATTCTCAGCTTTACGTTGTTCACGTTTCCTGTGCAGATGCAGTAGAAAAGATTGCGGAAGCGCGGAAAAAAGGCTTCCAGGTATGGGGAGAAACCTGTCCCCAATACCTGGCACTCGACATAACCTACTTGCAAAAGCCGGATTTTGAGGGAGCGAAGTATGTTTGGTCTCCTCCCCTCAGGGAAAAGCATCACCAGGAGGCTCTGTGGAGCGCCTTAAAGAATGGACATCTGCAAACGGTTGGCTCTGACCAATGCTCCTTTAACTTCAAAGGTCAAAAGGATCTTGGGAAGGACGACTTCACGAAGATTCCCAATGGAGGTCCACTGATTGAGGATCGCCTGAGTATTCTTTATTCAGAGGGGGTTCACCGTGGACGAATCAGCATTCACCAATTTGTAGATGCGGTATCGACAAAGGTGGCGAAGCTGTTTGGCATGTTCCCGCAGAAAGGAACGATTGCCGTCGGCAGTGATGCGGACATTGTTATATTTGACCCTAGAGTCGAGCGGGTGATCTCTGCGGAAACTCACCATATGAATGTAGATTATAATCCTTTTGAAGGAATGAAGGTAGTCGGGGAAGTGATTTCTGTTTTATCCCGAGGAGAATTTGTTGTCCGTGAAAAACAATTTGTAGGCAGTCCTGGTTATGGAAAGTTCTTGCGCAGGAATACCTATTCCATGTAGAGAGGGGAAGGGGAATGTCTAGCCAAACCGTAAAAATTGGCCTCATTCAAGCAACTCATGACGTCCATGGGGATGAAGCAGTTCAGGTCCACAAGGATCAGGCGATAGCCAAACACTTAAAGCTAGTCGATGACGCTGTCGCAAAAGGTGCGAAAATTGTCTGCTTACAAGAAATCTTCTATGGTCCCTATTTTTGCACCGAGCAAAATTCAAAATGGTACGCTTCAGCAGAAGCCATACCAGATGGACCAACGACAAAGCTATTTCAAGAAGTAGCCAAGAAAAATCAAATTGTGATTGTTCTTCCTATCTATGAAAAGGTAGCCGAAGGCGTTTATTATAATACGGCAGCTGTCATTGATGCCGATGGCAGCTATCTGGGGAAATACAGGAAACAGCATATTCCACAGGTTCAAGCGGGTCCGAAGCCCAATGGATTCTGGGAAAAATATTATTTTAAACCGGGCAACCTTGGCTATCCGGTATTTGATACCGCCTACGCAAAAATCGGGGTCTATATCTGCTATGATCGCCATTTCCCGGAAGGAGCACGTCTGCTAGGGTTAAATGGTGCAGAAATTGTCTTTAATCCTTCCGCTACGGTAGCCGGGTTATCGGAGTACTTATGGAAACTAGAGCAGCCCGCGCATGCCGTCGCCAACGGTTATTATCTTGGGGCCATAAATCGCGTAGGGTTCGAGGCACCTTGGAATATGGGAGAGTTTTATGGACAGTCCTATCTGGTAGATCCAAGAGGAAAGTTTGTTGCGGAAGGAACCCGAAATGAGAGTGGCGTAATCATCGGAGACATGGATCGAAATGTAATCCGCGAAGTACGAGATTTGTGGCAATTTTATCGGGATCGCCGGCCGGAAACCTATGGCGATATGACGAAATTATTGCCATAGATGAACAAGCAGGGAGCTAAACTCCCTGCTGTTTTCATTTTTTATAAAAAACATGGTGAAAAAAGGAAATTTTTCTGCGAGGAAAGGAATTTTAGACGAATTTAACGAATAAAAAAAGAGTGGGGAGTCATATTGAAAGGGTGGTGCAGCCTTTTTGGAATTCATAGTCTACCGAGGTATTGATTATGCTGAAGCTTGTAAGGTCGTAAACCAACAGAAATATCAGAGTGAAGAACGAAAGCACTTTCTTCACGGACTTTCCGCCAAGGCTGTATTTGGCTCAGGTTTATATCTGGTAAGTGATCTGCTTGTTGCTGTAGAATATGCCTTCTGCCACGCTGAAGCTTCCAATCAAAAAGCTGCGGTATTACGCCAACAGCTCCACATGGACAACCCCATCCAATTAAGTGGTCCGGAAGGCGAAGGACTCTTAAGGGAAAAAGCTTTAAACTGGAAACATCCGGAAGGCTACTCATTCGAGGTCACCCCCCCTGTTCAAGAGTATATTTCTTGGTCAGGCCGCATCATCAAGGAGTATTTGCTTTCCAACGGATACGACGGAATACAATATTGTCTTCATGAACATTTTACATACTTTGTTTCCTACTATCCCGAACAACATGTCACAGATATTCGAGTAGAACTCGTGTTTGATCTGGATGATATCCAAATTACACGATCATCAAGAAAGCTTGGCTAACGCCAGTTCTCTAATTTCACCCCTAATGTCGAGCTACGGAAAAACTCTGACAGTAGAAAAAAGGCTATCCCAACACCAATAATACGGGATAGCCTTTTTAGCAAATCATTAATCTGCAATCGTTGCTGCCGTTCTTTCCTGAGCTGAGGAGGAGGTTACTCGAGTAATCGAATCATAGTAGTCAGTAGTGATGATGCTATCATGGTCTTTCATAAAATAACTATAAGTAATTCCTGAAACAAATAATCCTACAAACCACGCATTCTCCCATAGAAAAGCCATCCCTGGAATGAACTTGCCAAGCAAGGATACTCCAATTCCAATCACCAAAGCAGAAATCGCTCGATTGTTAAAGCCTGTTCCATAGTCATATCTGCTATTTTTTCGGTAGAGATCAACCAAGTCAAGCTTTCTCTTACGAACAAGCCAATAATCGGCTATCGCAATTCCCTCAATGGGTCCGAGCAGAGCTCCGTAGGTACCTAACCATACAAATAAATAATTACCGAAGTTCTCCAGCAAATACCAAGGCTGCATCAGGATGGCTACAATTCCCGTAATCACGGCCCCCATGCCAAATGTAATCTTCCGAGGCAAAATGTTCTCGATGGCGCGAGCAGGGGCAACGATATTGGCTGCAACATTCGTTGTCAATGTAGCAAGGACAATTCCAATGGTACCAAGGAAAATAACAAAGGGCGGAAATTTAGCCAGCAAAATAGTAGGGTCCCAGATCGCTTCCCCAAAAATCAACACTGTTGCGGAGGCCACGGCGACACCAATGAAAGAGAATCCGCCCATTGTGGTAGGAAGGGATAAACTCTGTCCCAGGATTTGCGCCTTTTGGCTTTTGGCATAGCGGCAAAAATCCGGGATGTTCAGGGCTAACGTTGCCCAAAAGGCAACAGCTCCCGTTAAAGCTGGGAAGAAGATCTTCATGAAATCGGCTGTTGTCTGAAATTGAGAAGGGGCAGAGAGCATCGGGCCAAATCCGCCAGCTGAGGTTACGGCCCAACCCAGAAGAGCAAGAGCCATAAGTATCAGAATGGGGGCAGCCCACGCTTCCATAATCCGTATCGCTTCCGGACCATAATAGGCTATCACTACATTTAAGGCCCAAAAGATAGCGAAGGCGATTCCAGTGTGCCCCGGAATATTGGCCCAGCCTGTCATGGAGCTTAGAAGAGCATCTAGTGCCGCCCCGCCGAACCAGCAGTTAATGCCAAACCAGCCTGCTCCTACAAGAGCCCGCGCCAGAGAGGGGATATGAGCGCCTTTGGAACCAAACCACAAGCGAGCAAACACAGGATAAGGGATACCAAACTTCGTACCAGCATGTGAATTTAATAGGATGGGAATAAGAACGATTACGTTGCCAAGTACGATAGTCAGAATGGCTTGCCACCAGTTCATTCCGAGTGAAATTAACCCTGCTGCCATGGTGTAAGTAGGAATGCAAATGGACATTCCGATCCAAAGGCTCGCAAAGTTGTAGCCCGTCCAGTGATGTTCCTCTTCTGTAGTTGGTCTTAAGTCATCATTCCAAAGCGGACTATCTGTAATCAGTGCTTCACCCTCTCCGGTTAACGTAACGATGCCGTTCCGTTCCATCTGAGTCTGCATATTCGGCCCCCTTTAGACAATATTTGATTTCAGTAATTATTATATTCCTATTTGTTGTAAAATTCAATATTTTTTGGTATATTATTTAACAGATAATCCAATTTTAGATTCTTTTTGTATATATTTATAAAGGGAATCATTTCTCTAAAAACGCTTTATTGATTACAACAGATATATTCCAACAACCCCACGTGAAAATTTATAATTCTCTGCAATTGACACGTTACTAGAAAATGCAAATTTACTAGGGAGGAACGATATGAGAAGCAAGAACAACGCAGATCGATTAAAAAATTATATTCGGGGCCAATGGCTAGAAGCCCAAACAGAGATGTACGAGGATGTGCCGAATCCGGCAACAAATGAACTGCTGTCACGCGTACCCCTATCAGGGAAAGAGGACCTGAACGCTGCGGTGCATGCGGCAAAGGATGCTTTCCAGTCATGGAGCGAAACGCCCGTTATAGAACGAGCAAGGGTTATGTTCCGCTTTCAGCATTTACTTTTCCAGCATCAAGATGAGTTAGCCCGTATGATTACGCTGGAGAATGGAAAAAATCTTGCAGAAGCTCAAGCGGAGCTTTTGAGAGCCATTGAAATGGTAGAATTTGCTGCTGGCATGCCCACTCTCCTGATGGGAGATTCCCTTCCCAATATAGCCCGAGAAGTAGATTCAGAAAATATCCGCATGCCCCTCGGTATTGTAGCGGGGATTTGTCCATTTAACTTTCCTGTCATGGTGCCGATGTGGATGTATCCTATCGCCATCACCGCAGGGAACACCTTCATTCTCAAACCATCTGAACGGACTCCCATGTCATCCATCCGCATTGCGGAATTATTAGAGCAGTCAGGCCTGCCTAAAGGAGTATTCAACATTGTCCATGGGGCTCATGATGTTGTCAATGGGCTGCTGGAACACGCGGATGTGAAAGCCATTTCGTTTGTGGGATCCCAACCGGTTGCGGAATACGTCTATAAAACAGGGGCTGCACATGGAAAACGAGTTCAGGCATTAGCTGGAGCAAAAAATCATCATCTTGTTATGCCGGATAGCAATCTCCGCAGAGCAGCCAAAACGATTGCTAGTGCCGCTTTCGGCTGTGCCGGAGAACGATGCATGGCAGCAAGCGTAGTCGTTGCTGTCAACGATATCGCTGACGAATTGGTCCACTGCCTAATAGAAGAATCTAGCGCTTTAAAGATAGGCAATGGCCTAGAACAAGGGATCGATCTGGGACCTGTGATCCGCTCTTCTCATCTCCAACGGGTTCATGATTATATCGAAAAAGGACTGACCCAGGGCGCTGCACTTGTCCGAGACGGGCGTCAGGATGTTGGAGAAATAGAGAAAGGCTACTTCCTTGGACCAACCATTTTTGATCATGCTCATCCCGAGATGGAGATTATTCGAGATGAGATATTTGCCCCGGTACTAAGTGTAAGTAGAGTAAAGGACTTTGAGGAAGGGCTGCAGGTTATTAGTCAGTCCCGCTATGGTAACGGAGCCTGCATCTATACAAATAGTGGCAGACTCGCCAGAGAGTTTGTCCAACGAGTCGATGCTGGGATGGTAGGGGTGAATGTCGGAGTCCCGGCACCGATGGGATTCTTCTCCTTTACGGGGTGGAAGCAATCTTTCTATGGTGATCTACACGCCAACGGAAAGGACGGAATTGAGTTTTTTACGAAAAAAAAGACAATCACATCTCGCTGGTTCGATGACGGAGACTTAAATATCGGTTCCCAGAAGACTTTTGTAAAATAATTTCTGCTATATATGCCTTTATGGCAATAGTTGTTGCAATATTTGAAAAAGGGGGCCAATAATTCAGTGAAACCTAATGACAAGGATACGCTGTTGGAAGCAGACCGGAAATATATGTGGCATCACATGTCACCCTATAATCCCAACCCAATGATCGTAAAAGGCGCAGAAGGAGCTTGGATTACCGATATTGATGGAAATCGCTATCTGGAAGGGATGTCAGGCCTTTGGTGTGTGAACATTGGCTTCGGGAACAAGGAATTGGCAGACGCAGCCTTTCAGCAACTGTGTCTGATGCCCTACTATCCACTAACCCAAAGCCATATTCCCGCTATCCAGCTAACGGAAAAGCTCAATCAATGGCTGGGAGGAGAGTATCGGATTTTTTTCTCGAATTCAGGTTCGGAAGCCAATGAGACGGCCTTTAAAATAGCACGCCAATATCATCATCAGAACGGTCAACCCGGTCGTTACAAGTTTATTTCGCGTTATCGGGCTTATCACGGAAATTCAATGGGGTCACTGGCGGCTACGGGCCAAGCAGAACGCAAGAAGAAATATGAACCTCTTGCGCCAGGATTTTCGCATGTGGCCCCGCCATATTGCTATCGATGCCCCTTTAATAAAACGTATGGCAGCTGTGAGCTAGAATGCGCTTCCGCTATCGACGATACGATCAACTGGGAAGGCGCTGAGACCGTTGCCGGTGTCATTATGGAACCGGTGATAACCGGAGGCGGCGTTATCGTACCGCCGCCAGAATATATGTCAAAGGTAAGAGACATTTGTGACAAACATGGGGTACTGCTTATTGTAGATGAGGTTATCTGTGGTTTTGGACGGTCTGGGAAGCCTTTTGGCCATCAGAATTTTGGAGTACAACCGGATATCGTAACGATGGCTAAGGGAATAACGAGTGCCTACCTTCCGCTATCCGCTACAGCGGTTCGGGAAGAGCTCACCCAGTCTTTCAAGGAACAGGGGACCCATCAGCACTTTCGGCATGTCAATACTTTTGGCGGAAATCCAGCTGCCTGTGCCTTGGCTCTCCGTAACCTTGAGTTAATCGAAGAGCATAATCTCGTAAAGCGAGCGGGGGAGTTAGGCGGCCAGCTAAGGGCAAAACTGGCTTCTCTTGAAGATCATCCTCATGTTGGGGATATCCGAAGTTTTGGATTTATGCTTGGGATCGAATTAGTGGAGAATCGCCAAAGCAAGAAACCAGCATCACCTGAGCTTGTGCTCCAGGTCATTGGAGAATGTAAAAAACGCGGGTTGATTATCGGAAGAAATGGGGATACTGTCCCAGGCTTTAATAATATCCTAACCTTGTCTCCGCCTTTTGTTGTTACTGATGAAGATCTGGAATTTATGGTTCAGACCTTGCTCCATGTCATGCAATCCATAGAATGGAAATGAAGGCTGACTCACTTGAGTCAGCCTTCATTTTTAACTGTTTAAGAAAGTTTGCATTGCTGGCATTGTATATATGGGAGCTATTGAATATCGACTGTTGCCGTCACGAAAAACTTCGGAAGAAACTTTTGTCGAAAGCACGAGAGAATACTTGTCCGAAGCGGTGGTTTTGAAAGATTCACCGATAATAGGTAAAACCGTAGCGGAAGCTGGGCTCCGACGCTTGGAAGGACTGTATCTCATCGAGATTATCCGGAACGGGCACCGCATTGCTCCTGTACAAACCGATCGAACCCTCCGGGAAGGGGATCGGCTCATTTTTACAGGATTAGTATCGACTATAGTGGATTTGCAACAAATTAAGGGGCTAAAAATAGAGACGGGCATAGACCTTAAATTAGATGACCTGCACAATGGGAGTGCTTTTCTTGTGGAAGCTGTTGTTTCGCACCAGTCCTCTATTATTAATCAATCAGTGAAGGAAAGCAGCTTTCGGGGTAAATATGGAGCAGGTGTCATAGCTGTACACCGCAATCAAGGGCGAATCAATACAAAAGTAGGGGATATCCAATTCAAACCTGGGGATATCTTGCTATTGTGGTATTGTTAGCGACATTGGAGATACTGTCGATGTTTAAAGCGGCCGTACTAGCGGTTATAGTATTATTTATAACGAAAGCCATCTCATTTGAAGGGGCTAAAAAACATATTCATTTCAATGTTCTCATTATGATTGCAAGCGCCATTGGTATAGGAATAGCGTTAGATAAGACTGGTGCTGCCGCTTGGCTTGCCCAATCTTTTGTCCGTGTAACCCATGGCCTTGGTATCATCGGCATGCTTGCCTGTGTATATTTAGTCACGACCTTTTTTACTGAAATCGTTACTAACAATGCTGCAGCTGTTCTCATGTTTCCCATCTCGCAAGCCATAGCCCAGCAAGCTGGCGCAGATCGTTACCATAACCATCGCCGCCTCAGCAAGCTTCGCCACTCCTATCGGCTATCAAACCAATCTGATTGTTTACGGACCGGGAGGCTATCGCTTTTCCGATTATCTAAAAGTAGGGATTCCGCTAAACCTGCTTTACATGCTCATCACTGTATCGATTGTTTCCTGGCTTTGGCTATAGCGACAGAGTTGCTTACATCTGAGTAAGGTAATATAGAATTCCTAGGATACAAGGAATGAGATAATACAAGTAAATGACAGCCTTACTTTTCATAAAAACCTCTCCTTCGAATATTGTAATAGTTGATGCGTAAGTTTGATTCATATTATTATACATGGATTTAGATTTCTGTCAAACAGTTCTGTCAATTCGATTAAATCCGACCTTTAATAGACAAATTTCTACAAACATCTACCCCCTTGCGTTGTAACATCTATCCTATGAGAAACATTTGCTTTTATGACTTCCAGCAGAAAAAAATTAGTGAGTATTTTCCTAAATTGTAGTAAAGTCTATAGCAAAGGAGATGATCATAGTGTACAAATTAATTTTTGTCGAGAATACGATTACCTATGGCAATCAGGATAAGGTCAACATGACCATGAAGAAACGCCCAGAATGTACCGTTCTGCGCCACAACATCGATGATATCAAGCATGAGGTACTTAAGATCCAATTGGAAAATCCTGAAGCAAAGGTAGTATTTGTTGGAGTATAAGAACCCGCTTAGCGGGGACTCCTAGTCCTAATAAATCCATCATATTTTTTGTGTAAAGGGAAGGCGAATTGCTTTCCCTTTTTAAATATGTCTAAAATTAGCCACACTTTTGCCTTAAAGCTCTTTGCAGTCCAATCTCGGATAGTATATAGTTGAAATATAATTCCTGGGGAGGAATTAAAATTATTTTCCGAAAGGTATAGGGGGTAAAGGGATTGAAAATTCCACAATTGAAAATTGCCCACATGACTCCGGAGGTACCGATTATACAAGGAGGCATGGGGGTTGCTGTGTCTCTAAGCGGGCTTGCCTCAGCTGTAGCCAATGCTGGAGGGATCGGAATCATATCCGGTACCGGCATCCCGATTGAAAAGATGAGGTCACATATACGCAGAGCAAGAGAGTTGACTCAAGGCAAAGGATATATTGGGGTAAATGTATTATTTGCAATAAAGGACTTTGCTGAAACGGTGAAGGCCGCTATGGAAGAAAAGGTGGATTTCATTATATCTGGAGCCGGCTTCTCTAGAGATATGTACGCGTGGGGCAAGGAATACGGCGTCCCAGTCCTTTCAATCGTTTCTTCTGCGAAGTTTGCCAAATTAGCGGAAAAACTAGGGGCAGCCGCGATTGTCGTAGAAGGGCATGAAGCGGGAGGCCATCTAGGCACGGACCGGCCGTTATTTGATATCCTGCCTGAGGTAGTTGAAGCTGTTAAAGTACCTGTGATTGCAGCTGGCGGCATTTTAACGGGGGCTGACATAGCGAGAGCATTTGAATTAGGGGCTTCAGGGGTGCAAATGGGTACACGCTTTGTTGCAAGCGTTGAGTGTGACGCCCATCCTTCCTTTAAACAAAAGTACCTCGAATGCCAAGAGGGTGACACAGTCTTGGTAAAAACAACAGTTGGGCTGGAGGGGCGGGCCATCCGTAATAACTTTATTGAAAAAGTATTGGAAGGTTCCAAGCTTAGGATTGAAAAGTGCCGTCAGTGCCTTAAATCATGCTCCTATAACTTTTGCACGTTAGATTCTCTCATCCGGTCGGTAAATGGCGATGCAGAAGATGGTCTTGTCTTTGCCGGAGCAAGGGTTCATGAGATAAAAGAAATTCTTCCTGTCCAAACCATTATCGATAACCTGATCAATGAGCTTAAAAATTCGATGGTACCAAACACACCATAACACACAGATAGGAGGGTAGCCCCAGGGCTACCCTCCTATCTGTGCTGAAAGACTGTCGAAATTTAATCCCAGTTAGGTTATCATAAGTGTTAAAGAAAAATAGGATGGGTAGAGGAGAGTACGATGAGCGACGAAAAAAGAGTCTGGCAGATAAATGGCGAAAAGATAGAATTAAATGAACAGACAGCTGAAATGTTGAACGCAATGTCTGATCCTAAGCAAGTCAAATCCATAACAGATGAACTTATTCATTTTTCCGATGCCGCCAAAGGCGGATTTGCCAATTTGCAAAAACAAAGCTTTATGAAACGTTTAATGGGTGGAATGACAGGGAGAAATTCCCAGGAAATGGCGCATGCTATGGAAAATTATCATGAGGCAATTGAATTCCTTGGCTATCTTAGCACGTGCCTTTACTTGCAGAATGTTCAATGGAATGAGCAAATGAAAATCCTTCGGCCCATTCTTGACGCATGGGAAAACGGGCAGCATGATGAATGGAAAACGATGCTATCCCTTCAGGAAGACTACCAAAATCTGATTAGCTCTCAGCAAACCCAGCAGAAAAACGTAGATGAAATTCTTACCCGCACATCGATCCTTGCCAAAGAGTATAAAGTGATGGAAGACTGGCGCAGTGAGTCCACCATACATATTCAGCGGATCGCAGAAACCGCAGACCAAACCGAAAAAAAGTCGAAAAAGTCGATTTCAGAGCTAAGAATTCTTCAAGAAGAAATCGCACGTGAGATGCGTGCATTAAATGAAAAGATGAAAAATGAAATGCACGAGTTTCAAACCGAAGCCGATGCAGTTCTTACTCAAATGAAAAGTTTCATGGAAACACAACAACAACGGTCTGATTTACTTTACGAACAAATGAAATCATTGCAATCTTATGTAGAAATGCCTTGGTGGAGGCGTCTGTTTGCTCGTAAATTAAAGCAGCAGCTAGCCGTAACGAAGGAAAAACAGCAATAAAGAAAGCTTCATTGAAAGTAGTTTATACTTTCTTATTAAGTAAAAACAGCAAACCCCATTCGAAACAAGGGTTGAATGGGGTTTTTCCTTTACTTCCCCCCAGACATGTTCAGAAGAGGAGGCTGAGGGATTACAAAATCAGAGGCGAGGACAAATTCGGCTTCCTTTTGAATAATAGGGATATTTTCTTTCAGCAAAGCTGCTGTTTTTTTTCCTGGTGGACCCACGTGTCCTATGGCAATACACTCCGGGTGATGCTGGATATGCTTCAAGAGGATACGAAACTGTTTGCTTATATGGGATACCTGATAAATATCATCAAGGAAAATGTGATTTTCAATCACGGGTACGCCAATTTCTTTTGCTAGTTCAGGTATAACGCTTTTATGAGTAGTTTTACTGTCTAAATAGATAAGATTTCGCTCCTTGCAAACCTCTAAGACAATCCTCATGACCCTAGGTTCCGCTGTGACTTTGGACCCCATATGATTATTCATCCCTATCGCATGAGGGACATCATCAATAGCGGCATGGACCCGGTTCCTGATTTCCTCATCACTCAGGTCCGTTGTTATCGCTCCAGGTCCAAGCCAGCTTTTTTTCCCTCGATTCGGTTCCATGGGGAGGTGGACAAAAACATCATGGCCCTTCTCCTTGGCCCATTTAGCATCGCGTTTCGTCGTGGGCAGAAAGGGCATGATAGCCACGGTTATAGGAATATCAAGGTTAAGAATTTCTTCGGTTCCGAGCATGTCGTTGCCTAAGTCGTCAATGACGATTGCCACTTTCCTCGATGGAACCTCGCTTGCCCCATGGAGATTAGCGGGAGAAAGAACAGTAAGCAAAAGGCAAAAAGCAAGGGTTCGAGCAATGAATACCTTTTTCATCTTACATCTCCTTTCGGTTGTTGGTTCCTCTCATCTTCCCCCGAAAAAGAGACAATTATAAAAGTTTTTATCAAAGCACTTCTTGTGTAATCGTAATCCTTCCTTATCCCATAGAAAAAGCCTCCCTGTGAGGGGAGGCATTATTAATGCAACTTTTTAGGTGAGATTTTTATCTTTCCCTTTAGTACATCTTGATAAGGGAAGGTCCACTTCGTGCGATTATTTTTTTCGTTTATGATGACTTCATTATGGCTCCATTTCTCAATCTTGCCTTGAAAAGTAATGCCCTTCTCCCAAATGGTAACGGTTACATCCTTGCCGGAAGCGTAGTACATTTTTTACCTCCCACTCTTGAGGATATTATAATTCCATGTCTCCATTATACTATAGAAACATCAACTTTGGAAACGTTTTCTTTTAGGCGAAAAAATCATTTTATTATCTACATTAACAAATTTATGATTGATCATTTTCTTTGTCTACTATATAATACAAAACATTAAGAAAATGATTTTAGTTGAGTGAGCTGAGTTTAGAGGAGGAGAGTTTATGAAGAAATTTTTATCATTAACGGCTATGGGAGCTATGGTATTCCTTAGCGCTTGCGGTACCCAATCTGCCCCATCTGCTAGCCCCACGGAGGCTACACCAGCGGAAAAAACAGTGAAGATTGGTATTACACAGATCGTAGAACACCCATCGCTCGATGAAACCCGCGAAGGATTCTTGGCTGCATTAAAGGATGCTGGATATGAGGAAGGGAAGAACTTAAAAGTCGATGTTCAAATTGCGCAGGGGGATATGAATAACAACATTACCATTGCGCAGAAGTTCGTAAGTGACCAGACCGACTTGATTTTAGCGATTTCCACGCCAAGTGCCCAAGCGGTAGCAAAGGCTACTCAAGATATTCCGGTAGTATTCGCGGCCATTACCGATCCTCTTGGCGCGAAGCTTGTCTCTCAAGTGGATAAGCCTGGAGCCAATGTAACAGGAATGTCCGATACACATCCTGAGGGAGTCAAAAACACCATTAAGGCGATTAAAGAATTCTTCCCTGAAGCAAAGAAAGTGGGAATCATCTATAACAACGGTGAACAAAACGCTGTGTATAACGTAGAGCAGGCGAAGAAAGCAATAGCCGAATTAGGATTAGAAGCTGTGGAAGCAACGGCAACGAAGAGTTCCGAAGTTCAACAAGCGGCTGAATCCTTAGTTGGGCGAGTAGATGCTTTAGCTTACTTCAAAGATAACACGGTCGCCTCCGCCTTAGAATCCGTTATTCAAGTAGCCAACCAAAACAAACTTCCGTTCTTTGCTGGAGATGGAGACTCTGTGGAACGTGGAGTATTTGCAGGATCTGGCGTAGAAGAATTCGAAAATGGCTACCAAGCTGGTCAAAAGGCTGTTGAAATCCTAAAAGGGAAGAACCCTGGGGATATCCCGGTTGGGTTTCCTGAAAAAACGCAGCTTTACATTAACCTCAAGGCAGCCAAGGATGCCGGAATTCAAGTAACGGATGAAATGAAGAAAGATGCAGTGATTATCGAATAGCCAAAATAAAAAAGAATCCGATCGCAACGGGCGATGGGATTCTTTTTTATTTTGGAAAAAGGCAGTCAAAACTCCTTTGAGCTATCGTCCTTTTTCCGCATAAAAAGTTTCCTTTAATAGTGGTCTGGCTGCCCTGGGTTTCCTCAATGATGCTTTTTCTAATTTTCCTCTAATAATCCAAAGAGCTGATGAAAAAGGATAGCATAAGCCGTAACAAGCAACCCCGCCCCCACGCTGACCCAGGTAAACATTAAAAAGCCTCCTTTACTAGTATGAATTACACGAAAATTTTTTTATTTATATTTTAACATACTCCATAAAGCTAAGGTAGATACAGTGAAAATTAAAAAAAAGAAAAGCAACCCTATTATTTAGGAATGCCTTTGTATCACTTTATACGGTCGAATTAAAACCATTAATTTATCGTTCTTGATCTCCACATGATCAATCGTCTTATTTTTAAGCTTTTGCAGATAATCAAGTGGCTTGAGGCTTAAATAAATGCACCCTTCCTCAAAAACTACATAAGGTGGATGGTTAAATATCTTTTGATTAAGCCAAGGAACGTTAACGGGGCTCATTTCCTTTACAATAAATCTTATTTTTCCCTCACGGACTTCAGCGGGTTTCATCGACACAGAGAAGGGGATCTTGATCATCAACTTGCGGGCTTCTCCTTTGACAACGATGGAGGAACCAGAGATGACAACATCTAGCTTTTGAATCTCTTGAATCTTGAATTGGTTCAGAAGCGCGAGGAGTACGTCTGCTGTGAGCGAAACAGCTTCAAAGGTTTCAGAGCCGTTTGCTGCTGTCTGAAGCTCAAGATGGGCAACTTCTCGTTTTACTCGTTCAAAGAAATCGTTCATGGCAAAGTCCCCCTTGATGCAAGCTATACCCTAAACATATCGGTTTTATCTAAATTTATGACTAATATCTAGCCAGCCAAATCGCAGGGGACGTCAAAAGCAAACCGTGTTGCAATATTGTGTGTTTCGGCTTTTAATTCATTTAGGTTAAAGGAATGGGAAGAAGAAAAAGAAAGGAAAGAGGAAGAAGAAAGGAAGAATACGGAGACGTCCACGCGAAGAGCCTGCTTGAACTTGTCTCAGGACTACGTAATCACCTTGGATACCATGTACTGCCATCCGATATTCTTTCCCATTCGAGTCTCTTAAGGTAAACACTTTACCTTTTAGTTGATTTATGATTCTGATCAGTTTTCTTCGCTTGTTCTTAGGTAACTTTTCCATAACTAACCTCCTATGAAATTAATACTATTTATTCTATTAATCCGTCCACCATTTCTCTTGGACCGATATCTATGGAATATAAAAAAGGCACCCGCAAACTGTACAGGAGTGAAAACTTTATTGTACAATCTTGCTAATCATTATTTCATCCAAGAAGGAAAGTTGAGAATAACATGTATACAATAAAAAAAGTCTCTATCTTGACGGGAATTTCGGCGGTTACCATCCGAGCATGGGAAAGAAGATACGGCTTAGGCCCATCCGAAAGAACGGAGGGAGGCCACCGCCTTTATTCAGAGAAAGATGTACAGGATTTAAAGTGGCTAAGGAAACAAACAGAGGAAGAAGGGGTGAACATCAGTCAAGCTGTTCAACTCTTATTGAAGAAAAAGCAACAAGAGGAGAAGACAGAGACCCTTTCGATAAAAGAAATGAAGGAGTCGAATGCTTCTCTCGTTCAGCAGTTGTTTCAGTCTCTGAAGGCTCTCGAATCGGAACATGCCAGCCAAGCATGGGACTTATGCTTGGCTGTATGGTCTTTTGAAACTGTTTTTCAGCAAATCGTGCCTCAGATACTGAACCGAATAGGGGATGAATATAGGGATGGAGAGGCCTCTATTTTTCAGGTGCAATTCGCTAGCCATTGGCTTATGCATCGAATCACTCCGGTTCTCCGTGTTTTCCCATTAGATAGGAGCCTTCCGCGCGCTATTGCTTTGTGCCCCCCGGGTGAACACCATCAAATAGGGTTATTGTTGTTTACGCTCTTTTTGCGAGGAAAGGGGATGGACGTTGCCTACCTAGGAGCAGATATCCCTTTGGATGGGATAGATGATTTTATCACCCAATTCAATATTGGGGTGGTTTGTATTTCCATTACCAGTCAAAAGCTTCAAAGCTCAGTAGAGGAAAAGATTCTTTCGCTTCTAACCAATTATCCGGCACTCAAGATTGTCGCAGGAGGGCCAGGGATGAAGGGAGCAACAGAAAACCTGAGCAAATGGAGGATTGGAAATTCTGCTGAAGACTGGAATGAGTGGTTCTCGATAGAGTGGACTAAATAAATAGAGAAAAAAGGAAAAGACCGTTGAATCTTTCCCTTTTCTTAGCCTAGCTTTTACTCCTTCTCTAACAATGAAGCCCCGGCAATCCCTGGGTAGGTCATTTCATAAGGATCAAGAATAATGTTTAGCTCTTCTTCTGTTAACACATTGTACAGTAGGCAAAGCTCCCGGACGGATTTTCCGGTTTGGATTGCCTCTCGGGCGATTCGTGCTGCAGTTTCATATCCCAAGTGGGGGTTAAGAGCAGTAATAATGCCCACGCTGCGTTCTACATACTCTTTGCAGCGCTCCACATTGGCTTCAATGCCTTCTAAGCAATGACGGGTAAAAACATCAAAAGCCTGATTCATGATACTTAAAGATTGAATCAGATTGAAAAAGAGCACAGGCTCCATAACGTTTAATTCAAGCTGTCCGGCTTCGGCAGCCAGACAAATGGTATGATCATTTCCCATTACCTGAAAGGCAACTTGATTGATTACTTCGCACATGACCGGATTGACTTTCCCCGGCATGATAGAAGAACCCGGCTGTCTTGAAGGAAGGTTGATCTCGCCTAATCCGGTGCGAGGACCGGAAGCCATCAAGCGCAAATCATTGGAAATTTTAGACATATTAATCATGCAGACCTTCAATGAAGCCGATACTTCTGCATAAACATCCGTATTCTGTGTAGCATCCACTAGATGCGCTGCATGCACGAGCGGGTGTCCGCTGCTTTTCGCTAGCAGTTCAACTACACGCTGGATATATCGAGGATCTGCATTTAGCCCGGTTCCTACGGCAGTAGCCCCCATGTTTACCTCATACAAGTGCTCGCGGGTTTTTCTTATGCGCTTGATATCTCGAGCTACAGCCCGGGCATATGCCTCAAATTCTTGCCCTAAGCGGATGGGAACGGCGTCCTGCAGGTGGGTGCGCCCCATTTTGATTACCGGGTCAAACTCCCGGGCCTTTTGATTAAAGGTATGTAGCATCGTCTCCATGGTAGACAGCAATTGATCCACCAAGGAAAGTACAGCAATCCGGACAGCAGTAGGAAAGGCATCGTTCGTGGATTGGGACATGTTGACATGCGTATTGGGGCTTAGGCTAAAATAATCCCCTTTAACTCCTCCCAGCAATTCAATTGCCCGATTGGCAATCACTTCATTTGCATTCATATTTATGGAAGTTCCTGCTCCCCCCTGGATGGGGTCAACAATAAACTGATCATGCCATTGGCCTTGGATGATTTCATCAGCCGCCTGTACGATGGCTTGTCCAAGCCGGGGCTGCAACCGAGAAACCTCCATGTTAGCCTGAGCAGCTGCCTTTTTCACCATGCCGAGTGCCCGAATGAGCTCCTCATGAATCCGATATCCTGTAATCGGAAAGTTATCGACTGCTCTCAAGGTTTGAATCCCATAATAAGCCTCTGCAGGCACCTCTTTTTCACCCAGAAAATCCTTCTCCAACCGAATTGTTCCAACTGTCATGGTTAGCACTCCTTAAAAAAATAGATGATATGCATCAGTCATACAACATGACCTAGTAAGAATTAGTATGGAAAAGCTATTGAAATTTAGGCATACTTTCTCCATCAATTCCGTCCTTGTCATGTGGACATTATAACATGAATATGATAAATTTAAAACACAAACCATTGTTTTTAAAGGAATGTATACGCACTACATATTGTCTTTCACACACGGACATTTATCTTTTAAAATTAAGACAAAAACCTGGAAATAGCTAAATGCTCATGATCTCTAATGGAGGGGAAAGCCATGACAAGCAAAGGACTGGACCGATTTTTGGAAGAGAACCTGGGGGACTTGAAAAAAAGGGGGCTTTACAACGAAATCGATCCTTTACAAAGCGCCAACGGTCCCGTGATTACTATACGCGGCAAACAGCTCATCAATCTTTCTTCAAACAACTACTTAGGTTTAGCGACAGATACCCGACTCATCGAGGCTGCCACACAAGCTACCCGTCAATTCGGTGTTGGAGCGGGAGCGGTACGAACGATTAACGGAACGATGGAGCTTCACGTGAGGCTGGAAGAGAAGCTTGCCGAGTTTAAACATACGGAAGCAGCCATTGCTTATCAGTCAGGCTTTAATTGCAATATGGCCGCCATTTCTGCAGTTATGGATAATCAGGATGCGATCTTATCCGATGAGCTGAACCATGCATCCATCATTGATGGATGCCGGCTATCCAGGGCCCAGATTATTCACTTTAATCATTCGGATATGGATGACTTGCGAAAGAAAGCCCATGAAGCAAAAGCATCAGGAAAATACAATAAGCTCATGGTTATTACAGATGGTGTTTTCTCCATGGATGGAGATATTGCAAAACTGCCAGATATTGTGGGCATTGCGGAAGAGTTGGATTTGATTACGTATGTCGATGATGCGCACGGCTCCGGGGTATTAGGAAAGGGCGCAGGTACGGTCAAACACTTCGGATTGTCTGACAGGGTTGACTTCCAAATCGGCACTCTTTCGAAGGCAATCGGTGTAGTTGGCGGTTACGTTGCAGGAAAGAAAGAGTTGATTGATTGGCTCAAGGTCAGAAGTCGTCCGTTTCTTTTCTCGACATCCCTGACACCTGGTGACGTTGCCGCAAGTTTACAAGCCATAGAGATTCTAATGAATAGTACAGAGCTCCATGACCGACTATGGGAAAATGGGAACTATCTGAAAAAAAGTTTGAAACAAATGGGCTTCAATATCGGAGACAGCGAGACGCCGATTACTCCTTGCATCATTGGAGATGAGGTAAAGACACAGGAATTTAGCAGGAAATTATATGAAGATGGCGTGTATGCCAAAGCGATTGTTTTTCCGACTGTGCAAAGAGGAACAGGCAGGGTAAGAAATATGCCGACGGCAGCGCACTCAAGAGAAATGCTGGATCAAGCGTTGGCCACTTACGAGAAAGTCGGAAAAAATATGGGGATTATCTAAACACCTTCAAACGCTGGGAATAGGAGAGGAGTGTACCGCATGAAAAAGATTCTGGTTACCGGCGCTTTGGGACAAATTGGCTCTGAACTCGTGAATAAATTAAGAGAAGCTTATGGTGCAAATCATGTCATCGCAACAGATTTACGAAAAGGGGACAGTATTACGGTTCAAGGCGGGCCTTTTGAACTGCTTGATGTGACGAATGCGCAAGCGATGTATGATATAGCGAAGAAATTCCAAGTAGATACAGTGATCCATTTAGCCGCGCTTCTTTCTGCCACGGCAGAAGCTAAACCTTTGCTCGCTTGGAACTTGAATATGGGCGGCCTAATTAACGCTCTTGAGGTAGCCAGGGAACTGAACTGCCAGTTGTTTACCCCCAGTTCCATCGGTGCCTTCGGACCCAATACCCCCAAGAACCAGACTCCGCAAGATACCATCCAAAGACCGACTACAATGTATGGCGTAAATAAAGTGGCAGGCGAACTGCTTTGTGATTATTACTATCGGAAGTTTGGGGTAGATACCCGAGGACTTCGTTTTCCTGGACTGATTTCTTACATTACTCCTCCAGGTGGAGGAACGACAGACTATGCGGTTGAAATGTATTACGGAGCTGTGCGCGGCAAGGAATACACCTCGTTTATCGAGAAAGGAACATATTTGGATATGATGTATATGCCGGATGCCCTGCAGGCGATTATTCAACTAATGGAAGCAGATGGATCAGGTTTAAAGCACCGCAATGCTTACAATGTTACAGCTATGAGCGTAGAGCCTGAGATGATAGCCGCGTCGATTCAAAAAAACATTCCCGAGTTTCAATTGCATTATCAAGTGGATCCCATTAGACAATCGATTGCGGAGAGCTGGCCGAACTCCATCGATGCCACAGCCGCCATGGAGGATTGGGGGTTCAAGCCTTGCTATAACCTAGAAGAAATGACAGCGGAGATGCTGGGAAAGTTACGTGAAAAATACCGATTGGTCGGCTAACGTAAATAGGAGGCCAGCTCATCGCTAGCAGCCTCCTTTGGTTCGCTAGTTTAATGAAACGGGGAGCGAATGACTTCTCCAGGATTCACGTTTTTGGTCACGATACATCCCGGTCCGATCACTGCTCCTTTCCCAATATGTATACCTTCCAAAATAACAGCATTCGGTCCAATCACGACATCATCCTCAATCGTTACAGGATTGGCATGCGGGGACGAGATAACCCCTTTAATTACAGTACCAGCTCCAATGTGACAACCGCTGCCGATCGCAGCCCTGCCGCCGATGACCGCATTCATATCAATTAAGGTTTTAGCGCCGATTCGCGCCCCAATGTTTATGCAAGCCCCCATCATAATAACCGCATCTTTTTCAATCGTTACCCCTTCGCGGATAATGGCTCCCGGTTCTATCCGTGCATCAAGATGTTTAATATCCAGGAGATCAATGGCTGAGTTTCTCCGATCAGCTTCTACCACATACTGTTCAATGAACGCAGCATGGCTGGTTAAAATGGGCTCCAAATGCTCCCAGTCACCAAACACAATTCCGCCTTCTCCCATTCGGATAACTTTTGCCCCGTTGCCAAAATCCACTTGGTTCAGGTTTCCTTGTATATAGATTTTTACTGACGTTTTCTTCTGACTGTTCTGTATTCGCTGCAAGATCTCTGTCGTATCCATCGGATCCTCCTTAGAAGAAAAGCTTCTATTGAAACCCTTTCGAAGATGTAGTATCCATCATTAGAAGAAGGGCCAGCCGCTTGGGCCAGCCCTAATACTTTGCTATTTACGCATTCTGCATAGACCATTCTTCCACATTCCAAACCGTTGTAACCCAATCTTCGTAAAAGTCAGGTTCGTGACATACTAGGATAACCGTTCCTTTATACTCTTTTAATGCTCGCTGCAATTCTTCTTTAGCCACAACATCCAAGTGATTTGTAGGTTCATCAAGCAAGAGCCAATTGCTTTCTCTCATCATCAGTTTGCACAAGCGCACTTTGGCTTGCTCTCCGCCGCTCAACATATTTAACGGACGGGTGATATGTTCATTTTTCAATCCACACCGGGCCAGTGCCCCTCGCACCTCATGCTGGTTCAAATGGGAAAATTCATTCCATACGTCATCCAGAGGGGTGAGGTTACCGGCTTTCACTTCTTGCTCAAAATAAGCAGGGAAGAGGAAGTCTCCTAAATAGGACTGCCCTTTCCATGGGTTAATCTTACCTAGGATGGTCTTCAATAGCGTAGATTTCCCCACGCCGTTACATCCAATGATCGCAATTTTTTCTCCACGCTCAACCGTCACATTCATTTTCGGCAATAAAGCCGAGGTATAGCCGATTTCCAGATCCTTTCCTTCAAAGACCGTTTTTCCGCTGGCTCGAGATTCCTTGAAGCCAAATGTCGGTTTCATGGCCGTTTCCGGACGGTCGATCCTCTCAATTCGCTCCAATTGCTTCTGGCGGCTTTTGGCCCGGCCGGAGGTTGAGTATCTTGCTTTATTGCGCTGGATAAAGTCCTCTTGCTTTTTAATAAATTCTTGTTGCTTCTCATACGCATCAATATGCTGCTGCTTATTGATATCAGCCATCTCAAGGAATTTCTCATAGTTCGCTTTATATCTCGTGAGCTTCGAAAACTCGAGATGATAAATGACATCCACTACTTTATTCATGAAATCTGTATCATGGGAAATGAGCATAAAAGCAAAAGGGTAGTCCTTCAGGTAATTGGTCAACCACTGAATGTGCTCTACATCCAGATAGTTGGTCGGCTCATCAAGCAGAAGAACAGTTGGCTTTTCTAATAGCAGCTTAGCCAGCAGTACCTTGGTACGTTGACCGCCGCTTAAAGAAGCTACGTCCCGGTCCAATCCGATGGCGTCTAAACCTAGACCATTTGCCATTTCCTCCACTTTTACATCAGATAAATAAAATCCGCTAGCGTCCAATCGCTCCTGGATTTCTCCCATCTGCTCAAGGAGTGCTTCGAGCTCATCGGGAGTAGCATCTGCCATTTTTTCGGAGATGAGTATTAATTCCTTTTCCTCTTCGTAAAGGGGTAAAAAAGCATCTCTTAGGACATCACGAATCGTTTTTCCCGGGGTTAGTTTCGTGTGCTGATCCAAATAGCCATAGTGGACCTTAGGCGTCCATTCCACTTTTCCGTCATCGCGGACAATTTGGCCAGTAATGATATTCATCAGAGTGGATTTTCCCACTCCATTAGCGCCCACTAATCCAACATGCTCTCCAGCCAGCAGGCGAAAAGACACGTTCTTAAATAAGGTTCTATCGCCAAAGCTATGGCTAAGCTCTTCAACAGTTAATAAGCTCATGTATTTCTAGTTCCTCCTGTGCGAACTGATCTGTATACTCGTTTCATCTTAACTGATTTTGCGCAAATAATAAATCCCCTTTATCATCCATAGACCAGAGTCGGGGGTATGGAACAAAGAGCAAGGGGTACCTTAAAAGAAAAAGGCGGTGCCACTTGAGGACAAAACTTTTTATTCTCCTGTTATCCTTGTTATTGCTGAACAGCTTTCAGCCCGCAAGGGCAGAATATATGGCTGATGTCGAAGTCTTTGATATCGAACAGGAACAGGTTGTCAAACGATTTGCCAACACTTCGGAAATCCAGGATGAAATGAAAAAATATCTGGAAACGATAGACCGCGCTGTTCCCCCGTTGGAAACCGTACCGAAAAAAGGAAAAATGGTTAGAGTTCCCTTGCAGCCAGCACTGAAAGTAGAAAATCAATGGATTCGATCATTGGTTTACGAAGCGTTTTTCATCGTTCTTCCTGACCATGAACCTTTTGTCATACTGTACGATGAAAATCGGAAGCCTTATTTGCTTCAATCTAAACATTTACCCAAAACCCTGATGAACTCGATAGTGGAATAGGAATTCATAAAAAAAGAATCAGATATGGACATCTGATTCTTTTTTTACTGTTTTAAGAAAGTTTAAGTTCATTAAAGCAATAAAGTGAACAAACTTTCTTAAACGCATAAAAAGCCTAATGTTCCGGACAAGTATGGGTTCCCTCTACTAAGGGTTCTTTACACTGAGGGCAGACCAAGCCTTCTTCAATCAGCTTTTCCAGCTGTTCACGGTTATGAAGCATCCTTTGCTTCACTTCATCGGTTTGAAGTCTGGCTTCCGTTAGTTTATCAAAACAAGGAAAGCAGATATAATGAACATTTTTGCTTTTATCAAAGGAAATGTCCCAGCTCTCTAATTCAAAAGACTGGTAAGGTTCACCATGGGGAGAACCGCATCTTTCACACTGATGTGCCATAAGTCGCTCCTTTTATTTCAGCTTTTTACCATTCAGTATAGCATTCTGGGCAGGCTTTGCATACCTGCCTCAACAGAAAAAAGCCCCATTAAAAGGGGCTTTGACTTGGCTTTTGGCTAAGCCTTAATTAATCCGATTTCAACGAGGCGCTTGTAGAGGAATGCCCCTGCTGTAATTGGAGGATACTTTTCAGGGTTAGTGTCCGAAACGCAAGAGGGGATAGTTTCTAATAAGCAGTTACTGTACGGATGAACAAAATACGGCATGGAATAACGTGATGTATTTTCACCTTTTGGGCACAAGAGATTAATCGTGATAACAATCACATAAAGAACTTTCCGTTCACTGTATAATCGTAAACAGGTCGAGGACGACAACTAAAATACGCAAGGAGTGTTCGGGATGAATCAGTCATTTTGCGGCGGTATGATGGGAAGAACAGAGAAGGTAAGCCTATGCACAGCTTTGCAAAAGCTCTATGATGAACATACACCTTTGAGAAAGCAAATGGAAGAATTCTATGTGGTTGCTCAGGAATTAAAACAAATAGATGAAAAAGAGAGTGGATCTGATAAATGGAAAGACTTAGTTAGTCGGGTAACCACCTTTGAAAGTGAGCTTTCACCCCATTCCGAAAGAGAGGAAGGAATCCTATTTCCGATGATGGCCCGTTATATCGGGCGTGAAACCGGACCGATAGCCGTAATGGAATATGAGCACGATCAAGCGAAAGGGTACCTCAGGGCCTTTTTGAATGAAGCCCCACACCAAGCTGATGCCGATACTCAAAGAAAAATAAAGTTGGCTGATTTTGCAATCCAAGCTTTTTTAATTCTAAGAGATCACTTCCATAAAGAAGAAAATATTCTGTTCCCTATGGCAGAGCAATTTTTGACGAATGAGGAAAAGGAAGAGCTGGGACGATTATTTAATAAGCAATAAGAAAAGCTTCTATATGAAGCTCTCCCGGAGAGAGCTTTTCATGCCTCCAGGAAAGTTTTGTCCGCTTTATCGCTTTAGCGAATTAACTTTCCTTCATAAAAAATAGCGGATCATTTCCGCTATTTTTTATGGCGATGAAATAAAACCGGCCGCTATTACCAGTGAATGGAATACCTGACCATCCCCACATGATCCTTGAATATGATTTCAATAGATCTCTCATAGGAAGGTTCATCCCAGTATGCCGGTGCAATCAGATCATGTTTTCGCTCGAATTTCTCAATTGCCCCTGCAAGTGTTTCGGCAAGGATAACATGATCTTTTTCTTCAAAATCTGGATTTTCGCTCTCAAGCAAATGAAATGTATATCTTGTCAATACAGCCTACCCCTATTCATTTATTTTGAATAAACTATCATTCACAATAATGGAAGTTGTCAACAACGCAGAGTGTAAAAATTATTATATAACAATTCTTTAGAAATGAAGTAGGGAAACTATAAATTTTTATTGACATAATAAACCAATTAGATGTAAATTACACATAGGTGTATTGATAAGGAGGCTAATAATATGTATCAACCACAAGATATGGTGCAATCCTGGGTTAATGGCTGGGTTTACGGTGTCAAGAAAAGCTTTGAAGTTCAAGAACAATTTTCCAAACAAGCTGAACAAGTCCTTTCCATTCAGCAGGAGTGGGTAAAGCAAGGAATGGAACAGCAGCAAGTTCTTCTTCAACAATGGAAAAAGCAATGGGCTGATAATCTAGACTGTGGGAATTCTTGGGGATTGCCGAACACAGAATGGATTAAAAAAGGCTGGGAAGAGCAGGAAAAAGCATTAAACCAGTCGTGGAACCAATTTCAGACCATAATTAAACAGGCTGCAGAGCAACAGACCAAAGGGAAAGAAAAGGTAGTCTCCATGGTTGAAGAAACTGGGGAGAAAATAAAACAGTGGGCTCAATTTGGGTCTCCTCAAGCTTAGATTTCGTAGAAGCACTCTCGTATCGCATAGAAGAGGTGCTTCTTATTTTTTATCGGGGAAATGAATAAAAGACATGCGACTTCATCTGCCCGATTTCTTTCATTATTTTAAGTACATACTAGTTCTCTTGGAGTATTTATTTGTTATAATGATCTGTATTGAGTTCGTGCAAACGGGAGTTGCAAAAGGAGGTTCCATGGGAACATGTTCGAGGTACGATCTGGGGATGAAAATTACTCACCATACATAACGTTTGGTCGTGAAGAGTGGGCTAGATTAAGGGATTCCATTGCACTTCCCTTATCACAGGAGGAATTGGAGGCTTTAAAAGGGTTAAATGAAAAGGTTTCCCTTGATGAAGTCTCGGAAATTTATCTGCCCCTCTCGCGATTGCTGAACCTTTACGTTGCTGCGACACAGGAGCTTCATGCGGCAACGAATACCTTCTTAAACAGCAGAACCGAGAAGGTCCCTTATATCATTGGCATTGCGGGCAGCGTCGCTGTTGGAAAAAGCACTTCGGCAAGAATATTGCAAGCTTTGCTTTCACGCTGGCCGAATCATCCGAAAGTAGAGTTGGTAACCACGGATGGGTTCCTGTATCCCAATCGCATTTTGGAAGAGCGGGGTCTAATGGAGCGCAAGGGCTTCCCGGAAAGCTATAATATTCGCCGCCTCATTCGTTTCATGGCGGATATCAAATCAGGAAGACCTGAAATAACTGTACCGCTATACTCCCACTTGTATTATGACATTCTTCCGGAAGAAGAACAGGTCATGAAGAAGCCTGATATTGTCATCGTTGAGGGCATTAACGTTCTGCAAATGCCGAAAGCGAGGAACCAACGATATATACCTAGAGTTTACGTATCCGACTTCTTTGATTTTTCTATTTATGTAGATGCGAAGGTTGGGGATATTTTCCAGTGGTATGTGGAAAGGTTTCAGCTGCTGCGGGATACCGCCTTTCAGAATCCTAGTTCTTACTTTCATCGCTATGCCCACTTATCGGACGAAGAAGCCATCCAAACGGCCAAAAGAATATGGCTTGAGATTAATGCCGTTAATCTTCAGCAAAATATTCTGCCTACTCGTGAACGGGCACAGTTGATTTTAGAAAAGGGAGCAAATCACTCTGTAAGCAAAGTCAAATTGCGCAAACTATAAACAACCGGGAGGGAGCTTTCTCCTGGTTGTTCACTATTTCGCCAGAGATTCTTGGGAAGGAGGGGGGAACGGTGTGTATTATCTTATTCTCCTATAATCATCATCCGAAATATCGCTTCATTGTTGCTGCCAATCGCGACGAAGTTTACAATCGGCCAACGGAGCCTGCATCATTTTGGAAAGATCAGCCTGGTATTTTAGCCGGCAGAGACCTTGAGCAGCTTGGCACCTGGATGGGAATTACAAGAACGGGCCGCTTGGCAGCTCTTACAAATATAAGGAAAATCCCAAGTCATAGAAAAGATATGAGATCAAGAGGAGAATTGGTCAGCGGTTTCTTATCCAGCGAAATTTCTCCATCAGCCTATCTTTCACATGTGAAGGAACGCAGAGATCAATATCTGGGCTTTAACCTCCTTGTTGCTGACAAGGAAGCCTTGTTTTACTATAATTCCGATGCGGATCAGGTCGAAGAGGTTAGCCCCGGCATTCATGGCTTAAGCAACGCAGAACTCGATACCCCTTGGCCAAAAGTGGAGAGGGGAAAGCAATTCATGGAGGCTTGTACCGATACGCTTGATCTCGATCAGGAAAGACTCTTTGAGCTCCTTAGCGATGATGTTATGGCTGAGGATCATCATTTGCCTGATACGGGGGCAGGAATAGAGTGGGAGAGAATCCTTTCCCCTGTGTTCATTTCCAGTCCGAATTACGGCACGCGGTCGTCAACTGTATTGACTGTTTCCTACGAAAACCAAGTGGAGTTTATTGAAAGAACATATTGTCCAATCCAACAAAATTGGAGCGAAGTCAAGTTTGATTTCAGCTTATCGCCTTAATTCATAGGCTTTTACTAAAGGACTGCTTGCTTTGATGAGGTAAGTCCTTTTTAGCTTGTTATTCTTGTGTTTATATTGTAAATTGAAAAGGCGGATAAGACCGACATAATTTTGCAATAATGGTCAATGCTGATAATGGAACACGCAAGGAGGAAGTATAGTATGGAGTGGCAAAGAGAAGCCCAAGAACTATTAGAAGAATTATTAAAACCAATCCCTGTTTTCGTCCGCCCTATGGCTAGAAAAGGGATAGAAAAGAAGATCGTGGATGTGGCCGAAGGAGAGGTTACCAAGGAAGCGGTTATCCGTGGCTACTTGATTGCTTCACCTGGCGACATGCAGGAAAGAGCCGTGAAAATGCTTAAAGCAAAAGGGATTGACCTCACTCCGTATGAGGATTTATTACAGGAACTGAAGTAGAAAAGCCTCATTGGAAATATTTTTTCCCTATAGAGCAAAGAGCCGATCTTTTGTCGGCTCCTTTCCCTTTTTGCCTCTATCCATTTTCCCCTCTACATGTTTTCCTTTGATAATTATGGCAGAATACTAACTGCTGGTGCAGAAAAGGTGATAAAATGAAGCTTCAAAGTCAACCTGCTTCGCGAGTCGAACCGGTACATAGCGTAAAAGAACTTGCTGCCAAAACGGAAGCAAAGAATAGAAATTTGTTTCAAGATCTGCTGCAGGCTGCAGATCGATTCGGTCTGGATAAAGTGATCGTTGAGGATATTGAAAAACCTATTACTTATAAAGATTTGCTTTTAGGAATTTATGTATTAAGCGATAAACTGAACTCGCTTATTAGGGACCAACAAAACGTTGGCGTTTTGCTTCCCAATTCTGCAGGTCATATTCTCACTCTTTTCTCCTTGTTCCGCCTGGGAAAGACGCCTGCTATCCTGAACTTTACGATGGGAGAGGAAAGCTTAAAGGATTGTGCAGAAACAGCCGGTCTGCAAACCATTCTAACCTCTCGCAAGTTTCTGGAAAAAGCAAACCTCCAAGGGCTTGTGGATACCTTGCCTCATTCATATTTTATTGTCTACTTGGAGGATGTGCGAGAATCCATATCTATCATAAATAAATTCAAAGGATTTATTAATTTTCAATTCAAACGAACAGCATCAACAAGGACAAATGAAGTCATTTTATTCACGTCGGGTTCAGAGAATAGACCTAAAGGTGTAATCCTTACTCATGACAACCTTTACGCCAATATATCCCAGGCATTAAATGTGATCGAATTAACTGCCGAAGACCGCTTCTTTAATCCACTGCCCATGTTTCATAGCTTTGGTTTGACTGTGGGAACGCTGCTTCCGTTGTTATCCGGCATATATGGTTATACCTTTCCCAGTCCGCTGCATTACAAGGAAATTCCTGTCTTAGTGCGGGAAAAAGCGGCCACTGCATTGTTTGGGACATCGACCTTTTTTGAAGGCTATGAAAAATATGCCGAGCCTGAAGATTTTCTTACTTTAAGATATGTGATAGCAGGAGCAGAAAGGTTAAAGCCTCAAGTTGTAATGAAATGGAAAGATCGGTTCGGCATTGATTTGCTGGAAGGGTATGGAACGACCGAAGCCTCCCCTATTCTTTCCATAAATACGCCAGAACATAAGAAGGAAGGGACAGTGGGAAAGCTTCTGCCCCTCATTGACTACATAATAAAACCCGTAGAAGGAATTAAAGAAGGGGGGAAGCTGCTTGTTAAAGGACCTAATCTGATGAAGGGCTACCTTCTTCATGATGAAGGCTTCGTCCCGCGCAAGGAATGGTATGACACCGGAGATGTAGTTAAAGTGGATGAAGAAGGCTATGTTACGATTCTGGCTCGACTAAAGCGGTTTGCTAAAATAGCCGGCGAAATGATTTCCTTAAATCAAATCGAACAATTGAGCGCGCAATGCTTTGGACGCCCTGATTTTTTTGCTGTGAGTGTGCCGGACGAAAGAAAAGGGGAACGGGTCATTTTATTTACAACATACGAGGAAGCGGAAGTAAAAAAGCTTAGCCAATACATTCGATCACTGAAGCAATCCAACTTGCTGATTCCCCATAAAATGATTTTTATTGAAGATGTGCCTATACTAGGAAGCGGTAAGACAGATTATGTCTCCCTAACAGAAATGGCAAAGCAGTTGTAATCCCGGTGTCCGGAATAATCTTTCTCCTTTAAACGTATACATCCAAGAAGCGTTTTTTGGGAGGGAAGAGCATGAGTGAAGATTATCTTACGGAACTGGTTAGGAAAAATAATATAGCGGACCTCATCGGCTATCTTGGAATGGATATCAACCAGAAGAACAAAAAAGGTGATACCGCTTTATTAATTGCTACGAGGTTAAACAATCGATCACTCGTAAACCATTTAATAAACCTTGGGGCTGACTTTAATCAAGAAAATCAAAGAGGGACAACAGCTTTAACGCTAGCCATCTTCAACGGCTATTTTGATATTGCCAAAGACTTAATTTTCTCTGGTGCAAAAGTTTTGACGGAGCATGATAAAGCAGGAGATAGCTCTCATTTGGCACATACAGCCACGTATAAAGCAAACCTCAGAAAAATTGAAAAGGACTGTAAGCTTTGAGGCCGATTTTACCAAAAATCGGCCTTCTCCAATAGAAGGCTTTTTTGCAAGACTTGAAAGTTGACTGACTAATTAGCATAGTGTAAAATATGACTTACCTGCAATGTACGTAGCGCCAACTTTGTTTCGAACCGTAATGTTACTAAGGGATTCTAACATTGAGTATACGACGCTAAGCCTCGATGGAGTGGACAGCGAACTAGACCATGAGGAAACCCACCTGCGAGAGCGGGTTCCAGAAACAGACTGGTGATACGGCATAGGCGGGGTTCTAGAAATTCTTTTGTCCCAGTAGCTCAGCAGGATAGAGCAACGGCCTTCTAAGCCGTGTGTCGGGAGTTCGAATCTCTCCTGGGACGCCATACGTCAATCAATGAAGGGGATGCCATTACCAAGTGCATCCCCTTTTTACTGTTTAAGAAAGTTTAAGTTCACTAATGCATTAAAGTGAAAACCTTTCTTATATGTATTTCCTAAAATTCTTCGGGTGAGGAGAGTCGTCTGCTCTCCTCACTATTTTATCCGATTAACAGTTACGATCGGGCGGACTTGGCGGTCCAGGCGGAACGACCACGTGCTGTTGTTGAACAGATCCCATAACGTTTTGCTCCGTATGAGGGAACATATGCCTGTGCTGGTAAAGGTAGTTATGCCGATAAATCGTCTGACTTGGGTGAATATGCTCAACGATACAGTAGTGATAAACATCCTTTATACAGGTTTCCGTGGGATGGACAATCCTCATCTTCCTTCAACCCCTCTCTTGTTTTCCTTTTATCCTATGTGCAAATGTACTAACTCGAATAGACACCTCCCCTAGGGTAAGTGTCTATTTTAAATTAATCCATTGGAAATCATTTGACTTTGCATGTACAGATAAATTATACTCTAAGCGTAATAACGAATATTGGTATAAATTTATTTAAATAACGTTCGTTTTTAGGAGGATTTTATGAATGCATTGGCTAAAAAAATACTGCTCCTAGGTTCAGGAGAATTAGGCAAGGAAGTTATCATTGAAGCACAGCGCCTAGGACTAGAAACCATAGCTGTTGATCGCTACCCCAATGCCCCAGCTATGCAAGTGGCCCACCGTTTCCATGTCGTGGATATGTTAGATCCTGAAAAGCTTTATGCTCTCATCCAGGAAGAAAAACCTGATCTGATTGTGCCTGAAATTGAAGCCATTGCCACTTCCGCCCTCGTGAAATTGGAGTCAGAAGGATTTAATGTTGTCCCGACGGCTCGCGCGACCCAGCTTACCATGGACCGTGAAGGTATCCGCCGTTTAGCTGCTGAGGAATTAGGACTACCGACAGCAAAGTATGAGTTTGCGAATACATTGGAAGAGCTAGAGCTAGCTGTTCAAAAGATAGGGACGCCTTGCGTCATTAAACCCGTAATGAGTTCCTCCGGGAAAGGTCAGAGTGTTTGCCGTTCCCTTGAAGATATTAAGCAATCTTGGCAAATCGCCCTGGAAGGCAGCCGAGGTAAAAGCACACGCGTCATTATTGAGGAGTTTATTCATTTCGATTCGGAAATTACTCTGCTAACGGTTCGATCGGCGTCAGGGACCGTTTTCTGCCCGCCGATTGGCCACATTCAAAAAGACGGTGACTATATAGAGTCTTGGCAGCCCCATCAGATGACAGAACAGCAAATCAAGGAAGCTGAACGGATTGCCGAAAAAGTGACGGATGCCTTGAACGGATTCGGGGTATTCGGCGTAGAATTGTTTATAGGCGCGGATAAAATCTATTTCAGCGAGGTATCCCCGCGTCCGCATGATACCGGAATGGTAACGATGGTCACTCAGGATCTATCTGAATTCGCACTGCATGTGCGTGCGATTTTAGGTTTGCCGATCCCATCCGTTCGACTGCTATCTCCTGGAGCTTCCTATACGCTAAAAGCGGATGAAGAACGGCAAGCTTTTCAAATCGAAGGCCTATCCGATGCGCTTCAAGTTCCAAATAGCCAAGTGCGCATTTTTGGAAAACCCGAAACGAAAGTAGGGCGAAGAATGGCAGTCGCTTTAAGCACCGCAGAGGATATTGAAACTGCGCGTTCTCAAGCGAAGAGTTGTGCCAACTCATTATACATTTCATATGATCGGCCATAAGCTGTTTAGAATACGGACGTAAACCAAGGAGGATTATCGCTAAGGATAGTCCTCCTTGGTTCGTTTCCTGATTAAAGCTGAAATATATTTCAGTTGAGAAACGTCATAGAATCATATAAAATGTATTCGTTATAGAGCAGGAATTGGTTAGGTTTCATGATTATTCCAAAAATGATGATCCTATTTTTTCCGGTTACTTTATTGAGGTGAATCCGATGCGGCATTTTGTAAGCAATGTCATGAAAGAGCCAAAAAGACTTATCGCTTCTATACTTACTGTTTTCCTTGTAAGCGAGGGATTATTGGTTTTCGTTATGTATGAAGTTAATCATGAATTAAATAACCTGTATCCAGCAGATGCCGAAAGCCTTCGAAACAAGGTTTGGGTTTTAGAGTCGCTAATTCTTTTTGCCTTAGTAGGCGTTTCCTTATTCCTTTACCTGCTATATCATACCTTCTCCAATCGCACTCAACTGCCTGCTCCAAGTTTTAAGGGAAAGGCTATGGAAAAAAAAGAGATGCCTCTCGACCAGGTTGTCACTGCGGTAACCTACATGCTGGAGGAGCAAAAAAGGATTGAAGAAGAGCTTCGCTTTAGGGAGGAATGGTTACGAACAACCCTCAATAGCATGGCTCATGCCGTCTTGACATCAGATGACAAAGGCTTCATCAGTTACATGAATCCTATGGCAGAAAAAATGACCGGATGGAAAATCCATGAAGCGGAAGGCAAACTCATTTCTGATGTTTACCGGGCCAGAATTGATGGGAATAAGGCAGAAGTGATCAATCCTCTCCAGCAGGTCAAAGGAAGTGCTTCAGAAAAAATTGCCCAATATGTTCTTCGTTCAAAGAATGGAAACGAGCTATGGATTCTTAGCAGCATCGCCCCTATGAGAACAGGGCAAGGGGAGATGCTTGGCATCGTGATTGCCTTTCAGGATAATACAGAACAAAAGCAACAAGAAAAGCAAATGAATTATGAAGCTCACTATGATGATCTAACAGGGCTTCCAAACCGCAGGTATCTGCAAAAGGCATTTCAAGCCCTGAAAAGCCAGAACCGTGATCTTGCGGTTTTATTCCTTGATTTGGATCGCTTCAAATCAGTTAATGACAGCTTTGGACATGAGGTCGGGGATAAATTGTTAAAATCTGTGGCGGAGAGGCTTCAAGCCATGGTGAGCAAGAGAGATGTCATTTCCCGGTTAGCAGGGGACGAATTCATCATTATTTTACATAATATAACAAAACCTCAAGCTGTTGGCGTAGCCCAACGCATTGTTGATGCAATGAAAGAGCCCTTTTATCTCAAAGGCATTCACCTTATGATTACACCCAGTATAGGGATAAGCTTTTGTCCGGGAAACGGTACACAATTCGATGAACTGTTGGACCGGGCTGATCAAGCCATGTATGCAGCCAAGAAAAAAGGAAAAAACGGCTATCAGTTATATGAGGATACAATAAAAATTGGCTAGTTACTCATTCAAAAACTCCTTAAGTCTCTTAGTTTACGACTTAAGGAGTTTTTTTGCTACGGTAAGAATATAACTATGCATTGGCAGCCATTGACTGATCGGTTACGTTTGCATCAATAGTATTCGTTGCGCTTGCCCCGTTGATTACCAGCACACAATTTCCTGTATTGCTCGCACCTGAACCTGAGAAGGACTTAGATGTACTCTTCGGCGAGACATTCAAGCTATCTCCAAAATTGACTGCACCTTCATTAGTGTTGATGTTTACAGGGCCTAGAATAAGCGAGGGCAAAGGCACTTCCTCCTATCTCAATAAATGTCGAATATGTTTCACCTGCGTATATCCCCGGATTCTATCCGTCGAACCAATGTGCAGTACGGATGCCGTAGAAACGCTTGTGACATCAATTCGTCCCACAGAAATAATGGGAGCTTGATTCATAGTAGTAATTTCTACTGTTTCATAGACATTCGGTTGCGGAATAGGCTGAGAAAAGATCTCATAATCGGAGAAATCGTGTTCCTCTCCGATGAACATGGCGCGTTCTCTTTGCATGGCAAGTACTCTGCTATACTTTTCAATATTAACCGAATCCCCGATTTCAAACACCGAGGTATTCGATACGTTCAGTACGTTAACATTGCCGACAGAAGATATCCTACTCATTAGGTTCCAGCTCCTCCGCTTGCGGCGGTCCAGCAAATGGGGGATGGGTGACCCCTACGATAAGATCTTCGGCAGGGGTTTCGAACATACTGGCAAGAGCGACATTTCGCACATCTCCGATAATAAAAGTTGATGACGCGGCTATTTCAGGTGCAGAGATATTCCCAATATTGACTTCGCCATTTATAACAGAAAACCTCATCGCGCTAATCCCCTTTTTTAGGCAAATTTTTCACGAAAGCTTCAAAGGTTTGTTTAATATCCTGTATGACCTTTTGCGTCGTCAACTGCTCCAGGTTATCTTGCTGCTCGGGAGTAAACTGATCACTTCGGATCTGGTGCAAGTAATATAAAATCCTCTGATCAATTTGCTTTTTTACATCATCAATGATAAAAGAGCGATATTGATCATCCAAAGGATAATTATATTTTTCTTCTAAATCATTCAAGTCACGAACGGCCTTGTGACTGAAATAGTGTGATATTTTGCTTTTTACTCCTGAATAAAGTTCTGGGTGCGGCTGTTCCCCCTGCGGAACCTTCATCGATTGATTGACGTCAAGTTCCCCAAGTGAAGCTTCATTTCCATTCGGCGTTAACCCGATATTAAGTGTTCCTTGCAGGTTTTCAACCTTTAGCAAGTCAAACTTGTATTCATTTTTGATGGTTTGGGGGTTAGTCTTCAGATCACTGACATCCTGCTGCAGCTGTTTTATCACTTGATGCATTTCATCTAACTTCTTCTGCTGAAATTGTAAGTAATGAGTGAGTTGGTTTATATAATGGATGTAATAATTGTTTAGATTCATCTGGCATCATTCCTCATTGTACATATTCAATCCTGAAAAGGTCACCCTTTTTCAGCTATGGCGTGGTTAAAGGGACGAAGGGAGTAACTGGAACTAGGGGGGTGGTAGGGACGAATGTCTGCGGTGGGGCTCCAATGCCAGGCTGTGCAGGAGCTGCAGGTTCTGTAAACCCGCCGGTATTATATAAATTGGACAATGGCTTGATCATGCCTGCGCTCCCGATTTGAAATACGGAAGAATTCGTAACACCGCCGACCTCTAGCCTATGGATGACAATATTTTGGTTGATGAAAAAGTTCATGGCCTAACGCTCCTCAAGTCATGGCTATATGTTTTTCGTGACATTCTGATCGAAGACATCCGCATCATACGTATTCGTCACACTTTGATGGTTGTTAATCTTCAAGTTGTTCCCCGTAACAAATGAGCCTGCGCCAGCGAAGGTTTTGACGGCGCTCTTGGGGGAGATGTTGTATACATCGCCGATATTGAAAACCCCGCTATTACCTATCGAATTGATATTAACCGCTCCAACTATTGCTGGCATATCATGACATCCTTTGTTGTTAATCCTTTGTTGTTAATCCTTAGTTTAGTCTATGAGGAAATTAACTAGGTGTTCATCCCGATTTCAAGAACCACCCGTTTGGGCTTAACATAGTCTAGGAAATGAAGTACTGTGAAAAGAGGTCCGATAAAAGTGAATATGAGAGTTCGGAATGAAAAAATGGATGTGAAATCCATACAAATTGATGCCGTGGCGAGTTCTTCTATTTTTTTGATTGGGGATGCGGAAGTCATTACTTGCTCCTCGATCTTCGATACGCCTGCTGATTCTTTCGTACAGGATCCTCAAATTCCAATCGTAACCGGCTTGAAAGGAAAAGAAAGAAAATCTGAATCATCGTGAGTCCGCCCTATTTATTGCTTTGCAAAAGAATGTAGGCTAGGGTACATGCAAGCAAAATCACTGGAACGTATAGTAAAATGAAGATGAATAGTGAGGCTTAGTCTATTCAGCGCAAGCAACAGGAGGTGATGGATGTGGCAAAAAAAAGAAAGCACAAAGTAAGCCCCTCTTCCGCTAAGAGACTGGATCGGTTGGAATCCTCCCTAAAAAATATACGGATGATGCTTCAGGATACACGAAAAGATATGAAGCATTTGAACAACTCGTGCACTCGCATACGCTCCAAACCGAGAATTTCGAATAAAAAGAAAGTGGGTTATACGCCGTATAATCCGGATTCCATCCCAAAACAAAGTTCTCGCATCAGCAACCCATGGTACCCCGGCAAATCCGATATCCAGGAAATGATGAAGGAATCAACGATTCATTCTTTATTCAAACAAGAGAAGAAAAAGGAATCTGTGGCTTCCCCTCCTCAACAACCTCCCATATTGGGGGAGTTAAACCAAATGCTAAACATCTTACAGCACCCTGCCTTTAAATCGTTGTTTCCCTGGGATCATAACACGCAACAACGGCAGCAGCCCACAAGACCCAATCAGGCAGCTGGTCCAAATATAAATCAAGTACTTAAGCTTTTAGAGAATCCAGCTGTTCAGTCCTTGCTGAAAAATGTTCTCTGATGAGTCAATAAATTAAAATATATAGTATTTCCCTTTCCCATTTTGCTGTTCCGGACATAAGATATAAAGTCACTAATGAACATTGGAGAAAGGAGAGGGCAGGATGGATATCAATACCATCATTAAGCTCGTACAAAGCGTTCCCCCAGACAAACTGACAGACGAAAAGACATTAAAAAAGGTCATTAAGGCGGCTTCTAAAGAAGCTGGCAAGAACTTCTCAGAAGAGGAAATCGACCGATTTGTTAAGGATTTTAAAAATATTGCCAAAGGGGGTTCAGCGTTAGGCTTGATTTCATCCTTACTTAAATCAGGCGTCTCAAAGAATCAACTTACGGATATCGCGAAAAAAATGGAAAAGAAGTAAGACAGATGCATTCAGCAAAGAAAGGAACCATAACAATCGTTATGGTTCCTTCCATTTTATCTTGCTTTTCGTCTGGTTTTACCTTTTGGCCGCGACTTCTTTGTACTTTTCTTTTTTCTCGGCTTTTTTGCGGGGGCGCTGGCAGCGAAGCTGGATTCTGTATCTCCCTTCGGTTTGGCAAGCAACCCCGCCATAAGATTGATAATCGGTTGGGCCGTTTGATAAAGCTTTTGAATTTCCCCCGCCATTTTGACTAAACCATCGATACCGCCCATCCGGTCAATGATAGCTTGAATATTCTTCATGGATAAATTCGGCAATCCAGCAGAACTTTGTCCGGGCAGTTGCTGGGTGGGAAGATTTGGCCGTGGAGGCAAATAAGGATTTTGAAAGTTCATGTGATAGTGGGGGGGCATTTGAGGCTGGTTTTTGTCCCAAATCAAATCGATCACTCCTTTTTCCTATACTCTTAATTAGATTATGTCAACAGCCTAAAGAAGGTACGAGAGAATATAGAAATTCACTATTTATGACCGCCCAACTTTCTATCTGCTAGGCATCCGTCCAAACCGCCGCCGAGTTCAAGCCATACGCTATATTAGAATATCGAAAAGGAGGAATTTCAATGGGTGCTGTTGGTGCTCCTATAGTTGGAGGTCTGGCGTTTATTCTGGTCCTATTTATCCTGCTCGTCATTATTTCGCGTCCTGGCTTGTTTTATTAAGTGTTGGCGGGAAATCTAGATGCCAAAAAGGGAGAGGGAGAAATGAGTTCCAATCGTCATTACTGGTCTCCCTAGATTTTGCAAACAGATAAAATAAGAGACCCTTACCAATAGTAGGGTCTCTTATTTTAAAAGAATCATATTCTCAAAGGGAGATTTATTATTTCTACTTTTCTTTCAAGCAGGAACAAATCCCTAAGATAAATTCACAAAAGTTTTCTATTTTTTTCTTGTAGACTCACTGTATACGATAGTATATACTTTCAGTATATGAACCATAACTTATTTCCTCATTTTAGTTCAATGTCGTGTTTATGGTTCCTAACCTTTGTTTCAAATCCTCGTGAAATTTTTATTGGGCTCGTTGGCCATCCATTCTATCCGTATCGTTAACGAGCCACTTTTTATATCATATATAGCTTATACATAAAAAACTTCATTGAGCATATAAGGATAGTGAAATAAGGATGATAACTCGATGAAGTTTTATTTCGTACGGTAAGAAAAAGGACCAGCTCATACGAGTTGGTCCTTTTTCTGTGTTATATGTGTCGTTTTTTTTTTGAAAAATAAATAGATTTCAACACAAATTACCAGTATAATTAATGCAAACGCTTAATTCATCTACTTCATAGACGAGGGGTTTGTGGCTATGAATAACAATTCGACAATGGATTTCATTTATATAAAAGGCAATAACCTAAACCAGTTTATCGAACAAAATTTGTCACTTATTATTAAAGAGTGGGGCCACACGGGAGGAAAAAATAAATTCTTCCAAAGCTCAAAGGCGACTCCTAGCAGCTTGCAGGAGAGCTTTGAGAGTTTACTGCTCATCATCGGAAAAGACATGCCTGGGATCGAGGAACATGAACTTATCCAATGGGCACAAGAAATAGGGCGGAAACGGGCGAAAACGGATTTCCCCATTCATTATAGCCTAGAGCTATTTACTGAATTTCGGCATATATTCTGGCAAACCCTGAAACATTATCTCTATCATTCCAAGAATGATATCTCAGCGGACGAAGTATTTGAATGGGAACGTTATTATAATAATGCCATTGACATGGTCATTTTCCACTTTGCCTCAGATTATGTTGCACAAAAAAACGAGCTCATTAAATATCAGCGGATTACGGTTGATGAATTATCCGTCCCTATGATCCCCATTACCGATGAAGCCAGCGTACTTACAATTATAGGGACCTTAGATCATGCGCGGAGCAGCAAAATCATGGACCAGACCTTCCATCACGTGAATCAGCTTAAGATTAAACATTTGATCATGGACCTGACAGCGGCAAATTTTATTGATCGCATGGTCGTACACGAACTATTGAAGCTTATTCAAGGACTTAAGCTTCTAGGTTGTGATACCATTGTTACAGGGATTAAGCCCGATGTGGCCAAATTAATGGTCCAGCAGGGAATGGATATTACGGAGAGAATAAATTCCAAATCGACGATCAAGCAAGCGATTGAATCCCTTCACTTTTTACAAACTGAAGAGAAAAAGGAGGGGACTAGAAATCGCTTTCACACAGGACGAAAAATACGGAACAAGGGATAAGCGCCTCAATAGGTGCTTTTTCTGTGCGCTTACCGGCCTTTATAAAACATAGAAGAAGATGTGGTAAAATAAGGGGGAATCTAGACACAATACTAGGCAAGAAGGTGATGAAAAAATGAAGGAATCAACCTCTTATGAATTAGCAACCTTTGCTGGGGGATGCTTTTGGTGCATGGTATCGCCATTTGAGGAGCAACCAGGAATCATTCAAGTGATCTCCGGCTACACTGGAGGCTTTAAGGAAAACCCAACGTACAAAGAAGTATGCTCTGATACAACGGGCCATTATGAGGCCGTTCAGATCACGTTTGATCCCCAGATCTTTCCGTATAGACAATTGCTGGAAATATTTTGGCGCCAAATTGATCCCACGGATGCGGGAGGACAGTTTCATGATCGCGGCGAATCTTATCGAACGGCTATCTTCTGCCATACTGAAGAACAGAAGCAGCTTGCGGAAAAATCCAAAAGGGAACTGCAAGAAAGCGGGCGATTTGCCAAAGAAGTGGTTACGCCCATTCTACCGGCAGCTCCCTTTTATCCGGCAGAAGATTACCATCAAGGCTATCACAATAAAAATCCTTTTCGCTATAAACTTTATCGTCAAGGATCGGGTCGAGATACCTTTTTGAAAAGGCATTGGAAGGATCAGCAGCGAGATGAACTCTTAAAGAAGACCTTAACCCCACTTCAATATGAAGTGACACAAAACAATGGGACAGAACCCCCCTTTAGAAACGAATATTGGAACAATAAGGAAGAAGGACTTTATGTGGATATCATCTCTGGTGAACCATTATTCAGTTCATTGGACAAATTTGATTCTGGGTGCGGTTGGCCAAGCTTTACCCGGCCGATTGATGAAGAACAGATTAAACAAGAATTAGATGTAAGCCATAATATGGTGCGTACGGAAGTAAGGAGCAAGAAAGCCGATTCCCATCTGGGTCATGTTTTTGAAGACGGTCCGCAACCGACAGGCTTACGCTATTGCATTAATTCTGCAGCCTTGCGTTTTATCCCTAAGAATCGTTTGAAAGAGGAAGGTTATCCCGGCTATTTGCATCTTTTCGAAAACAAATAAACGTAAAATACTTTATGTAAACCTCACTAAATAAATGGTGAGGTTTCTCTATTCTTTTGTCATGAAAAATTCATAATCTATTTGTTACTATGGCTAGCTTTTTATTATAATAAGTATGTATTCACTATGAATAAAGTGTAAATACAAATTATCTTATGGAGGTTGTCACAGATGTCACCGGAGGTTATGACTGCTTTTTCTCATTCCCATGCAGGCTCATGGTTTTTCACCATCTTATTATTTGCCATTAGTTATATCATGTTAAAGAAGCGGAACATGAAGGCCCAAAAAATCACCCACATGATCCTCAGATTGTTTTTTGTGATTATGGTCGTAACAGGCTTTGGGATGCTGATCGGATTTAACTTTTCCTTAAACTTTGTAATAAAAGGGATTTTAGCTTTTATCCTGATCTCTCTTATGGAAATGATACTTGTAAGAAGCAAAAAGGGAAAGGAAACAAAACCGCTGTGGATTCCTTTTGCAGGCGTTTTGCCTATCGTCCTCTTAATGGGTTTTAATGTTATTTCTATTTAATAGCTGGAAGAAAGGAAAGAGTGCTCATTCGTATTGCACTCTTTTTTTCTATTTGTAGTTCGAAAGATGTTTATTTGGACGTTTGAATATAGACTTTGAACCCATAGGCATGTATTATGGTCGCATATATTGAAAAATTGTATAATTAGGGGACAATCGCCATGCCTATTATTTTTTTTGGTTTATTATTAGTTACGAGTATGCTTTGGGCAGGGAATTTCGTAGCGGGAAAATATATGGTAGATCATGCCTCAGCACTGACCCTTACAGATTTGAGATGGATGATTGCTGTCGTTTTTTTGCTCCCGCTTGTTTGGGCGAAAGAAAAAAGATTACTGCCAGACAAACGCTCGCTCCTTTATTTGTTCCTTATGGGCTTAACAGGTGTCGTCCTCTTTAATATCTTTATGTTCCTTGCCCTTGAACGGACCTCATCCAATAATGCAGGGCTGCTCTCAGCGCTAAATCCTGTAGCCATTGCGACCGCGTCCTTTCTCCTATTGGGGGAAAAGATGAGTGTCCGAAAGGTTCTAGGGATGGTCATTTCGATTGTCGGGGTTTTAGTAGTGATCTCCAAAGGGGAATGGGCCCGGATCATCCAGTTCGAGTTGAATCATGGAGATTTATTTATGTTAGCCGCAGTTGCATCTTGGGGAGCTTATTCAGTAGCCGGCAGGAAAGCGATGGAATACACTTCCGCGCTCATGTCCACGCTTTGGTCCGGAATATTTGGGGTCTTCATTTTATTTCCTTTTAACCTCCCGACATTTAGAATTGCTGATGGGGATGCTTCTTTCTGGATAGCGGTTCTTTACGTCAGCATAGGGGCTACAGTAGTCGCGATGTTATTTTGGAACCTTGGAGTGCAAAAGGTGGGAGGAACCAAATCCGGCATGTTCCTGAACTTCAATCCGATCTTTACAGCCATTTTTGCTTATTTCCTTCTTGGAGAAACCATGAGCATGACGCAGTTACTGGGGTCTGGACTCGTCATTGGGGGAGTTCTGTTATTCACGCTTCAAAGCTCAGAGAAAACTGTTGCGATTGAATTGAAAAAGAGGAGCGCCTCATAAGAGAAGTTGGAATGACAGCGAAGTAATCATTCCGACTGGGAATGAAAAAAGGAACCTTATTGGTTCCTTTTTTCATGCTATCTTCTCGAATCCTGGAAATTTCTTGTGTTTCGCTGATTTTTGAAATATAGGTAAACCTTGCGGATAATCATTACCACAGCCGCAACAGCAATAATGTTAATCAATAGACCGAGAATGGCTCCTAGAACGCCTAAATCGCCGAATAGACTACCAAGCATTAAACCGGCCAGTCCACCGAACAGCATGCCCTTCATAAAGCCGCCTTTACTTGCAGTGGTGGTTGCAGTTGGGCTCTTCGCTGGAGTGGTTGTAGAGTTAGAAGATGGATTGTTAGTCGTTGAATTCATCTGGGAGTCGTTTTTGGTAGGGGTAAACGACTTCGTTCCAGACTTATAGGATCTTTTGGCATCAGCTTCTTGATGATCAAATAATCCGCCTGGTGTAAAAATAAGAGCGAATGCCATGAAAACTGCGAGTAATTTCTTAAACATGAAACAGTTCCTCCTTAGAATGATGTACAATCTCTAATGCTATTCTACGGACAACCAACGAAAAAAGTTTCAATTCTTATCAAAAAAATTTCTCCCCTAAAAGAAAAACTCCTGCTAATGCTGCAAAAAACGGTGTTGCTCACAGCTAATAACGGGAGTCTAGGTTTTTCTATAGGCTTTCGATGATCGGGAACAACTCGTTTAAATTCTTAATCTCGTAGTCCGGTACTATCTCATTGTTTCGCTCCATACCGTGTCTGTTTATCCAAACGGATTTCATTCCCACACGAGAGGAGCCAAGAATATCTGTGGTAAGCTTGTCCCCAACCATAACAGCTTCATCGCTAGTTACGCTTAAGAGGCCGAGGGCATAATGGAACAGGGCAGGATCCGGCTTTCCTTTTCCGAAATTGCCCGAGATGACAATGTGATCAAAATAAGGTGCGATATCTGGCACACCTGCTAATTTTTCTTGTTGCAAATCAGGAGAACCATTCGTTAATAACAGCAGTTGAACCTTTCCCTTAAGCTGTTGCAGCACTTCAAAGGTTTCCTCGTAAACATAAGGCCGCTTTCTTCTTTCTGCAGGGAACGTTTCAGCCAACAGCTGACCGAACTCTGGATCATCAATCCCCAAGGCTTTCAGCCCCCTTGTCCATGATTCCCTCCGATAGGCAGGGGCAAGCTCTTGCAGCTTGCGAAACTGAACATCTTCACCTTCCAGGAAGTTGGCCCATAGACCTTCAAACGGATTGATGCCAATCATCGTAGTAAACGGGTACGTCTCATAAGAAGTGTAAAGCGCACGGGCTTCGCTGCGCACAGACTCCTCAAGCTTAGCAGGGTCTACGTTATATTTTTCCTTAGCTAAGCGGCAAGTGGCCTCAAATGCCTCTTTTACGCTACGGTCGTCCCACAATAAAGTGTCATCCAAGTCAAATAAAACAGCTTTAATCATCTCGAGCTCCTTGTGTTCATAAAATTTTTATATTATTTTAACATGTTTTTACCGAAGTGGTTAACTTTTATTTTTTCTTAGCCACTTTATTATAGGATTCGCAATCTTATCCAAACTTGTGTACTATAAGATTGGAATTCCACGAGAAGGAGAAGCACATGAAATCATTAGTATTAGCAGAAAAGCCCAGTGTAGGCAGGGAAATTGCCAGAGTGCTTGGATGCCAACAGAAAAATAAACATTATATAGAGGGACCAAACTATGTTGTCACTTGGGCAATGGGTCATCTCGTAACGCTCGCCGAACCAGAGGACTATGATCCAAAATATAAAACATGGAAGTTGGAGGATCTCCCGATTTTACCTGCCGACATGAAACTGAAAGTGATGAAAGAAACCTCTCATCAGTATCGGGCAATTTCTCAGCTTGTTAAACGTTCTGATCTTAAGGAGCTGATCATAGCAACGGATGCCGGGCGAGAAGGGGAGCTGGTTGCACGCTGGATCATGGAAATGCTCAGGTGGAAAAAACCAGTCAAGCGGCTTTGGATCTCCTCCCAAACAGACAAAGCGATAAAAGAAGGATTCAGCAAGTTGAGACCGGGTTCTGACTACTATCCTTTATTTCAGTCTGCAGTGTGCAGGGCAGAGGCGGACTGGCTCATCGGACTTAACGTGACACGCGCCCTGACGGCGAAATACAATACCCCATTAGCAGCAGGGAGGGTACAGACACCTACCCTTTGCATGTTAGTGGAGCGAGAAAAAGAAATCAAAAACTTCAAGCCTGTTCCTTTTTGGACCGTACATGCTGACCTTGAGACATTTCAAGCGATTTGGCGCTCCCATAAGAAAGAAAGCAGAATATTTCAAGAGGATAGCGCCCTATCGGTCGAATCAAAAGTAAAAGGCCATCAAGCTGAAGTAGCCAACATTAAAAAAGAGGAAAAGCAGGAACCCCATCCATTAGCTTACGATTTGACAGAGCTGCAACGGGATGCAAACCGCCGTTATGGATTTTCAGCCAAGCAAACGTCCAATGTTTTGCAAAAACTTTATGAGCAGCATAAATTGGTCACTTATCCGAGAACAGACTCCAGATATCTATCCTCTGACATGAAAGACACATTAAAAGGACGATTGTCGAGTATCTGCGTAGGTCCTTATGGACCGCTTGTTCGTCCCTTGTTAAAAAAAGAGCTGAACATCTCTAAAAGACTGATTGATGACAGTAAGGTAACAGATCACCATGCCATTATTCCTACAGATCAGCCCTTGCACCTCGGCGATTTGAGTGCAGATGAAAGAAAGCTCTATGACCTCATTGCTCGCCGCTTTATCTCCGTTTTCTATTCCGCTTACCGTTATGATCAAATCAAGGTGGAAGTATTAATAGGGGGAGAACCATTTTTCGCGACGGGAAGAATCGTCAGAGATCTTGGCTGGAAGGAAGTTTACGGACCCGAAGGAAAAACTGAACAAGCGAAAGAAGAAGATTCATCGGAACAGAGCCTGCCAGACTTGACTAAAGGGAACACAATGCATGTCCAAAAGATTGATCTGCGCAAGGGCTTGACTGAACCTCCCGGGCACTATACGGAGGCCGAGCTTCTCACAAAAATGGAAAAACATAAGCTCGGGACCCCTGCTACCCGTGCAGACATCATTGAAAAGCTTTTACAGACGGAAACAATAGAACGTCAAGCTAACCGCTTGTTTCCCACACAGAAAGGCTTACAGCTTGCCGAACTGGTCGCCAATGAGCTTCGTTCACCGGATTTGACGGCAAAATGGGAGACTGAATTGGAACTGATTGCGAAAGGAGCAGGGGATCCTAAGGAATTCCTCCAAGAGATACGCAATCAGGCCGGCCAACTCGTAAAAGACATCAATCGCAGTCAAACCGAGTATAAGCCACATAACCTTACAGGCTCAAAATGTCCGGAATGTAAGGAAAATCTGCTGGAAGTAAAGACGAAAAGAGGAAAAAACCTAGTCTGCCCTAATCGTGAATGCGGCTACCGGCGCGCTGCTGAAAATCCGCTGCTCAACAAGCGCTGTCCGCAATGCCGCAAAAAAATGGAGCTGCGAACAGGGAAAGCTGGGAAGTTCGCTCAATGTAAACCATGTAATGTCGTTGAGATGCTGGAGGATCAAAAAGGGGGCAAAACAAAAACCAATAAACGGGAAGAACGCTCTCTGCTTAAAAAGTACAGCCGCCAGGAGGAATTGGGCAACAGTCTAGCAGATGCGCTGAAAGCAGCCCTGGATAACAAGGATAACCCATCTTAACGTTATCCGAAAAAGGCCAATCTGTCATGCAATGGATTGGCCTCTCATATATTCTTCCCCGGTGACATAAGAATTACCAAGTGAGCAGCGGGGGTGAAGAAATGCCATCTGATTCCTGGAAAGGGATCGCAATGGGAGTTATTATAGGTCTATTCGTAGGGATTTTTCTAAAGGGAATTCTTTTTCTTTTGTTCTTAGGTGTTGTGGCCTATCTGGTCACCAAATCATTTGGAAGATATAAAAACTATAGATCTTCTAGTTTTTGGAAAGACTGGGCCCTCTATTATTTTATCATAGGGATCACAATAATGATCCTTACTGCCGTAATTTCAAAGCTTTAGATGGAATGTATTGTCAGTCAAAAAGGAATTTGTTACGATCAAAGTATTGAAATTTCTACCCGGGGAACTTTCTCCGGGCTTTTATGATTTCATGTAACAGCTGGAAGCGGAGAAACCCCTCATTCAGGGGTTAAGTTCCTGAGAGGGGCCACACCAGTAGCATCGATGCTTATCTTATTATCTTTAGAAAAGAGATTTTTATACACACTAAGGAAAAGAAGGAGGAAGCTTATGAAGCATAATTTTGAAAAGATCATAAACAGACGCAATACCTATTCGTACAAATGGGACCAGTCAGATAAACTTTTTGGGGATCAGGACATTCTTCCTATGTGGGTAGCAGACATGGACTTCTCTGCGCCACCTGCCGTTATCGAAGCCTTGCGAAAGCGAGTCGATCATGGGGTTTACGGATATACCATCAGGCCTGAATCTTATTATAACGCCATTACTTCCTGGATGAGCAAAAGACATCATTGGTCTATTAAGAAAGAATGGATTACGACCTCTCCTGGGGTGGTAACTGCTCTTAGCCTTTTGGTGACCCAGTTGACCAAGCCGGGAGAAAAGGTGATTATCCAAACACCCGTTTATCCCCCATTTCACGGTGTGGTTACCCGCAACGGCCGAACACTCGTGGAAAACCCTCTTCTGTTAAAGGATAATTACTATTCGATCGATTTTATAGGTTTGGAAGAGTTGATGATGGATCCTGACACAAAAGTAATGCTTCTTTGTAATCCACATAATCCGGTAGGAAGAGTATGGAAAAAAGAAGAGCTAATGAAGATTGGCGAACTTAGCTTAAAGCATGGCGTTTTTATTATCTCTGATGAAATTCATTGTGACTTGATCTTTAAAGGGTTTCAGCATATTCCTTTTGCTTCCCTTTCTGATGAATTTGCCAAGAACTCGATTACCTGCGTTGCTCCTACAAAAACCTTTAATATTGCGGGAATCCATGCTTCAAACGTGATCATTCCAGATGCAAGCAACCGAAAACAATATAACGAACGACTTTCCACCTTGTCTCTGCATATGGAAAGCTGCTTTGGACTAGCCGCAGTGGAAGCGGCTTATACCGAAGGGGAAGAGTGGCTAGATGAGTTAATGGACTATCTTTACTCTAACTTGGAATACGCCATGGAACACTTTACCGAACACCTTCCTGAAATTTCTGTCATAAAACCAGAGGGGACCTATCTCGTTTGGTTAGATTGTCGGAATTTAGGCTTAAACGGAAAGCAGTTAAAAGAGCTAATGTATCAGCATGCCAAGGTTGCCTTCAATGAAGGCTCTACATTCGGAAGTAATGGGGAAGGTTTCCTCAGAATGAATATTGCATGCCCCAGATCGACATTAGAGGAAGGTTTAAACAAGTTTGAAAAGGCCGTTAGAATATTTCTTAACCAGGCGAAAAATCAGCAATAATGAGATGTTTCGGTTGAAAGTGAGGGATCACTATGCCAGAGAGGATCACAAAAGAACTAAAGCGGCTAATGAAACGATTCACTGTTAGTGATTGGAAGCAAAAAGACGAATTAGATTACCCGCTTCCGCCAAGACCGATGGACGGAACGATACAAATTGAAAATGGTTCAGTGAAAATAACGGATCCCTCACAAGGCGGAAAATACCCTATCATTGAAGGAATTGAACCTCTTATTCTTTTCATTAACAAAAGCCGAATTAGCCTGCCGGTTCGTGTATCCTCTCTCGATCAGGTGCAATGGAAAATGGACGAGCCCCCTCTGTTTTCCATCGAGGTTTCGAAAGATAAAATGAGGGCTTATCTCCGTGTAAACGACAACAAGCGCTACGGCTGGAAGCTCATGCAGCATCCGCCTGCACACCATGCACAGATTAAGGCGGAGCGGGATACGGATAACGTATTGGAAACCTTAGAGATCTCCATGATTTTGGATCAACTGGAAAGACTGGGGATCTCTGGTCATATTGACCAAAAAGCCATTTTAGCGGCTATAGAAGACCCCATTCCGAAACCTGTTCTAATCGCATATGGCCTGGAACCTATAGCTGGAAAAGATGCCGACTTGGAGCTGTATTTTGCATTAGAAGAACAGACTTATCTAACGGAGAAGGATGGCAAGGTTGACTATCGCCAGCATCTTCATATCCCTATGATACGAGCAGGTGAACTGATGGCAAAAAAGCGCGAGAAAGGGGAAGGAACCCCTGGCAGAAATGTTTACGGCCAGATCATTCCACCCAGTCCAGCAAAAGATGTTGTGATCGCTGCCAGGCAGCATGTCGAGATTAGGGAACCGGGGGAGGTCTACGCTCTCAAGGACGGGCGCCCCCGCATGCTAGGAGATTCCATCAAATTTTTTGATGTATCCACTTCATATATAGTTCAAGGAAACGTCGATATGAATACTGGGCACATCATTTTTATCGGAGATGTGGTAATCTATGGCGACGTAATGGATGGGATGCTCGTGGAAGCACTGGGGAAGGTATTTGTCTCTGGCCACGTTTATCATGCTACCATCTCTGCCACAGGGGGAATACATGTCCAGGGCAATGTGATTACCAGTCGATTATATTCGGGAATGTACGGGGTGGACCATAGCCGCCTATATATGGAGCTTAAAAAGTTGAGCGAACAAGTCTCTTTGTTTATAGAGGCTGCAGAACTACTCAACAAACACCTTCATGACAACCGGCAAACTGTGCGGATGGGCAGACTATTAGTTACGCTCATGGACCAAAAGTTTTCCCATCTTCCTGGTCTTTTCCATGAACTAATTAGCTTAGTTCATTCTGTAAAAATGAACACAGAACATGATTTCACCGAGCTTCGCGTCAAACTGGAAAGCTTCATAAAGCCGCAGAACATACAGTCAATCCAGTCTCTAGAAGAGCTATATGATTTATACTCCTTTATGGATGATGCAAGACAAAAGATACGCACGTATGAGGAAAAGAAATCGCCCATTGAGTTAAGGCAGTGCCAGCATTCTCTCCTGAAAGCGACTGGGGATATTCGAATAAAAAAAGAAGGAATGATACAAAGCGATCTCTATACTGAAGGTAATGCGGTCTTCTATGACCAGCATTCTGTATGCCGGGGAGGAGTAATCATAGCGGAAGGAAGCATCTCCGCTATGGCTGTTGGCGGAGAGGGAAGCGGGAGGACACAGCTGACAGCCGGCTACCGGATATTAGCAGAGAGCTTGATGGAAACTCGAATCTGCATTGGCAGACATTGCAAAGAAATTACAGAATGGCATTCGAGCGTAAAAGCTTTAATTCGGAACAACACACTGGTACTAGAAAGCGGAAATAAGGATAATGGTGATGAGTAGGACTAGCGCTTTCTCCAGCAATTTCTATCCCTAGTTCACATGAAAAGGCACCCTTTCGCTTATAATAAGCTTCGGAGGTGTAGCCACATGCCAAACATCGAAGTCAAATGCTCAGTTGCTAATTGCTCCTACTGGGGTAAAGGAAACAATTGCCAAGCGCCTGCGATTATGGTTGATCTTGATCAGCACGCCGATTACAATGCTGAAATGGGAAATGAATTAGGGATTGATACAGAGCATCAAGATCACGCGCCAACCTCTGCAGCTACTTGCTGCCGTACCTTTAAGCCAAAAAAATAAAAATCCTAAGAAGTCCTAATAAGTATGAAAGTGGTACTTTTAGCGACTTCTTTCTATTTTTCGTTACATAACTTTTTGATATTCTCTTTCCTTCTTTAGGAATTTGTAGTACATTATTCATCACAATGCACGGAATTTTTAAGAGGAAGGTTGCGGGGAGTCATGTTATTAGATAAACCTTGGATTATGTATGAGAGTCAAGAGGAAATAGCAAAAAGTATCCGGCAGGGCTTGGCGGAGCGATTAGAATTTCCGGTAGGATACTCTTTAGAGGAGGAAGGTTTTTTATTTGTTATCCAACTTCCTGGTCACCAGGCTCATGTCCGTTTCTCCCTTGAGGATTTAAAATCTCTATACCCTAACGCAGCTGCTTTTGTTGACTTTATCCACTCCAGTTGGAAAGAAAGCGTAAAGGAAGCGACTAAAGAAAAAAGGGGCTAAAGGCCCTTTTTTTCAATACGATCATTCTCGCTTCCCACTTCAGGATTTTGATTTATCGCTACGGTCTCGGCATTGTGATCAGCAAGGATGTTTGCTTCAATGACCTTCCTGCCTATTTCTGTTCGGTTCAATTCTTTGTCCTGCTCATCCATCTTCTTCCCACCTTTCTGATTTTATAATAACCGATGTTTTCAGACTTCATTCCGATCCATCAATTGCTAAACTATCCTTCTAAGGGAAGGGGAATGTTAACCTAAAAGGATCTAAATGGAGGAATAAACATGAAATATGGATTCAAAATTGCGATTCTCGCGGTTGGCCTCCTAGCTTTCCTTTCCAGTGCAGGGGCTGTGGGGAATTCCCTATCCTCCTCCTTTTTCTTGCAGGAAACGATTTCGCCTGACAGGCCGCCCGTTCTTGGAGCCAAAGGAGAATCCACCACTGAAATAGCCAGATATCGCTCCGGTCGAAGGTCTTATCGTCCAGCGCCAGGCTACCAAACTCCTGTAAGGACAACGCCGCCTGCCCGTTACAATGCTCCTAGAAGGACAGGAGGATTTCTTGGTGGCCTTGGCGGTTTTATGGCTGGTGCTTTTTTGGGCAGTATGTTCTTTGGGCCCTTATTTGGCGGGATGGGGCACTTTACATTTCTAGGGTTGTTTGTAGACTTGATCCTCATTTCACTTTTCATTTTGTTTATACGTAGGATTTGGACAAGAGGACGGGAACGGCACTGACTCTAATATAGCTTATTATCATAACAGCTTCTTCGAAGTAAAAAGTTCGAAGAGGCTTATTTTATTTTGAAGAGAATTTAATATTTTCAAAAAACAAACATTATTGTATGATTATATTATAAAGCTTAACAACGGCTAGCTAAGACTTGGGATAGAGGAGGGTAACCGCATGTCTAAAGTGAAAGAGATTATCCTTAATAAAACAGGCCAACATGCCATTGTAGTCGATGTAAATAATGATCAATGGTACTGTCAGCTCACTCGGCAAGAGAATGTTTCCGTATCAGACTATCTCATTGATGTATTTTTATTTTTCAACCAGTTCCGTGATGAATATTTCAATTGTGATGTTGCGTAGTAAATATCTATGGCGATCTAAGCCATGTGAGGATTTATCTGTATAAATAAAAAAATAAGGTTCCGTTAACATTTCAAACATGGTAAAATATATTTACAATTCAAGAAACTATAGTGGAGGTGCAATCTTGAATCTAGACGAAAAAATGAAAGCGTTACTAGCTGAGTACGGAGAAGAGGATGTTATTTCCGTCCTGATGAAGGAAGTTAAGAAGGCTACTATCATGGTAACCTATGAGGATCTGGATGCTGTATACTCCGGGTGGACAAAAGAATAACAAAAAAGCTAGAGTGTCCACCGACGGGACACTCTTTTTTGATTCTTTAGAATATATCATGTTGTTGCTTAAATAGAATTTAAAAGGGACACAATTATTCGCCAGCTTCTGTAATGTAGCGAAAAACCTTCTGAAGAGATATGTATTCATTTTTTGCCAAATCCTTGCGATATTGCGCAAAACGGTATGCTGCTTCTGCAAAGGAGAGGTCTGGATGAAGTACAATTCCCTCCGTACTGAAGGGATTATTGAATAGAAGTTGCCATTCTCCAGCTTGTTCACCACTTGGAACTCTCTGAAAAACTGACTTTTTTTCTTGAAGGACAAAATGCATTTCGGACCAAACATCCTCCCAAAGCGGACTAAGCTTCTGGGGTTCCGGTAAAATGGCCTCTGCCAACTTAAGGCTTTTTTCCAATTGGATAAGTTGTTCTTCATCCGCCTGTTCTAATTCTTTTTTTAGCTGAATGATCCAATCATTCACAAAAGCATAGCCCTGGCTTTGAATGATGTCTTTTAGCTCCGCCATTTCTTCTTCGGTACTAGCCTGTTTAAACTTATCAGAAAAGGATAACAAATTGATCAATCCATTCACCTCATTTGTTTTATTATGTCCCATTTTAAAGCAAATCATGGCTGTTGGCGAGATGTCTTATTGCTGGATGTGGATTTTTTGGGGTGAGCAGGAATGGATTTATAATTAGTCGGAATCATATTGGTTTTTCGTTTAGGTTAGATTATAGATACAACCAACTAAAAAAAACAAAACACCCTCAATAGAAATCAGTGTAGGATGTATTTTTGCTTCACACCCAAAGCAAAAGAAATGAAGGTGAGTGCAGATGAGGCTAGCAAAGCATTTAACCGTTCATGATTTCAGCTTCCAGAATACGACTGAAAAAAATATGCCACTTGAAATGGTTTTTCAGAGGGTCCTGCGATTCATGTCACATGATCCCCATGGAGAGTTCCGTTTCATGATCGGGACAGACTCCCAAGTTTATCGAAAGCATACAACCTTTGTGACAGGGATAGTAATTCAAAGAATGGGAAAAGGAGTATGGGCTTGCTATAGAAAGCAAAAAGAAAGCGGTCAAATGGAGCTAAAGGAGAAGATAACCAAAGAGACAGAATTAACCCAAAGCGTTGCTGCTTATTTTGATGAGGATAAGGAGAAGCAAATGCTGGATATCATTTCTCCTTTTCCCGGTGCAATCTTAATGAAAGAATGTCACCTCGATATTGGACTTGGCAAAAAAAATAAAACCAGTATTTTTGTTGATGAAATGATGAAGGTTATCGAGTCGACTGGATATGAAGCCAAAATTAAACCTTATTCCTTTGTTGCTTCACATTATGCCAATTACTATACCAAATTAGGTTAAATTACATTAGACCGTTGTTACCTTGCCAACGGTCTATTCGCTATTTTTTGAAAAGTTTCTCTTTGACTAAAAGCCAATAATATTCTAAAATATATTTAGATAAATCAAACAATTAACCATTAGTCATAAATCTTCGCACAAGTGCATACCATGAATAAGGGAGGGCGATAGAATGAATCGTCATGAATGGCAAGAATTTGAAGCCCCGTTTATAAGTATGAAATGCAAGCATTGTGGGCAATTGATACAAGCTGAAGATACTGAGGAATGGAATCTTTATATTTTTGCAGATTGTCCTGAGCAATAATTAGATAGTTCATCCCCCTTGCAAGGGGGATTTTACTTTTGATGTCATAAAATCCCCTTACCATTCATTTATTGAATTAGGACTAATTTTTATTAGGGGGGAAGGAATGAACCAAGCGACGGAACGCATCCATGTTGTAAAATTTCGTTATTTATCGGAGTTTAGGCAATGGCTTGAGACGAATTCCGGCCAAGATATTATCGACATTTGTACTTCTGGCAGTAATGAGGATTTAATGATCCTTGTTACGTATAAAGATAAAACAAAGTAATGGGGACAGATTCCCCTTATCACCTTTAATAAACTAAAAAGGGTTGTCCCCATGATGAAGGGACAACCCTTTTTCCTGACTATTAGTCGTAAATGTAACATAAGGATTCTAGGAATTTTGCAATTGAAGCAAATTCTTTAACTGAGTCCAATTTTCTTCCGTCCATTGTCCTCCGCCAACCACGACATCGTCACCAACCTCAACGACCGGTGCCTTTCTCGTTCCATACTTCGCTTCAATGATATCGCGAAGAGAATCATCTTTTTTCATATCGCGATTTTCATAGGAAAAACCGTTTTGGTGAAGGAACTCCTTCACATTATCGCAAGCTTTTCAGGTATAGGAACTCCATACTGTAATTTTTTTATCCATTTTAGACGCCTCCTTTAGGTGCTTTGTATACCAAATACATAGTAACATGAAATATATAAATAATAAAGACTATTAAACTATTTTTTAATGTGATTATCTTGTAATCTAGCAGCATAAAGTGATTCCAAATGCAGATCAAACCGTGATAAAGTAATAACAGTAGATATTAATGCAGAAGAAAGGAACAATCTATGCTGATTAAGGATATGGCCGACCGCAATGAGTTCATTGGATTCTATTTATTAAAGAATGCCACACTCAAGCAAACGGCAGATCAAAGATATTATTTGGATCTCATTATTGCCGACACAACTGGAGAAATGCCCTTGAAGTTTTGGGATATTTCAGATTTGGACAAGGAAACCTATTTTTCGGGAATGGTAGTCAAGGTGCAAGGAACGGTATCGCTTTATCGAGAAAAACTTCAAGCCAAAGTGACACGGATTCGCCCCGCTAAGGAGGAAGATGGGCAAGTGGTGTCTGATTTTGTCAAGACAGCACCTGTTCCTCCGGCAGACCTTTTAGCCATCATTGATCATACAGTCGCTGGACTTCGCAATTCAAAAGTGAAGAGTGTAGTGGAATACTGCGTAGGGAGAGTAAGAGAACAGCTTATGTCTTATCCTGCAGGTAAATCCGTACATCATGCCTATTATGCCGGCTTGGCCTACCACATTGTAAGAATGCTTGAGCTAGCTGATTTTCTAATCAAACAACGCCCCTTTCTCAATGCTGACCTGTTAAAATCGGGAATCCTCCTTCATGACTTATGCAAAATTGAAGAGTTTGAAGGAGGAGAGCAAGGGATTGTAACGGAATATACGGTAAGAGGGAACTTGTTGGGACATATCTCTATTGTTAACAACTGGATCTGCGAGGCAGCGATGAACTTCTCTATCGATCTCCATGATCCGGTTATTGTTTCGCTTCAGCACCTAGTCTTATCCCATCATGGAAAGCTGGAATATGGCAGTCCTGTTCTTCCTCAACTTCCGGAGGCCATTGCACTTGCCCAGATTGACCTGATGGATTCCCGTTTGCAAGCAGTCGAAGATGCCTTGAGCGAGAGCTCAGAAGATTGCGTGACTTCCCTTAGGGCCATTGAAGGGGGAAGGGTTTACCGCTTAGCCTGGGACGAGGAATAGAGGAAGACCGCCTTACCAAAGGTGGGCGGTCCTTTTCTTTGGAAATTCTTTTTGCTAATTTGACCTTTCATGAAGCCAACGATGAATGGTCGGATAGGTCTCACGGTTTGCGCTCCGGCCGAATACTAAGGAAATATGACCGGCGTTGACAACTGTTGTTGTGATATCTTTGCTCCCCACGACATCAACTACTGCATGGCTTTGGCAAGGAAGAGCAATGTGATCTTGTTTAGCAATGACATTCAGAATATTGGATTTGATCCGGCCTAATTCCACTTTCCGTCCCCTTAGGTACAATTCGCCTTTGATTAAGTTATTCTGTTGATAGAATTCCTTAATCCACTGCCTATAGGCTTCACCTGGAAACGGAGTTCCATCACTGACCCATGTATTCATTAAACGCCATCGCGTGACGAATTTTTCATCGTGTGCCTTATCGATCAGACTTATAGAGGGACCATAGAAATTAGTAATCGGCTTGAGCAGCTTATTGCCTAAATCGATAAGATCTGCAGGTATAAGTCCTAATGTATCGACCAATTTATCGATTGGGAAGTACCGTTCGTCCAACCATTTGGTGAACAACCCAGCATCAGAAAAATCAATGGGAGTCGCCATGAAAATGATGTTTCGTATCTGAGCAGAAGGATGGAGTGCCGCATACATGGAGGTAATCGTCCCCCCCATGCAATAACCCAATAATGAGATTTCATCCGACCCTGTTAATTTTTTTACTTTTTTTGCCGCTTTGGCAACGTAATCAAATACAATATCATCGAAGCCCAGATTCTTATCCTCGTGACCGAATTCTCCCCAGTCCAAAAGAAACACATCATATCCTTGCTCTACAAGATATTCAATCAAACTGTTCCCAGGGGCCAGGTCCATGATGTAAGGTTTATTAATTAAGGCATAGATAAGGAGCAGAGGAACGGAATAGCGTTTTTCAAGGTCAGGAGCATAGCGATACAGTTTCGTTTTATTCTTTTTCCAAACCACTTCTTTGGGTGTCAAGCCCACCTCGGGTTTACCTTCTTTGAAGTGGAGTTCACTAATGCGGGCTATGCTTTTCCACTGGTCTTCCCATTCTTTCATGTTGAGGACTGAAACGGCCGAATCCATGTCTATCCCCCCTTTTTTAAGCTGTTCCTTTGATTTGCTTAAGAGTCTCCCGAATCAGCCTTAACTCTGCAAGTAGTTCATCATCGATCTTCTCATCGAGCGCTTCCACTTTTTCTTCTAATTGAATAACAAGGGAAGAAACCTGAGCCAAATCCTCCTTTCCTGCCAGCTTCGTCAATTGAAAGAACTGCTCAAGAGATTTGTTCTGCATATCCTGACAAAATAAGTACCATTGCTGACAGGCCCCAATCCAAGAGGCGAATGCCTCCTCCTGCATATTTTTTTGGATTGTCTCACTGTAATTTTGTTCGGCATAATCATAGATTTGCTTCCAGAATTGAAAAGGATTGATTTGATTATCCATTCTTACACCCCTTTCCCTTAATCTATTCTCTATATGTCTACAACACTTATGTGATCATTCTATTTTCCTCGAAGAGGCATTATTCCAATTCAAGCTGGATTAGGATAAATTGCTCTAGTTCTATTAAGAGGGCGTAAAGGGAAGCCCTGGCTTCAAATTCTTCTCTTGTTTGGGGCAGCTTCATTCCTTTGAACAAGTCACGCACCTGGTGCAAGTGCTCTAGGGTTTGTCGCGAATTCCCATGCAGCTGTGTACTAAGATAATCGAACAGTTCACTGATGTGGATACCCTGACGCACCTGAATATCGATTGATGATACAATAGGGAGCATGCGTTCCAACCGCTCAAATTGGCGCTCCCTCATTTTAAAGTACCGGTAATGTTGATCCTGTTTCCGCAAGAGGTGATTTTCTATCGTCTGCAGGGATAAGTTTTTTGCCTCTTCCAGCAAAGCCGCTGTATCCACAAATTCTTTACCGGTCCAAAGGGTATCTCCGTTCCTTGTAAAATCAGCCAACTCTCTTAGAATAACTTGAATATTCCGGTCAATTTGTTCCTGATACTCTTTTAGCTTCTTTTCTTTACTCGGCATGTATAAATTCATCAGAAGTGCTACTCCCACTCCAATGGCGATAAGTTGAAGCTCATTCCAGAAAAAATCAATACTGAACTGCTGTTCAAGATAGAGATGAAAGATAACAACTGCACTCGTCACGATATTTTCCTGAAGCTTTAATCGGACCAGCATCGGAATAAGCAGAAGGAATAATAAAACGATACTAAGCCCGTGATACCCAACGATGGTAAATAACACAGCACCGGTTCCTAGTCCTATGAGACATGCGGCAACCCGGGCCAAAGCTGTAGATATGGATCTTTTCTTTGTCGGTTGAATGCATAGAATGGTCAAAATTCCTGCGGAAACAAAATATTGCAGGCCTAGGCCTTGGGCAAGAAGAAGAGACAATCCAGTTCCCAATGCTGTTTTTAAGGTGCGAAATCCGATAGTAAACATAAAGTTTCTCCTTCTACTAGACATAACTGATGCCATTTTAAGTTTATTTTGCTCTTACCCATCCAAATTTTCAACCTCTATTATAGCCCGCTTTGCAAAAGGCATATGGCTTGCCAAGACGCCCAAGCGCGTTTTGCTGAACGATATTCTGCCTCGGCCAGATACATCGATTTCTCTAATTCCTTTACGGCTAAATACTCCTTCTTCGCATACTGCAATAGCTGCATCTCGGCTTGATCTTCTTTTTTAGCTGTGAGTTTTCCTTCTCGCAAGAGCTTGGATTTTTTTGACACGAGTTGGATTTTGGCATCTACCATGAGTGCCATGATTTCAAAATATTTCTTTTCCGTTTGGTAAGCTAGTTCCTGTGCTGCTTGGATCTCTCGAATGGCTTTCTCAATCATTGAAAAACCACCTCCTGAATTCCATTCTGTTTTAGAGTATGGCTCGTATTAGAACGCAGTGACTCGAATACAGGGAATTAGTGCTTTTGGCATGCGCCTAAATTAAAGATTTCACTTTTTTTCCAGGTTTAGTTAAAATGAAAGAAAATACGATCTGCAGGCTGGTGTATATGAGTTCTCAACTTAAGCTAACTCTAATAGGTTTAGTCGTTTTCTTTCAGCTTTCTGCTGTTATTTTTATTTGGATTAATATTTCAGTCACGTACTGGTTACTCGCCGGGTATGCCATAACCTTGATTACCATAATCGGTATGCTGATCCGGGAGAGAAGGAAAGAAAAGAAAGAGGAGGATAACGATGATTATCGTGACTACTGAGTTCATTCCGGGGAAAGAGATCAAAGGCCTTATAGGGTATGTGAAGGGAAGTACGATACAGGCTAAGCATGTAGGAAAGGATATTCTTGCCGGATTAAAAACCCTTGTGGGTGGAGAAATCAAAGAATATACAGAAATGATGGATACAGCTCGTCAGATTGCAATCGGAAGAATGGTCCAGGAAGCGGAGAGCAAAGGCGCAAATGCGATCATTGGTTTTCGTCTTCACAGCTCTGCTGTCATTGCAGGGGCGGCTGAGATTATTGCCTATGGCACTGCGGTTAAAGTTGAATAGGCACATTTAAAAGACTGAGCTCCCATTAGAGGGGAGTTCAGTCTTTTTTTGCCCCTAGCCGGACCTCCTTCTCCGACTTCAGATGGACGCAAGATCAATCTGACGCCAGTTATGGCCATTCTTATGAAAAGGTAAGATAGAACCATAAAGAGCTAAAACATTAAGCCAAGGAGTGAAAACATGAAAAAGCGGGAACAACGCTCTAGCAAAAGAGGGTATGCCTTGATCATTATTGGGGGAGTTATGTTGCTTGGCTTGCTCAATTTGGGGTTCCTCATACCATTCGGAATTGCTGCCTTTCTGATTCATAAAGGCTGGAGCATGATCAATGGCAATCGGGAAGTGGATCCATTTTCTGAAGCAGCACCTGATGCCGTATCGCGGTTCAAGGATATTGACCCTTTGGACGAATGGGAACAAAAACTAAACAAGGCTTAATTCATATTAGGGAGGAATTGCTATGAGTATTTTCAGAAGAGTGAAGGACATCACAAAAGCTACTGTAAACGAAATGCTGGACCATGTCGAGGATCCGATCATGATGCTAAACCAGTATCTGCGAGATATGGAAGAAGAGATTTCGCATGCTGAGCTCACCCTAGCCAGTCAACTGGCCCAAGAGAAAAAAACTAAAATGCTGCTGGATGAAACGCTGCAAAGAATCGAGAAGCGCGAAAGACAAGCTCAGTTAGCTGTAGACCATGGACAGGACGACATGGCCCGCCAAGCTATTTATGATAAGCAACTAGCTGAAGAAAAAGCTGAGCAGTATCGCAATAATCATATCTTGTTGGTTGAACAAAACCAGAAACTCAGACAACAGCTTCAGGAACTTAAGGACAAGTATTACTCAATGAAGAACAAGAGATCCGGTCTCATTGTTCGGGCAAATGCCGCTAAAATAAGCAAACGGGTGCATGACGCGCTATCTCCCATCCAGCTTGAATCAGCTGCCAGAGGATTTGCCAAGATGGAAGAAAGAATTCTTGCTATGGAGGTCAGTGCCGCAGTAAGCGAACAAATGCGCAAGTTCTATGACCCGGAGTATACAGCTAAGCATAATGAGCATATCGAATCCGAGCTGGAAAAAATGAAGCAAAAACAAAAGTAAGTTCAATAAGCCGAAGCTGTCCCTAAAGGTCGATATAAACCGACTTTCGGGGTCAGCTTTTTCTTAGAACAACTAATCCAGAACATGACAGATAAAAACCCTATCGGGGCAGGTCATCAATTAAAGCAAAATACAGATGGCAACTAGCTGTTTTCCCTAACTTCGCTCTGTGCCATCACATCCGTGGTTTCCCATGGTTCGCGGCGGGTGATTTCCACCATCGGCGGCTCATCGCCTGCCGTAGCTCCTTCCATACTGCCCATTTCTTCTACGATTCCCATATCTTCCATGGCAGATGGAAAATTCCCTTTTGGACCCTCTTTATTTTTCATATGAATCCCTCCTCAACTGTTTTTCTCATTTAGGAGTATTTTCCCTAGTTTGTCCAAAAACATTCAAAGCAAAGGATATCTCAAGAGTAGTTAAGTTTTAAGCGGAGCCAATAGAACAATTGGAAAATCTCCACTTACAATAAAATTTATGAGACTTCATATGAAATAGTTGGAAAATCTACTCACTAATCACGATAATGACTCCGTTTCTGGATCGTTTTATCGATGATAAGTAGACTTTTTCCAACTATCCCCTAATAATTTTTTTCATTTTTGAAATGAAGTGGAGTTTTCCCAAAAAGTCGTCCTGGATGGACCATTTTTTGGGACAAACTCTTTCCGCCTATGGTCTATTTAGCTTATCATACAGCCTGCGCAGCACGACCGCTTCTGCCCAAAGGGGCAGCGGATTTTCTACGGTGCTTTTCCAATCTTCATTGGTTAATAATCCCTCTTGGAATAACCATTCAACCGCTTCCCGTTTCCAATCTGGGGTTCCGGCAGGGAAACGCTCCCTCAGATTGAGCGCAGATCCTATTCCCTTGGAGATGGCATTTGCCAGCTGACTTCGAAAGGATTCATTTTTTAGCCAGTTAGTTTCCGCGGACTGATCAACAAATAAGTTTTCAAGAAGAATCGCTGGCATCGCAGTTTCTCTCAAGACAGCAAAATTCGCTGTTTTTTTTCCTCGGTCCCTAATTCCTAATGGACCAAGAAACTGCATGATGCGGTCATGGATAATATCCTGCAACTGTCCTGAGGCTTGATTTCGTGTTCCCGTAAACACAAAACTCTCAAAACCTTGCCCTCCAGCCGCGTTATGATGAAAGGAAACAAAGTAATCAGCTCCCAGCCGGTTAGCCATTTGGGCTCTTTCCGACAAGGGGACAAAGATATCCGTTTCACGGGTTAATCTTATATCCGCCTCATACTGCATCAAGAGCCAATCCCGCGTTCTTTTTGCTATATCTAAGCTTAGATGCTTTTCAATTAACCCATTTCCTTGGGCACCCGAATCGTTCCCGCCATGTCCGGGGTCTAAAATGACAATAGGCATGTCAACCCTCCTTTGCCATAGTTATACTTCCTAGGATATTCATTCAATCGGGAGAACGGAACGGCTTTTACCTTTTTAGTCCATAAATAGTATTGGATAAATTTACTGGGCGAACCTTTTTTACTTTCTGGAAAAACTATCAAGGAAACCAACCAAGTCAGCAAAGGAGGGGTAGATATGGCTTATCATTGTTTCCATTGTCAGCATGAATCAGAAAATGCCCATCTCATCACTTTATATCAAGGTAATGATGAACAGAATGAGTTGCTATGTGATGAATGCTATGCTGAGTGGCTGCAGTCCATTAAGGGTTAAGGAGCGGTATTCCACCGCTCATTTTTTTTTTGCTTTTTGTATAGCCAAATTTTCCTGCAAAAGGATACAATAACCTGAAGAAGCATTTAAACTATAGAAAAGAGGGATATTCATATGAGTGTTCATATTGGTGCAAAAGACAAGGAAATTGCCGAAGCGATTTTGCTTCCTGGAGATCCCTTGCGAGCAAAATACATAGCTGAAAATTTTTTGGAAAATGCTATTTGCTACAATGAGGTGCGAGGCATGTACGGTTTTACTGGAACATACAAGGGACAGCGGGTCTCTGTTCAAGGAACGGGGATGGGCATTCCCTCCATATCTATTTATATCCATGAGCTGATGGAAAGCTATGGCGTAAAAAAGCTTATCCGCGTCGGGACTTGCGGAGCCGTTCAGCAGGATATTAAAGTACGGGATGTTATCATTGCCATGAGTGCGTCAACTGATTCAGCCATTAATCGCATCCGTTTCAAAGGTATCGATTATGCTCCCACAGCAAGCTTTGACCTATTAAAGCAAGCTTATGATACCGGAATACAGAAGGGATTGAACATGCACGTGGGAAGTGTTTTTACCAGTGATACTTTCTATAATGAGGATAAAGAAAACCTAAAACGCTACACCGACTATAAAATTCTTGCCATTGAAATGGAAACAGCAGCCTTATACACGCTAGCTGCTAAATTTAATGCCCAAGCACTCTCGATCCTGACTGTCAGCGATCACATTCTCACAGGAGAGGAGACATCAGCCGAAGAAAGACAAACGACCTTTAATCAAATGGTTGAAGTTGCATTAGATACGGCAAGAACTTAGACCATCGAAAAAAAAGCCGTCCACATGGACGGCAAAGTGAGGAGAGGTATTTAGATAACATTAATAATTGTAAATAGCCTCAACGACAATTATAGATTATTTTCGACAATATTTGCAATGTTATTTTTGCTGGATGAGAAATTTTCTTTCCATTAAGCTGATAATTGCAGTTAAAGGAACATTTTATTTCGTTAGAAAAAGACATTTTTCGACATCCCTCTTGTTTACAGGCTTAGATAATTGTATGATATTTTGCGTAGAATAATAGACAAAGATCATATAATTAAGGGGGACATCATGAAAAAAGCATCATTTTTTGCATTATCTTCATTATTAGCTATCAGTCTGTTGACCGGCTGTGGAGGCGGAGGCCAGGAAGCACAGCAACCTCCTGCTGAAGGAGCCCCAAAACAAAAGCTGATTATGGCAACTTCGGCAGACTACAAACCCTATGAGTTCCATGATACTTCAAGCGGACAAGATCAGATTGTAGGATTTGACATTGATATTGCGAACTACATATCCAAGGAACTTGGCTTCGAATATGAAATTAAGGACATGGATTTCAATGGTCTCATCCCTTCATTGCAATCAGGTCGTGCTGATTTCGTTATGGCAGGTATGACACCGAAGCCTGAGCGACTAGAAAACGCCGATTTTTCCATCGTTTACTTTGAAGCACAGAATACCATTGTCTCTAAAAAAGAAAATAATCTTAACACGCTTGAAGCTTTAAAAGGCAAAAAGGTAGGAGTGCAGCTCGGCTCCATACAAGAAGGGGAAGCAAAAAATATTGAAGGGATAGAAGTCGTTTCCTTAAACAAGATTGCTGAGATTATTCAAGAGATCAAGTCTAACCGAATTGATGCAGCCATTATAGAAGATACGGTAGCGAAGGGTTATGTCAATGCAAGTCCTGAACTTCAGTTTGTGACCATTCCAAACAGCGGTCCTGCCGGTTCAGCCGTAGCCTTTCCAAAGGGGTCAGCGCATGTGGAGGACTTCAACCGAGTTATTAAACAGATGCAGGAAAATGGGGAAATGGAAAAGCTCGTAAAGAAGTGGTTTGAGCAATAAGCCGCTGATTAATCGAAGTGAGGAGTTAGACAAGAAATGAGTTTACAGTTTGGTCAAATAGCACCCTCTATTCCCTTTATCCTGGGTGGCCTGTGGGTTACCCTGCAATTCACATTGCTTTCTGCTCTGTTCGGCTTTATATTGGGAGCTGTTTTATCTTTATTTAAGATATCTAACATTGCAATTCTCAAGTGGTTCGCCATTGCATATACCTCCGTTTTTAGAGGAACGCCATTGATATTGCAATTAGCGATTATTTATTTCGCTACCCCTCAGCTGACTGGATACGATATCCCTGCCTTACAGGCAGGGGTCATTGCTTTTGCTCTTAATTCGGCTGCCTATATTTCCGAAACGATTCGGGCAGGTATATTGGCCGTGGACAAAGGACAACGCGAAGCAGCCATGTCTTTGGGAATACCATACCGTCCGATGATGCTAGACATCATCATGCCTCAGGCTTTTAAGAATATCCTGCCGGCCCTTGTCAATGAGTGTATCGCACTATTAAAGGAATCCGCTTTGGTTTCCACGATTGGTGTGGCCGACCTTCTCCGAAGAGCTAATATTGTGTCCGCTCAGAGCTTTTTGTATTTCGAGCCTTTATTACTTGTCGGTCTTGTCTACTATCTCATGGTCATGGCTCTGACTTGGGCTGCGCGCGTCTTGGAGAGGAGGTTGCGAGTCAGTGATTAAAGTGAGTCAGGTCTACAAGTCTTTCGGAAAGCTGGAGGTTTTGCGCGAAGTATCGGTTGAAATTCAGAGAGGGGAAGTAATAGCTCTCATCGGACCTTCAGGCTCGGGTAAATCTACTCTTCTTCGGTGTATGAACCTTCTGGAGACACCGACTAAGGGAAAAGTCTTTATTGATGGAAAAGAAATCACTTCGCCGCAAACAGACATTATGAAGGTTCGCCAAAATGTCGGTATGGTTTTTCAGCATTTTCATTTGTTCCCGCATATGACGGTTTTGGAGAACATGACCTATGCACCCATAAAAGTTAAAAATGTTCCCAAAGAAAAAGCTCGCGAAAAAGCGATGGAACTTCTTACTCGGGTTGGCTTGAAGGACAAGGCTGACGCATATCCTTCACGCTTATCCGGAGGCCAGAAGCAAAGGGTCGCGATTGCCAGATCCCTAGCCATGGAACCCGAAATCATGCTGTTTGACGAACCGACCTCCGCATTAGACCCGGAAATGGTCAAAGAAGTGCTGGACGTTATTAAATCATTGGCTCATACAGGAATCACCATGGTCATCGTTACGCATGAGATGGGCTTTGCTAAAGAAGTCGCTGATCGGATTTGCTTTTTGGATGGAGGTCGTTTGATTGAGGAAGCTCCTCCAGCCGAATTTTTTTCGCAGCCTAAGAGTGAGCGTACAAGAAGATTTTTAGAAAAGGTTTTATAATAGATCTTCATATGAAAAGTTAATACTGCATAAAAAAGGGAGTCAGTTAGTTATTTGACTCCCTTTTTTCTGTTGGATTCGGCCCGGCATGGATTCAACAGATGCCTGTTTTTTATTTTTTTGCCTAATATTAATTCATTTTTTAACTATACATGTATAAAGGGTAATTTTTATAATCAACTGACCAGTCAGTATAATATGATGCAGATAGGGGGATTCGTTTGGAAAGGACAATACGCAAAGCAGTTGTGATTGGCTCAGGTGTGATGGGAGCCGGTATTGCTGCTCATTTGGCTAACGTAGGAATTCAGGTTTTTTTGCTTGATATTGTCCCAAAAGAACAGATGAATCATCGGTCACGTAATCATTTGTCCGAAACGGCCAAGGCCCAGCTGCTGAAGCAGAGACCTAGCCCTCTATTTACAAAAGAGGTTCTCGGCCATATCGTTCCAGGAAATCTTGAGGATGACATCCAGCGAATCAGTGAAGCGGACTGGGTTATTGAGGCAATTGTAGAGAACCTCGCTATAAAGCAGCAACTGCTGGAAAGGGTGGAGCAAGTTTGGAGACCTGGAACCATCGTCAGCAGCAACACGTCAGGAATCTCAATACAGCAAATGGCAGAGGGCCGATCGCCCGCCTTCCGTTCTCATTTTCTCGGAACACACTTCTTCAATCCGCCTCGGTATATGAAACTTCTAGAAGTCATTCCAACACAAGATACTGATCCTTCCACTACCCAAGAAATCATCCGCTTTGCTGAGAAAAAATTGGGGAAAGGGGTCGTGCTAGCCAAGGATACACCGAATTTTATCGCCAACCGAATAGGTGTCTTTGGGCTGATGACCACACTTCAAGCCATGAAAAAACACGGCCTTTCTGTGGCGGATGTTGATGCCCTGACAGGGACGGTTATCGGTCGCCCCAAAAGCGCCACCTTTCGAACGTTAGACCTTGTCGGACTAGACACTTTTGTTCATGTTGCTAATAACGTCTATAGTCAGGTAACAGACCCTGCTGAGAAGGAGAGATTTATAGTCCCAAATGATCTGAAGCATATGGTGGATCAGGGTTTTTTAGGCGATAAGTCTGGCCAAGGTTTTTATTTGAAGAAAAAGACCCCGCAAGGAAAAGAAATCCTTCAATGGGATAGTGATTTAAAAGAGTATATTTCTATCCAAAAAAGAAAATTTGCTTCACTGGATGCGGCCAAGAGTGCGAAAAATCTAAAACAGAAGTTAAATCTCATGGCTTATGGAACCGATTCTGGCAGCCGCTTTGTTTGGGATGTACTAAAGCGAACACTTCTTTACTCCGCCGAGAAAATTCCCGAGATCTGTGACAACCTCGTAGCTTTAGATCAAGCCATGAAGTGGGGATTCAACTGGGAGCTTGGACCTTTTGAGGTTTGGGATGCTTTAGGAGTTGAAAAATCGGTAGCCCTAATGGAAAAGGAAGGGGAGCAGATTCCACCTTGGGTAAAAAACATGCTGGACCAAGGAAGAGACGGATTCTATGAACAATTGACAGAAGGAACAGTTTATTTCCATATCAACGGAAAAACCGAAACTGCAATTGAGCTTCCCGAAAACATTAGCCTAGCTAAAATCAAAAAAATGGGCCGGCTAATTAAGAAAAATGCTGGGGCAAGTTTGGTTGACATAGGGGATGACGTGGCCTGCCTTGAGTTTCATTCCATGAATAATGCGATTGGTCCGGATATTCTCCAAATGATTCGATGGAGCCTAGAGGAAGTGCGAAGGAACTATCGGGGCATGGTCATCGGAAATGAAGGAAAGAACTTTTGTGTCGGTGCAAACTTAATGATGCTGCTTATGGAAGCCCAAGACCATAACTGGTTTGAGATTGAACAATTAGTAAAGGAGTTTCACCGCGTCTCGCTTGCCATGAAATACTTTGAGAAACCTATCGTTGCCGCCCCCTTTTCCATGACCTTGGGCGGAGGGGTCGAAATGTGTCTTCCGGCTTGCCATGTTCAGGCTGCAGCTGAAACCTATATGGGATTAGTAGAACTCGGTGTGGGGCTTATCCCTGGCGGAGCGGGTACCAAAGAGATGCTTTGGCGTGCCACAAGCGATGCGGACATTGATGGAAAAGTAGATTTGCAGCCCCATATTAACCGTGTCTTTGAAACGATTGCTATGGCGAAGGTCTCCACGAGCGGAGCAGAAGCAAAAGAATTAGGGTACCTTAGACCATCCGATAGCATTTCCATGAATCGTGACTTTCTGCTCTTTGAAGCGAAACATCAAGTTCTTGCTTTGCAGGCAAGAGGTTATGAGCCTCCTGTTCCCAGAAAGATCAGGGTAGTGGGTGAACCGGGATTAGCCGTTATGAAGTTTGGGATTTATCAGATGAAGACAGGTGGCTTCATTAGCGAACACGATGCAGTAGTTGCCGGCAAACTCGCTCATGTGCTGGCAGGCGGGCTGCTTCCTGCGAATACACTTGTATCTGAACAATACTTGCTTGATTTGGAAAAAGAAGCATTTTTAAGCTTATGCGGCGAACCCAAAAGCCAAGCTCGCATGCAACACATGCTGTTGACAGGAAAACCGTTGCGGAACTAGGAGGGGTAGGATGAGATTACGGGAGGCAGTCATTGTAGCTGGAGTTCGCACCCCTGTAGGCAAAGCCAAAAAAGGGGCGCTTCGGCATACTCGGCCCGAGGACCTTGGCGGGCTTGTCGTTCGGGAGTGCGTGAGAAGAGTCCCTGGATTAGATGTGAAAGAAATCGAAGATGTTATTATCGGTTGCGCAATGCCAGAAGGCGAGCAGGGATTAAATCTCGGAAGAATTGTTGCCATAAGGGCAGGACTGCCCAATGAGGTGCCAGGCTTTACCGTAAATCGCTTTTGCTCATCAGGCTTGCAATCCATAGCCTTGGCGGCCGAGCGAATTATGTGCGGCGGGGCAGACGTTATTGTAGCAGGCGGGGTGGAGAGCATGAGCCATGTTCCGATGGAAGGCTACCGGCCTCTGCCTAATCCTTATCTGGTAGAGCATCGGCCGGATATCTTCCTTTCTATGGGGCATACCGCTGAAAATGTAGCCAAAAGGTTTGGTGTCAGCCGGGAGGAACAAGACGCTTTCGCTTTGGATAGCCACCGGAAGGCAGCCGCTGCAATAGCGGCTGAAAAGTTCAAGGATGAAATCGTTCCTGTCCCGGTTAAAAACAGATGGCTAGACCAAAACGAAAAAATGCAGGAAGAGGAATTCATCTTCGACAGGGATGAAGGAGTGAGGGCAGACACCACCCTGGAAACCTTAGCCAAGTTAAGGCCTGCCTTTCAAGCAAATGGAACGGTAACAGCGGGGAACGCTTCCCAAACAAGCGACGGGGCAGCTTCAGTCGTTGTCATGTCCCGTGAAAAAGCAGAGCAGTTGGGGATAAAGCCTTTGGCTATTTTCCGCTCGTTTTCTCTGGGCGGGGTTGACCCGGACATCATGGGCATTGGGCCAGTTGTCGCCATCCCTAAGGCTCTAAAGAAGGCAGGGATCACCAAGGAGCAAATCGATCTCTACGAAATAAATGAAGCCTTTGCTTCCCAATGCAAATATGTGATCCGCCACCTGGGATTAGATGAAAACAAGATTAACGTGAATGGCGGCGCAATTGCATTAGGCCATCCTTTAGGCTGTACCGGAACCAAATTAACCGTTAGCCTGATGCATGAAGCCCAAAAGCGCCGAAGTCGTTTTGGCGTAGTCAGCATGTGCATCGGCGGAGGTATGGGTGCCGCGGGTGTCTTTGAATTTCTACCTTAAGGAGGAGGCAATAGATGAATCCAAACGACGTGACGAATAAAGGCGGCCACTTTATCCTAGAAGAAACACCATTTGAAAAAGTGTTTACTCCGGAAGACTTAACCGAGGAACATAAAATGATTGCCAGCATGACAGCAGACTTCATTAGCGGGGAAATCGTGCCCCATGATGAAGAAATCGAAAAACAAAATTTCCCTCTACTCATAAAGCTCTTAAAAAAAGCTGGGGAATTGGGCTTGTTAGGTGCAGAAATTCCCGAAACCTACGGAGGCAGCAACCTGGATAAAATAAGTGCAACCCTGATCACGGAACATTTAAGCCGCGGCTCCTCTTTTACATTAAGTCATGGTGCCCATGTTGGTATCGGAAGCCTTCCTATTGTCTTGTTCGGGACCAATGAGCAGAAGGAACGGTATTTGCCTTTCCTCGCTTCGGGTGAAAAGCTTGCAGCCTATTGCTTGACTGAGCCTTCATCCGGTTCAGATGCGCTGGGGGCGAAGGCCACTGCGGTCTTAAGTGATGACAAAACCTGCTATATCCTTAATGGGACGAAACAATTCATCACGAATGCTGCCTTTGCGGATGTCTTCGTGGTCTATGCGAAAATCGACGGGCAGCAATTCAGTGCGTTTATTGTAGAGAGAGGTTTCCCCGGGGTATCAACCGGCCCGGAAGAAAAAAAGATGGGGATAAAGGGTTCCTCGACCCGTCCGCTTATTTTGGAAGATGTAAAAGTACCTGTTGAAAACCTCTTGGGAGAAGCAGGAAAAGGGCATATTATTGCCTTCAATATCTTAAATATCGGAAGATATAAACTTGCTGCGGGATGCGTAGGAGCTTCAAAATGGACATTGGAGCTTTCCGCTGCCTACGCCAAGGAGCGAAAACAATTTGGTAAAGCTATAGCTGAGTTCCCCCTCATGCAAAAAAAGCTGGCAGAGATGGCCATTCAGACCTATGTCACGGAAAGTATGGTATACCGGACGGGAGGACTCATTGAGGCTGCGATGCAACAGCTCGATAAATCTACATCCGATGACAGCCAGAAAATAGCTAAAGCCATAGAGGAGTATGCTTTGGAATGCTCCATCAATAAAGTTTACGCTTCGGAAGCTCTAGATTTTATAGCGGATGAGGGTGTTCAGATTCATGGAGGTTACGGATATACTCAGGAATATAAAGTAGAAAGAATCTATAGGGACTCGAGAATCAATCGCATTTTTGAAGGAACCAATGAAATCAATCGCCTGCTCATTCCTGCAACATTGCTGAAAAAGGCGATGAAAGGTGAGATGCCTCTTTTTGCGGCAACGAAAAATTTACAAGAGGAGCTAATCTCCTATATCCCTCCCATTTTGGATGAAGAAGAAGCCATGGCTAAAGAAACCGCTTTGCTAGCTTGTTCCAAAAAGATTTTTCTCATGGCTGGCGGTACGGCGGGTATGCATTATCAGCAAAAGCTGGAAGAGGAGCAGGAAATCCTAGAAGGGCTTGCGAACCTAATGATTGAACTGTTCGCTATGGAAAGTGCCTTACTGAGAACGAAAAAAGCAATAGCAAGAGACGGGGAAACCAAGAGCAGACAAAAGATTGCCATGACCACAGTATATCTGCATGAGGCATTTGCCAGAATAGAGTCCATTGCCAAAGAAATCCTGACAGCGGTTTTGGAAGGGGATGGCCTGCTCATGCAGCTGTCGGTGCTGAAGAAACTTGTCCGGTTTAAATCCATCAATCTCATCCCAATAAAACGGGAAATTGCCCAAAAGATTATTCAACATGGAAAATATGTGACATGATGACTTCATGCGAGGCTGGTGTTCTAATGCCAGCCTCCCATCTTCTTCATTAATTTTTAAATCCCTTACTTATAGGAAGTAGGTAAAAACATGGCATCCAAAAAGGATTTAATTTATAAGGGTGCGCTGAAGGCCTTTTCCCAGTCGGAATTCAGCGAAACCACGATGGATTATATTGCGGAAATTTCTTCCGTCGCTAAGAGAACTCTTTATTATTATTTCAAAACGAAAGATGAGCTTTTTTTGTATGTGCTTGAAAAGGGAATAGACACTCTCATCCATGAGGTGGAGCAAACTATTCAAGGCACTCTTCCCCGTAATGAGATGTTAATTAAGCTGCTGAAAGTCCATTTGCAGTTTTTGGCAAGAGAAACCGAGTTATGCCAACTTCTGATGAGTAAGTTTTGGGGTACTCATCACATCCAGGACGAGGTGAGGAAACTCATTGATCGATATTTCTGCAGAATGGAGAATTTCTTTGGCCAACTCCAGCAGGAAGGCTACATATCATCACAAGTAAATATCCGCGCTTTAGCAAGCTCCTTGTTTGGAATGGTGATGTTTACAGCCTTGCGTGAAATTGAACGGGGCCATGAAGTTTATACGAAGGAGACTACGGCGAGTCTTATCATGCTTTGTAATGGAGTACTAAAAGCGGGGGATATAGCCTCTCTTCCTAATCCTAAATCTTGGGAAGAACCATAATGCAAACAGAAAGGCGGCAAACCCGGACAAGCTTCCGGACTTATGCCGCCTCTCGTTAGGCCCTGATAAAAGTAGTTGATCCGATTCTGGCAATGATCAAAGGCAGGGAGCTGATTACGGAGCGGAATGAGGGGGAAGGTACCACGTCTTTGTCATACTGGGCCAAATATTTGAAATTCGGAAAGAAAGCTTCATCCATCAAGTAAGCGGATTGGAGAGAACCAGGCTTACGCAGCCGGTTTAAATACATAATGATCATACCTTCAGGGGCAATGCCTATCCCATGACCGAAGTAGGCGCCATTTCCAAGATAGACGGCGTTTTCCCCTTGCCATTCTGGACTGGAATGGTCGGGATTCTTGAAATAGCGGATATCACCGGGGAGCGCATCGGATATCGGCTGTTTGGTCAAGGCCAAATCCTCATCATAATATCCATTCCAAAGGAACAATTTAGAGAAGAGTTGATTGAATGTATCTTCAGGGATCGATTGGAGGATCGCGTGGTAGCATACAATCATTATCGCAGTCGTACATTCAAAAGCATAAAATCTCCCATTGACGAAAATGTCTCGGATCCCTTCAGCAGTCGTAACATTCGGCCTGAGAAGAAAACCCCCGTTATCTGTACGGATCCAATACTGCTCGTTGCATCTGGATTCTTCGAAAACGGCAAAGGTAGATCCGCTATGACTCAAGGCAACTGCTGAAGAAACCAGGTTCTCCCGCAGCTTCAATTCAAAATATAATTGTTTGAAGGTTTCATAGCTATATAATTGTGGACTTCTGACCATTTTTCTTAAGACTAATCCTTGAAGCTGACTTAACCCCCAAGCGTGGACTAAACCGTGAAGGTTTGGCTGTGTTTCTCCGACTTTAAGCATGGCAACCTCCCGCACGAAGTACTCCTTCTACTCTATGACAGTAAGGGGGGATTGTGTCTATGTTTTTCAAAATCTCTTCTTGGCCTTGTTTTTAAGTCTGTCCCTTTATACGATTGCGTTCTTCCGTTAACTTTAGAAATAAGCCCTTATCCCCCATCTCCAGGCATCGATCGATTTCTTTATCCAATTCTGCCAGACGATGTTCCGCGACCTGCTGATCCAAATAAATTTCAGCTAGGATCTGAAACAGGATAGGAGCAGCAGGCTCTTCACGAATTTCCGGCTTAAATTGTTCCCGCACACTGCTGTACTGGTGGCTAAACATCTTCCCGCGAAAATGAAGGACAATGTAAATCCTTTCCTTTGTGCTATATTTTAAATCTTGAAAAGCTTCTTCTGCATTAGTGATTGTCTTGCTATTCCTGCGATACTCAAAAGGCACAGTTTCGGAGCAAACTGTGGAAATGATGATCGTTCGGTTGCTCGGATGAATCTTATCTGTAAAGTGAACTCTCTCCAGGATTTGATCATGCGAAAGAAGGAAGTCGAACAATTTTTTAACCTCAATTTTTTTCAATCGGTAATGATTTAGAAACCACCGAATGAATTTTCTCTTTTCTGATGCAGGTACCCACTTGCTCATTATGGTATCTCCCCCAAAAGCATGCTTTTTCTCGTTGTTAAATTGACTATTTCTAATTACTTCTATAGCTATACATGATTTCCTTTCTTTGAACAAAAGAAATCGTGGTCGTCCCTGGAACAGTACGTTATAATGGAAACATATTAGAAAATTTAGAATAGGTGGGGAGAGTAGCGTTGAAGAAACCATTGGATTTAGGTCATCGCATCCGTCTTATTGACGGCTACGATCTTGGGGTTGAAGGACGAACCGGTACATATGTAATCAATGAAGAACATTTAACGATCGTAGAAACGAGTGCAAGCCCTTCCGTTCCTTATATTCTGGAAGGCTTTAAACAGTTGGAGCTTGATCCGTTGGATCTCAAGTATATTATTGTCACTCATATTCACCTCGACCACGCCGGAGGAGCTGGGCTTTTGCTACAGAGCTGTCCCAATGCAAAGGTGGTCGTGCATCCTAAGGGAGCTCGACACCTAGCTCACCCAGAACGGTTAATTGAGGGAGCCAGAGCGGTTTATGGGGATCAGTTTGATAAGCTGTTCGATCCCATTCTGCCGGTACCGGAAGACAAGCTGATTACGAAGGCGGACGGCGAAACCTTAGAGATCGGATCAAATTGTACACTGCATTTCCTTGATACTCCAGGGCATGCCAACCATCACTTCAGCATTTACGACCCGGTGAGCAACGGAATCTTTACAGGCGATACCATTGGAGTTTATTATCACCTATTGGAAGACGCTGGGTTAAATTTCTGTCTTCCTTCAACTTCACCTACACAATTTAACCCAGAAGCGATGCTGCGTTCGCTGGACCGTATTCGCAAGCTGAATGTGGATCAGATCTTTTTCGGTCACTTTGGCGCAACCCGTCGGACTTCTGAGATCTACAGGCAAATAGAAGAGTGGCTTCCTGTCTTCATAAAAACAACGGAAGATGCAATGAACGAGGGGAAAGGGCAAGAGGAGGTCTTTGCTCGTTTGTATTCGACAGTTCAAAAGCATTTGCTTGATCAATCCGTTCCCCAGGACCATCCCGTCTTTGACATATTAAAGCTTGACCTCGACGTGTGCGCCATGGGACTTGTTCATTATATGGATAAAAAGAAGTAGCATAAGACAGGAATGAGAAAAAGGGGCAACGACATGCCCCTTTTTTTATGACAACGAAGTTACGGTGCCAAAGACGTCCGTACATCTCTTAGGATTTGAGCAAAATCAGGTTCGCTTGCGTCGCTCGGATAACCAGGAGTGTTCCGATTAGCTAGGTTATTGTTCGTCTTTGCAATGCGGGTGCTTAGCTCTTGATCTGTTGTAATGTATAAATTATAGGCGGTCAAGCCAGGTTCCTTGTTCATTAACCTTTGCCTTACTCTTTTTACTACCTCATCAGATGGCTCAATGGGGTCTGTTTTTGTGGATAGGGCCAGAATGATATCTTTTCCTTCTACGATCGCTACGGCTTCAGCGACGTTGTAGACACGTTCTGCCTCATTGGACAATCGCGTCGCTAAATCCCTAGCCTTAACAGAGCCATTATTGTAGGTGTAGGATCGATAAGAGTCATACTCTTTAACCAAGTGACGATCCTCGCCAGGGATTGTTTTTTGATTGGTCCTGACTCCATCATCAAAGCCGCACGCGGTTAGCAATCCAATGGACAAAATAGGAAGAATAAGTTTATGCTTCAGCCCAATCATGGACTTGCACCTCCTTTTTTACTATTTTGCATTAAGATCTGGAGGATTAGTCTGGGGATTTATGGCTGCTCACAAAATAGGTGATTACCGCGTGGCATATAACCATACGTATTCTCGAAGTCAACATACTATAGGCTAAGCATGAAGTTGAGGAGGGATAATAATGCTGCAGGATCCCATCTGTCACATGAAATATGCCACGTGCGAGGTTTCCTTAGTGGACCCGATAACGGATACGCTGTTGGATACAATACATGTTAGGCTGAGACCGAGCAGTGCAATCATCGGCCCAGATCGTTTAAGCATGTATGTAACCTATTTTGGCGCTGATTACGTGTCCGTTTTTAATACTATTAATCATGAGCTAGTCGCACAAATTGCTCTTCCTACAGCGAATACGGACGGGATGACCATAATCACTGACCAGCACAAGTTGTATGTCCTTGATCCTAAAACGGCTCAATGCATGGTTATTGATCCGGTAGTAAACCAAGTCATGACATCAGGGAACATCAGGGAATTATTCTCAGTAAATTCGCCCATCGGTATTCCGGAGCCGGAAGGTCGGTCGTCTTCCCGTATTTTAGATCCTACGATCGTTCAAGGGGACACCGAGTCCTTGGGTGAGCCGATAATCCCGAACTCTGACCCCGTTCCGGAGAATCTGTCAATTGCCAATATGATGCTGGAAAATGCTCCATTAGAATCGGAGCTGAAGCCTCAAGACCCATCCCTTTCCATCGATCTTCCACAGCTTTCCATCCCCGAAACTCCAATAGAGATGCCTACAGCCTTCGATCCTCAAAGTCTTTTGTCGTTACAATCAGAATTGCAGGCATCACCATCTTTAGGTGCTTTGCCTGACCTCGCTGTAAACGGGGAGAATGCTTTGGACACTTCAACGTTATCAGGGCTCTTGAATACCGGTACCGCCCAAAGGCGCCTCCGTGGAAATAGGAATACTGCGCTCTTACTGCAGCTTCGAGGCAGGATAAGGAATTTAAAGTTGCCGCCCGAAATGGCAAAAAAATTAGAAGATGAGTTAATAAGTGCAACAAGACATTTAAAGTCATTTATACGTAACATAAGACTTTGTGTAAATTTAAAGCTAATTCCATTCCATAAGGCTGCGCCAATCATCAGAATAGCAAAAAAAATGTTAAGTTAATTTTTGATTAGTAAAGCCCCCCCTTCTAAATGCAAACAAGAACAAAAGGGGAGGTCTTTATCTTTTTCTTAAATAAATTTAATTCTGAGGTTTAACATCGTCTTGATTTGTGGCGCTCGATAAAGGTCTATAATCGACTTCTGCAGCTTGAAACATCATATCCCTAAACTCATAGCTGACAACAACATCCCCAACATATTCAGTGGGCGATAATTGACCGCTTAGGTAAGCTGTTAGACGGTTATCTGTCACATTAAAAGTAATCTGATTCCCAAAATGCAAAGCAGAAAACCAGTTTTCTGGGGGGGAACTTACTTTTTCTTTAGGAATCGTATACTTTTTCTTACCATCGACAAAAACATCCATTTCCCCAGACTTGATTTTGGTTTTTACTGATTTCCATGTAATGGCTAAAGGATCGTCCACATAAACTTCCCGTAAAATATCACCCGTTTTAATTACATGGGCTTCAGTAAAGTAAATACCTTCTCCTGTACTGGTTGTCAGCAAAACAATTACTTCCATTTTCCCGTCATGATCCACATCGTTGTACAGCATTTGCTGGGGGCGGCTAACCGAGGATTTCCACAATGGAAACGACCGGACTTGATCGCCCACGCGCAGTTCGAATTTTTCGTACATCCCATCCCGTTCAATCGCAAAAAGAGCTGCCTTTGCTTCAGGCAAGCTAACGACTAATTCTGCAGTAGGCTGTTTTTTAGTAATGGTGACTGTCTGCGAAAGCTCGTCCCATTTCACTTCAGACTCCAATGCTTCTGCAACAGATCGAACAGGAACCAATACCCTCCCGTTCACCAGCTGTGGGGGAGTATCCGGATGAATTTCCTTATTATCGACAAATAGCTTGATCGGTTGAATGGCCCAAACCGTTTGGCCAAGAAGGAATAAAAGGGAAAATGGAATAATCCATCTTATCTTCATTTTCTGTCCTCCTAATATAAGCTCTTGTTAGTCTTTCCCAGGGTAGGGCAGTTCATTAGAGCAACAATCCAACGAACAATAGACTAAATATACTAAATTTACTGATTTATATCTTGCAAACGCATTCATTGTATTGTAGAATATCAATAAAGGACTATCATGAATTACAGGAGGAATACATATGCGGAAGATATTTGAGGCCATGGTTTGTTCGAATGAACAATGTGATGTGTGGTACCGTGTTGGGAGTCACTTTTTTTTAACCTGTCCTAATTGTAAGGTAGAGATGGTAAAAACGGAAAAAGAAGTAGAGCAGAAGTTAAAAATTGTATAATAGGATACTGACAGAGCGTATTATGCGTCTCTGTCATTTTTTTAATGGTCTATGAACCCTGGAAGGAGAGAGTACAATGAAAAGGCTGCCGGTTCTTGCCGAGATGGTTGGATTTTGGCGGTGTTATGGATGCCGGGAATCTTTTTGGGGACCCAGAAAGCATGAAGAAAATTCGTGCGCAGACTATTGTCCCACCTGTTTCGGTCAAAAGCAATTCAGGGAATTAAAAGAGCGCTACCGCTTGAAAAGGAAAAGATAGCCTAGAATCAAATGGAGATTCTAGGCTATCTTTTTTATTCTTCGCGTGTATTGATACAACGCTCGCATTCGTACATATAAGATTCGTGTTGTTCTTCGATTTGGCATCCGCACTCCACACATACTTTTCCAGGCAGATTACGATAAAATTCTAGTCCTAACAAGTTTCATCCCTCCGAGAGTTTATACTGTTATTGTATTATAACAGTATTATAAATGTTACTGTGTTATGTTACTATTTTTGAATTTTCATTCGACAAGCTAAATTGTTCCTACATTTGCTTTATCAATTGTTCCGCTTGCTGAATAGTCAATCCATGAAATTTGGGAAATCCGGAATCCTGTAGGGCAATAAACTTTCCATCCAGGTATGGGTAGACGCCTTGCCATCCACCTACAATGGTATATAGATCGGTGCCAGGCAGCTTTCTCAGAAAGCAAAGATAATTTCCTTCCGCCAAAGGCCCAGGATAAACCTTGTTTAAGGGATTGGGAGGTTTAGGCAGAGGATCAGTTCCTGTTGTGACGATGCGGATTAAGGGAGAAGATGTTCCCTTTAATGACTGTTTGACATGGAAAGTCTGCACGAAATTCACGAGCTTGAATTGCTCTACGGTTTGTCCCGTCGGATACTCCTCATCTGCGCTGTTTGGCCAACCGTACACTACAAGGGTGGATTGATTCACTAAATCTTTTTCATTTTTTACTGGCGTTGTATCCACCCGGATTTTGGAAATATCCACTTGTGCGTTTGCAGGAACACAGAAAACAAACAGCAAAAGCACGAGTGATAATAACCGTAGCTTCACATAATCATCCCCTTTATTAGGTAACTTTTCATTTTGTAACCTAGCTTTATTTATCCGCAACGATCTTGTTTTCATGCGCCAAGATCTGGAATTTTTATGGTATAATATAGAGAAAAAGCGAAAGCTTGGTGTAGCTATGCCGTTTACCAAGATTCTCGTTGCCCACGATGGATCAGAATTATCGGACGTGTCCCTAATGAAGGCCATTGCATTTGCCCGATGGGATCCTCGACTTGAGATCCATGTAGTCCATGTCGGAAATTATCGTCTATACCTAAAAGAGGTAATGCTAGCCGGGGAAGTTAAGCAGTCCATCACCATCCCTATTCTCGACCATGGGGAGGGTATCCAACGCAGAATCAAGGCATTGCTGACGCCTTTACCCAACCCCTGGCAAATATTTATCTTAAAAGGTTATCCTGGTCAGGTGATTATTCAGCATGCGAAACAATACCAGTGTGATTTAATCATTGTTGGCAGCACGGTAAAGAGCAAATGGCAAAGATGGCTGTTTGGAAGTGTAAGCTGGTATGTAGTACAGCAATCCCCTGTACCTGTCCTCCTTATAAAGAAGAAACGGAAGTAAAGGCACTTTCTCGTGAGTCTCCTCATGATCAGAATGAGGAGCGGAGAAGGGAGTATACTGGTTTTTGCAAATAAAAAAAGAGTACAGGTTAACCTGTACTCTTCCTTTTAAGAAACCTTTACTAACTTTTGGGTCTCTGTATGGGTCCCAACAAGAACGTCTAATTCTTCTCTTGCTTCTTCAATGGTTTCAAAAGCCTCAAAAAATTTCACCGGAATGTGATTAATGTAGCTGCGGTCACTTTCTTCCACAATTTTAATCTTACATTTGTTATCCGTTACTTTAACGATAGAGTAATTCGCAATGCGCTTGTCATAAAACATATAATCGTAAGATTCGACTAACTCGATCCCAGCTGTCGTAAGATCGGTTTGATAACTTTCCTTATTTGTTAAGACAATATAACTCATGCGTAACACCTCGTTTGTATTTTGTATACCAAAACCATTCTTTTCTTATCTTATACTAAACTAATAATTTTCGCAACATTAGGTTGTCCCCAAAATTCATCATTAACCACACTGCTTTACAGTTTATAAAGAAGTTATTTTTGTACTGAAAAAGGAAATAGAATAAAATAGGAGAAAACATTTAAAGGAGCTGGATCTTTTTGGACGCCAAACCTATCAGCGCTTCTAGAACCGTGCTTAATTCACTTGTTCTTCCGCCAGATACGAACCAATACGAAAATATCTTTGGAGGGAGAGTGCTCGCTTATATTGATGAAGTTGCTGCTATTGCGGCTATGAGGCATTGCCAGAAATCTGTCGTAACGGCGTCCATTGACTCTGTCGACTTTCTTAATCCCGTGAAGCGGGGCTATGCGATTCGAGTAGAGGCCTTTGTCACGTGGACCGGCCGGTCCTCTATGGAAATATTTGCCCAAGTATCCTCCGAGAACCTATTATCCGGAAAGAAGCAATTAACAGCTACTTCTTTTTTGACCATGGTGGCAATAGATGAAGAAGGAAGAACGATTCCCGTGCCGCCAGTCATTCCGGAAACTGAATTTGAAAAAGAACTGCACCGGACCGCGCCCCAGAGGCAACTGCAGCGGAATAAGCGCAAAAGCAACGATTACAGCAAATTGATTCAGCTTTAATAAAAATGACATAACTTGCCGTTTAGTCTGACGGCCAAAAAATCTAAGATCTGGACAAGATATAAAAACAACTCGTTAGAACAAGGAGATATCCATATGTCTCTATCCCACTTATTTAAAAAGATGGAACAGGTAGAATCCAAATTTCTCTTATCATCGGAAAGTAAATTCGATTCTGTTCAACACGCCATGAAGCGGGAAGGGGCGCTTCGCGTAGCTATCCAAAGTTTATCGACCTGGATTGCGCAAGCGAAAAAAGTCGGCGGAAGCGGGCACGAGCTATATGAGCAGGGACAGAGCCTTCGTCATCAACTAAAGCAAAAGCTGAAAGAAGCGTCAGCTGTCATTCTAGACTCAGTAAACCACCAGTATCAAACCAGCTTGACTGTGGAGCAGGTTATAGAAGAACATGATTGGTATTATTATCAGCATGGCATTATGAAGACCCTAGAACATTCCGGTATCTTGAATAATATCTTTCAGCAACTATTAACGGATGTCATCCCTCCGCACCCAAAAGATGAATATCCGGCAACGCGTTCCCTGCAGCGATCCTTTATTATTCACGCAGGTCCCACTAACTCTGGCAAAACACACCAATCGCTGGCAGAGCTTAAACGATCCGCGAAAGGGATCTACCTTTCCCCTCTTAGGCTGCTCGCCTTAGAAGTATTTGAACGATTGAATAAAGATGGGGTGCCTTGCGATCTTTTAACGGGGGAGGAGATGATTCATTCTCCCGGTGCCAAGCATTCATCCTGCACCATTGAGAAAGCCAATTATAATGAGCTATTCGACGTTGCGGTTATTGACGAAGGTCAAATGATTGGTGACTCCCAGCGCGGCTATGCCTGGACGCGTGCGGTTCTCGGCTTAAGAGCCCGGGAAATCCACATCTGCTGTGCCCCGGAGGCAGTCCCTTTGATTACACAACTGATCGCAGATTGTGAGGATCTCGTCCAGATTATCCACCACGAAAGGCAGACACCGCTCATTCTCCAGGATCATTCCTTTCGGTTTCCGCAGGACGTCAAGCGAGGAGATGCGCTCATTGTCTTTTCAAGGAAAAGAGCCTTGCAGGTAGCATCTCAGTTAACGCAATCGCAGATCAGTGCAAGCATTATCTATGGGAATCTTCCTCCTGAAACACGAAGAAGACAAGTCGATCTCTTTCTGCATGGAGATACGGAGGTCGTTGTCTCTACGGATGCGATTGGGATGGGGATTAACCTGCCTATTCAAAGAATTGTCTTCCTTGAGACTGAAAAGTTTGATGGGACCCAAGTAAGGGAGCTTACACCGCAAGAAATTAAACAAATTTCAGGGAGAGCAGGGAGGAAAGGGATTTATGACAAAGGATATGTGAATTCCATAAAGGATAAGGCGAAAGTTAAGCATAAGCTCGATACCCAGGATTCGCCCATCAAGGCAGCCTTTATCGCTCCCCATGACACAACCATTCTAGGCTTGCCTTTTGGAAGCCTAACTGAGCGCTTAAAGGCGTGGACGAATTATCAAGTTCAGGTACCCTATTTTCAAAAAGCAGATATCAGCGAGACCCTGGAGCTGCTTGAATTAGCAAGTGCCTATGAACAAGTTCTTCCACTGGATATCTTATATACAGCGGCTACGATTCCATTTAATTATCAGGAAAAAGAACTACTCAGCCAGTGGTTTATCTATCTGGACTGTTTGAAAATTAACAGACTGCACCTGCCAAAGCCCAAAAAGCGCGGAAATCATCTGAGTGCCCTCGAAACGTACTATAGGGCTATCGGTTTATATTATTCCTTTTCTAGTAATTTTGGATTGCCTTATGATTGGAGATGGATTAAAAAGGAAAGACGCCAAACCTCCGAACATATCCATGAGCAGTTGCGAAATCAATTACAGCCTTCTTACGTTTAAAGATGTACCCAACCTGGCTATACGTTAGGTTGGGTGTTTCTGTATTGCCCCCACCCTATCGGGCGTTTCCTGTCAAATCCAATGGGGCCTCTAGCGCCGCAAGCTGTTCATCCAAGTCCTTCATCTTCTTGCCAATTGCTGAAGAATAGATGTGAACCTCTGTCCCCCAAGTAGGGGAGAAGGTACCCACAGCTAACCACAGCTCATGAGTGGAAGGATGGATGAAATAATCGCCCGCATTGAAATTTGATCCACGCTCGGCCCATCCTTTACGGTGCGGTTCGGTGGGCAACGCTTCCAAAAACCGCTGTTTTTTCTTTTGTAGCAAGATTCGCTCTTTTTCAATCTCCCAATCTTCCCTATGATGCATATGTTGTCTATACCCCCGAGTATTTCATTTTAATATAGTATGGCAAAAAAACATGGATTTTCATACATCATCTTAAAAAAAAGGATAAAAATTCTTATGCACTTGAATCCGCAATCCGTTTTTATATAATATAAACTACAAAAGATCTGCCGTCATACTGCCTATTCCTAGGATTAAAGCAAACGCCATCTCGACCAGAAACATATAAAGAAGGAACTTAATCATGTATAACCTCCGTTCGGACATTCTATTAATCTATAAATATGCTCTAGTAGTCTATTACAGAACATCTGGTTTCTCATTTCAAAGGAGGTAATATAAGCTATGGAGATTGACCAATGGATTTCACAAATGAAAAAAAACCTTCAAGAAATTACTGGAGCTCATTTACTTCAGCTTCTTGCATCAAATGATCAGGTCATGGGGATGATTGCCAAACATTTTGCTGTCGTTTATGCCAAGGACAAGCTAGGGGATCGACTAACAGATGACATGGGTAGGGATGGTTGGAGGGGCGATGATCCTGATCAAATCATCCGGTTCATACAGAACAACAAAGAGATCTATCGGGACTATCTTATTCCAAAAAATCCGGTTATTTCTCATATGGAAGAGGAGTTTTTGACTCTGCCAGGCTTTCCGGCAGTTGTAGAGATCTTGGCAAAAACGGAAAATGTGAACCGTTCCAACGTAAGCGCCGTTTTAGCAGTGGCATCAAGAAGAAGCGATGAACTTAAGGTTGTTGTTGAGCAAATCCAGTTGCATTTTGAAAAGGATCTAGATCAGATCGCTTTATTTTTCAAACAGTACTTCGAAGAGGTTAAAGGATGGAGATTCAATAAGATGAACCGCAGGGAAAGCGAAGGCGGCATGGAGGTTATGAACAAAATGACGCAACAATTGGCTTGCTGGATCTTATTGGAGAGTGAAGCAGATGCTATAAAAGCATTTAAAGAGGTTGCAGAATAAGGCAGGCCTTATTTTGCAACCTTGGCTTTTTTTCTAAATTTCCTTCTTATTAAGTAGGCTTTTGCTTTTAAATAAAAAATTTTCCATATAATAACGAATAACCATACTGACCAGCAAAATGGTACCGGAATATAAAAAAAAGAACTTAAGCGAATCTGACATTTTGCCTCACCTCAATAGCATCCTAACCAAAAGAAGCCCACAGTAAACCTAAGCAATTTTGGAAATAGACCAACGAAAAAAGGAGACTAACATGAACCACAACCTACCGGAAGTTCTAGGCTGGAACCTTGAAAAGGTTTCGCAGTTAATAAAAGACAAAGAGATTTCACCCGTGGACTTAACAGAGGCATCATGGGAACGGATTGAACAGGTCAATCCTAAACTCAATGCCTTTATTACTTCTCTTCAAGACGAATCTATCACACAGGCTCGCAAATTAGAGCAAGAGATCCTTGCAGGCAAATGGAGAGGTCCCCTACATGGGATTCCCATAGGCTTAAAGGATTTGATCTATACTGCAGGCGTCCGGACTACCATGGGATCCGGCATCTATCAGAACTTTATTCCCGAATTCAGTGCTACTGCAGCCCAGCAGCTAATTGAGGCAGGAGCGATTCTCTTAGGAAAGCTGAATACGCATGAATTCGCCTATGGTCCATCCGGTGATGTATCCTTTTTCGGTCCTGTACGCAACCCTTATGACGTTACGCGGGTGACTGGAGGCTCCAGCAGCGGTTCGGGTGCTGCGGTAGCTGCGGGGATGTGTTTTGCCGCCTTGGGAACAGATACTGGCGGCTCCATTCGCATTCCTTCCTCCGCCTGCGGGATCATTGGGATGAAGCCTACCTTCGGCCGGGTGAGCAAGCATGGGGTTTATCCGCTTGGCTATACGTTGGATCATGTGGGACCGATGACAAGAACGGTACGCGACAACGCTATTGTGCTTAACTTGTTGGCCGGTTTTGATCCGCAGGATCCCTATTCCTTAGAACAGACGGCTGAAGACTTCACCCGACATATCGGGATCGACGTGAACGGGATGGTCATCGGACTTCCAGACAGCTTTTATTATGAACACGTGGAGGAAGAGGTAAGGACTGCTTTAGAGCGCGCGGCCCAAATCTTTGAACGCCTTGGGGCCAAGATTCATGAAGTCAAAATCGACTTATCGCAAGCTTCTTGGGCTCAATTAATGACTGTGCGCGGGGAATCTTATGCGGTCCACGAAAACCATGTGATCAACCAGCCTGATCGATTCCAACCGGAGGTTAGAACCCGTATCGAACTAAGCAAGGGCACAACGGCCCATGAATATGTCAAAGCACAACAGCTGCGGCTGGAGATCCGCCATTCTTTCCTGGAATCCTTTAAGCAGGCGGATGTACTATTAGCGCCGACTTTACCTATTCTACCACCGTACATCGGCCAACGGGAGTCAATCATCGATGGCTTTGAAGAGCCTACATTTGCGTCCCTGCTTCGCTTGAATGGACCTGCAAATCTAACGGGGCTCCCAAGCCTTTCCATGCCTTGCGGCTTTTCGAGGGATGGGCTGCCTATCGGCATGCAACTCATTGGCAAACCGCTTGATGAAGCAACTCTTTATCGTGTGGCAGCTGCTTTTGAGCAAGATCAGAAGATTCCTACCTTGAAGTGGGAGCTTTAGTTGAGCTGAATGTTATCAGCATTCTTCTCCTAAAAATTGAAAATAGCGGAATCAAGTTCCGCTATTTCCACCCATTCAGAAATAACATTTTTTCTCCAGCCGCTTAATGCGCTTTATAAATTCATCCTTCTCCTTTGCATTCTTCTTGCGCAGCAATTTCCAGCTCTCATAGGCTTTATCAGCATAAAACAAAGCTTTTTCACAGTCCTTATAGTAGTGCTCATAGCTTTTAGCTAATTCCGTATAAACTTCTGTCAGGAAAGGGGAGTCTCGCTCTGCCAGCTCCTCCCACAAAGCGGTCGCTTCATCCATGGATTTCGTCCGTTTGTACAAGGATGCTAAAGCTAGCTTTGCAGGAAGCCAGTCTTGCCCTGATTGATAGAAGAAGGCGGCCCGGTCTAAATCTCCTACTTGGTCAAACCAGCGCCCAATTTGATACATCTCCTGGCTGGAACAGAGAAGGTGGCTTTCCTCCAGCAAGAGGGAAGAGAGATGGATGTATAAGGAGATTAAGGATAGAACATCCCACTCATTGTGATTCAGCACCCCCTTGATAAGTTCAGGATTTTTTTCCCGCAAGAAATCAAAGTAGAGTAGGGGAGCCATGTACCCTGGCGTATCCTCTGTCCGGCTAAACTGAAGAATCTCTTGTTCAATTACGGATAAGCGGCAGGACTCCAATTGATCCTTCCAAAGACGTCTAGCCCCGTGAAGCAAATCATAATGTCCGAAGAGGGGAAGCTTAGGCACTAGATCACGCAGCAAGGTATGCCTTGTTTTCACTTGGGGCCAGTCAAAGGCCTTTCCGTTATAGGTAACAAGGTTTTTCAACTCCTTCACATCGTCCAAAAAAGCCTGATAGAAGGCTACTTCTTCGTGGGGTCCTGGGAGAAAAAACTGCTTCACCCTTACCTCATGGGCAAGAGCCCTTGCATACCCAAGAAGAAAAATGGTATTACCCGCTCCGCCATGCAGACCTGTTGTTTCTGTATCAAAAAATAGCAACTCATGGGCTTGTACCCCATGGGCTGATAAAGGATGGTTCCCTGTTTTTTTGTTCCACCGCTCAACAATCTCTGGGAGCTGCTCAAACGTATATTTTCCATGCTGGTGAACAAGTGGATAGCGAACTTCGCGAACCATAACATATTCCTCTTCGAAAAAGAAGGGCTTAGCCTGGAGCTGTTCCCATACCTCCAAAAAAGGAATCTCAGGGGCAGACACCGGGGGCTGGGATTCAGGAATACTTACCGCTTCTTTGGTCAGATGGGATTTGAAACGCTGAAGCTTATTCTTTAATGACAACGGTCTTTTCTCCCTTCATCAGCCGGATAAGCGATATAGCCAGCTCCTTTCCCAAATCCCCAGCCCCAACACAAGACGGGCACCCCTCTGTGCATGGGCAAGACAGAATCGCTTCTTCGGCCTCCCTCAGCACGAGATCCCACTCCTTATAGACCTGTTCACTCAACCCTATGCCCCCTGGGTATCGGTCATACAGAAAGATCGTTGGCAATCCTGAATGAATGGCTTTCCGCTGAGGAACCACATGAAGGTCCTGAGGATCGCACATCACAAACAGGGGGGCAACGTGCCGAAGAATATGGGCGAGCCCCATCAAGCCTTGCTCTACTTCCTTAGCACCCAAGCTGCGAAGATCTTCCTCCATCCAGCTCACCCAAGCCGCACTCGTGTGAAGCTCTTCTTCCGGCAGATGGATGGGACCGGAGCCGATGTTATCATGGGTTTCAAATTTGATCTTCTTGAAGATAGTAGCCATGGCATTGACGGATACATCACCATAGCCCAGCTCCCCTCGGGTTAGACAACTCGTCCGGTCAACCTCTAAAACCTTCAATTGGACAGCCAAGTTGGCATCCGTAAAATAGTCTACATTAACCTCACGAACGAAGGCTTTTTTCTCGTCAAAATCTAATTTCTCTACCTGGAATTGGATTCCCTGATGCAGATAGATCGCCTCTTCATGGAGCAGTGTCATGGCACTGAAACGATTCATTTCACCGATCACCTTAACATTGGCTACGTCGGTTTGGTCCACAATGATAACATTCTCCTGGGAGGCAGACCTGAGACTAATGTTATGAGCCGGAAAGGAATCATTCATCCAGTACCACTTATTTCGCTGAAAATGAAGAACCTGCTCTTCCGAAAGAAAATAAAGAATCTCTTCAATTTCTACTTCTCCAAACGTTTCTCCCTTCCGGAAGGGAAGCTCATACGCTGCACACTTAATGTGATCAACTAGAATGATCAGGTTGTCTGGATTGATGCGTGCAGATTCCGGGCTGCGGTCAAAAAAGTACTCCGGATGTCTTATGACATATTGGTCTAAGGGAGAGGAACCCGCAACCAAAATCACGACGGATTCTCCTTGACGCCGTCCCGCTCGGCCTGCTTGCTGCCAGGTACTGGCTACTGAACCAGGATACCCGGCCATTATGCACACTTGAAGCTGGCCGATATCTACCCCGAGCTCCAGGGCGTTGGTACTGACCACACCCATGATATCGCCGCTGCGGAGTCCTTGTTCAATCTCCCGCCGTTCTGTAGGAAGGTAGCCGCCGCGATAGCCGCGAATGGATTTGGGACCGAGTTTTTTTTGAACAAGCTGCTGAAGATAACTCAATAGGATTTCAACGCGCACACGGCTTCTGGCAAACACAATCGTCTGTATCCCTTGGCTTAAGAAGTTTTCTGCGAGAGCCCTGGCTTCCAATGTGGCGCTTTTGCGGATATGCAATGGCTGGTTGACTACAGGCGGATTATAAAAAATAAAATGCTTCCTTCCGGAAGGAGCGCCATTATTGTCCACAAGTCTCATCGACTGCCCGGTCAGCTGCTCGGCTAGCTCTCTCGGATTCGCGATGGTAGCGGAAGTGCAAATGAATTGAGGGTAACTGCCGTAGAAGGCGCAAATTCTCAATAGCCGCCGGATCACATTAGCAACATGGCTGCCAAATATCCCTCGATATATATGCAATTCATCAATGACGATGTAGCGCAGGTTTTCAAAGAAAGAAACCCATTTCGTATGATGGGGAAGAATGGCGGAATGCAGCATATCCGGATTCGTAATGACAATATTGCCGGCTTTCCGTACGACCTGACGGATATTGGAGGGGGTATCCCCATCATATGTATAGCTTTTAATGGGAATTCCCATATCGGCAATCCAATCATTCAATTCACTTTTTTGATCATGGGCCAAAGCTTTTGTAGGGAAAAGATAAAGTGCTCTAGTCTTCTCATCCTTAGAAATAGCTTGGATAACTGGCAGGTGATAGCAAAGGCTTTTTCCGGATGCTGTAGGTGTTACAGCTACCACGTTATTTCCTTCATGCACGCTGTTATAGGCTGTTGCTTGATGGGTATATAACGCCGGAATTCCCTTTCTCTCTAAAGAGTCACGGATTCGCGAATCAAGTTGTGCCGGAAAGGGTACGATTTGCGCCTCCCGCTCAGGCAATGTATGCCAATGGGCAATCTGCCCAGCAAATGCTTCATTTGATTTCAGCTGTTCCAAAAGCTCTTTCATGCTTAGCTTCCACTTCATTTCTACATCACCTCTATACCTTCTATTTTACGAATAAATGTTCGTTTCGTAAATCTATACTTTTTGATTTAATAGGACAGGTTTGTTATGATAAACAACGGAATAAAAGAGAGAAAGAAGAAAAAAGGACTCTAGCCATCATAGTCATAAAGGTTAGGAGATGAACTGGTAAAATGAACAATAAGATACAGATGATTGCGATCGATATCGATGGTACACTATTAAATGATGACTATCGCTGGGACTCTGAAACGAGAGATTTGCTGCTAGAGTTACAGTCTTCTAATATACCTGTTATGCTCTGTACCGGAAGACCTCTTAAAGCAACCAAACAAATCGCCTTAGATATGGGCATAGAATCCTATTTAATTACAGACAATGGTGCAGTTGTCCACCATATAAAAAGCAGCGAAAACCTGGCTGTTAAAGAAGTAGCTGTACAGCACTGCCCAGAAATCGTTCAGCTGCTGGAGCAGACAGGTGCCCATCTGGATCTCACCTCTCTTCAAGAAATGTACACCAAAGCTCATGGTCCTTCGGTCGCTGAGCTCTATAAAAAATATATGGTAAACCCTCTTATTGTGGAGGACATGACAAAAGTTGACGACTCAATCGTCAAGGCTACTTTATTTGATGAACCTGAGCGTATTGATTCGATCATGCAATATCTGCCGCAAAAATTAAAAAGCTATCCTGTCCAGTGCTTTCGCAGCGGCCCCACGTTTATTGACATCATGCATCAAGAAACTTCCAAAGGAAATGCTCTGCATTTCATGGCGCATCACCTAGGCGTTTCTGCGGAATTTGTGATGGCGATTGGCAATTATTATAATGATTTGGATATGATCCGCTATGCTGGAATTGGTGTAGCGATGGGGAATGCACCGGAGGATATCAAACAGGCTGCCAACTTTGTTACGGACACCAACAACCGTCAAGGCGTGAAAAAAGCCATCGAACGATATTGGAGATAGAAGCCCAGAATAGAGAGAAGGAATATGGATGAATAAGATAGGAATTGAAGATATCATTGTCGCGAATCATGTGCTAAAGGACGTCATACAACGTACACCGCTTCAAAGAAATCAGATTCTTTCAGACCGGTTTGAGTGCCAAGTGTACTTGAAGCGAGAGGACCTTCAGGTCGTTCGCTCCTTTAAAATAAGAGGCGCCTACAACCGCATACGCAGTCTTTCGGAAAACGAGCTTGCGCGCGGAGTCGTTTGCGCAAGTGCAGGAAATCATGCTCAGGGAGTGGCATTTTCTTGCAGGCATTTGCAAATTAACGGAAAAATCTTTATGCCGTCTACGACACCCCGGCAAAAGGTTTCGCAGGTCAAGCTATTTGGCGGACCTTACGTCGAAGTCATTCTGACGGGTGATACATTTGACGATTCTTTCTCAGAAGCAATGAAATATTGCAATGAGCATGAGATGGCCTTTATCCATCCTTTTGATGATCCGCATATTATTGCTGGACAAGGAACTGTAGGCATGGAAATCATGAATGATATCGAAGAACCGATCGACTATGTATTTGTTGGAATCGGCGGCGGAGGACTTGTATCCGGAGTCGGCACCTATATCAAAGGGATTAGCCCCATGACCAAGATGATTGGGGTGGAGCCGCTAGGGGCGGCTTCCATGAAAGAGTCCCTAGCCCAAAATGATGTAGTGACTCTTCAAGACATTGACAAGTTCGTGGATGGCGCTGCTGTAAAACAAGTCGGCCATTTAACCATGGAACTCTGCAAAGATCTGCTTGACGATATCATCGCTGTGCCTGAAGGCAAGGTATGTACGACTATTCTTGAGCTGTACAATGAAAATGCCATCGTTGCCGAACCTGCTGGAGCTTTGTCCATTGCAGCTTTAGACCTTTACAGGGACCAAATTAAGGGAAAAACAGTTGTATGTACCATTAGCGGAGGAAATAATGACATCGACCGGATGCAGGAAATTAAAGAACGTTCTATGATCTATGAAGGGCTCAAGCATTATTTTGTGGTCAATTTCCCTCAGCGGGCCGGGGCTTTACGAGAGTTTTTGGATGGTGTCCTCGGAGAGAATGATGACATTACCCGTTTCGAGTATACCAAGAAAAACAATAAAGACAATGGTCCTGCACTTGTGGGCATTGAATTGAAGAACAAAGAGGACTACGAGCCGCTCATTGAGCGAATGGTTGAACACGGCATTCACTATGTAGAGATAAATAAAGATCCTTATTTATTCAATCTTTTAATTTAAAGGAAAGAAACACAGGATAGCTGAATTAAGGAAATAATTCCTTAATCCAGCTTTTTTCTTTTTATGGACAGGCCTTGATCCTATAAAATTTAAGAATTGTCTAATGCAATTATTTGTGATAATATCATAGTGGGGTGACAAGTTATGGCAGAAAAGTCTATTCGCGACCGGATCATCGAAACATCCCTGCGCTTATTTGAGGCGAACGGGTATCATCGGGTAACTGTTGACCAGATTGTTAAGGAAAGCTCTACTTCAAAGGGAGGGTTCTATCACAACTTCAAGTCCAAGGACGAACTTCTGTACACAATCCACGATAATTTCATCTCCTATGTGTTGGAGAAAGGGCAAGAGGCTTATGAGAAGTGGATGACACCTACAGAACGCCTTCATGCCATTATCAAGTCTTTCGTAATGATGATAGACTTGTATAAGTCTGAAGTTACTGTATTTTATCAGGAGAGTTCTTATCTTGCACCTGAGTATTACCGGGAGATCGAGGTTAAACGGGATCGCTATAAGGAATTGCTATTTAAGGTCATTCAAGAAGGAATTGATTGCGGGGAATTCCGAAAAGAGCTTCCTGTACCGATTATATCGATGGCCATATTTGGAATGATTAACTGGATTTACAAATGGTATCAAAAAGATGGAAGATACTCCATACAAGAGATAGCCATTATATTTGCTGACATTATTCTACATTCTGCTTTGACTGAGGAAGCTAAGAATAATCCAGCCTTTCAACGTTTTTTCCTTAATAGAATGGATAAAGAGCTTGCTCCTTTCATAAAGGGATTTTTTTAAAACGCAAACAGACCAACTAGTCGGTTTCAGGTGTGGAGCAAAAGGAGTATCCCATCAATCCTTTAAGGTTTCAAAAGACCAACTAGTCGGTCTTGTTCTTTCTTCTTATCTCAGACCAACTGGTCGGTCTGAATGGCAATCACATAAAGAATAGGAGAAACCATCATGTTAAAAATCCATGAAATTCGTGAAATCATCAAGCTAGTCGATCAATCTCAACTTAAAGAATTCGAAGTCAAAACAGAGGAAACGCGCATTAGCCTCAAGAAAAATTCAGTAGTCCAACAGTTCAAACCACTAACGCCTCCAGCACCTGTGGCAAAAGTTATAGTCAATGAACCCGTCAACAGCGTACCAACTCCTGTAAAGAGAGAAGTGCCAAAACCAGCGGTGCCAGTACAGCAAAAGCAAGAAGCAGATGAAACCCTACAAAAGATCTTTTCTCCCATGGTAGGAACGTTTTATCAAGCTCCATCAGAGGATGCACCTCCATATGTCCAACCGGGGGACAGGGTTGAAAAAACAACCGTTGTCTGTATTGTTGAAGCAATGAAGCTATTCAATGAAATTGAAGCGGAAACTAAGGGTGAAATTGTTGAAATTCTCGTCCAAAACGGACAATTGGTTGAACAAGGACAGCCCCTCTTTTTAGTTAGATCTATATGATTCCGGCCAGGAAAGGAAGCTGAAGATCATGAGTCAAGCAGACCCTAAAAATAAAGTAGAGCAAGAAATGCCAACCTTTGAAGAATTTTCGATCCCAACTTATGATGAGTGGCGCCAAGCAGCGGAAAAAGCGTTGAAGGGAGCTTCCTTTGATGAAAAGCTCGTGACTCAAACTTATGAGGGCATAGAGATTCACCCCCTATACCGACAGGAGAACATACAAAACCTACCTCATGCAGGCAGTCTTCCCGGTTTTGCGCCTTATGTAAGAGGGACACGAACCTTAGGCTATTTAGCCCGTCCATGGGAGGTGGCACAGGAAATCAAAGCGCCTACTCCTAAGGAATTTAATCGACAAGCCCGTCATGACTTAGAGCGGGGACAAACGATGCTGAATCTTGTTCTCGATAAACCTTCATTATCCGGAATGGATCCGGACCAGGCAGATATGGGGGAAGTGATGACTCACGGGCTATCCATTTTCTCCCTGGAAGATCTCGAAACGGCTCTTGATGGAATTGATCTTGAACGGATTCCCGTGTACATTCAAGCTGGCCCATCCGCTTTACCTTTAATCGCCTTCGTTGCAGCATTAATGGAAAAAAGAAACCTGCGGGTTGATCAACTGCGTGGATGCATTGGAGCTGACCCCATTGGATTTCTGGCCGCGGAAGGGACATTGAAGAATGGCCTAGACTCAGCGCTTGATGCCATGGCGAAGACAGTCCTATGGTCTGAAGAATTCGCTCCCCATGTCCAAACCATTAGTGTGCAAGGGCACCCCTACCATAACGGGGGAGCTCATGCCGTTCAAGAATTAGCCTTCACGCTGGCTGCTGGTGTAGAATATATACTTGCCTTGCAAGAAAGAGGAATCGACATAAACCGTTCAGCGAAGCAAATCGGTTTCTCCTTCTCCGTAGGTTCTCACTTCTTTATGGAAATTGCGAAGATACGTGCGGCAAGGATGCTCTGGGCCAACATTATCCAAGCCTTTGGCGGGGATGAAGAAGCCCAGAAAATGAGAATACATGCACGCACCTCCAGTTGGAATAAAACGCTCCATGATCCCTACGTAAACATGCTGCGTGGCACCGCTGAAGCTTTTGCGGGGGTCGTCGCCGGTGTAGATAGTCTTCATGTGGCACCTTTCGACGAGGTCCTGCGCGAATCGGATGAGTTCTCGAGGAGGATTTCCCGCAATATACAGCTGATTTTAGAAAGCGAGGCCCACTTGGGCAGAGTTATTGATCCTGCAGGGGGATCATGGTATGTTGAAGCTTTAACCGATGAAGTAGCCCAAAAAACATGGGAGCTTTTCCAGAAAGTTGAAGCAGAAGGCGGTATGCTGGCGAGCTTGCTGTCCGGATGGCCTCAACAACATATTGCAGAGGTGTTCAACAAGCGATTGGCGAATATCTCTCGAAGGAAAGAAAAGATCGTAGGCACCAATATGTACCCCAACCTTCAAGAACCTAAGTTGGCTAGTCAAAACGGCCTAACGGATAAGAAGAAGGCCAGAGTAGAATCTGTCCTCCAATTCCGAAAAAATCGCCAGCTAGCGGATACTCCAGCTTCTCCTGGCAGCTTTTCTGTACGACAAGCGATCCAGCAGGTCCAAAAGGGAGCAACCCTAGGACAGATCACGAAATTATTTCAAAATAAGGATGCTAGTTGCCTAACAGTTCGGCCTGTCCTCGCTGCAAGAGCTGCAGAACCCTTTGAAGCTCTCCGTGCGGCAGCTGAATCATTTAAAGAAAAAACAGGTGCCCTACCGCAGGTTTTTCTGGCGAATATGGGATCTATTGGGCAATACAAGGCAAGGGCTGATTTCTGTACCGGCTTTTTCCAAGTCGGAGGATTTCAGGTTCAAGGCAGTCAAGGGTTTGCCGAAACAGAAGATGCCGTTCAAGCTGCAGCGGCTTCGGGTGCGCTTGTTACGATAATCTGCTCATCAGACGAAGCTTACCCGGATATCGTACCTACGCTTAGCAAACAGCTTAAAGAGAAGTGCCCAGGCATGACTGTGATGGTAGCCGGACAGCCAGCGGCTGAACGCATGGATCAGTTTAAGCAAGCAGGAGTGGATGACTTTATCCATATCCGATCGAATTGCTATGAGATGCTATTTCAGCTTCAACAGCAGAAAGGAATTTCAAGATGAGAAAATCTCCTGATTTTTCTAAGATGTCCTATCATGCAGGATTTCCTAAGCCCGATCTGCAGGAGTGGAAGCGCAGGGCTGAGGCGGAAGCCAAAAAAGCACTTGACGAATATGTTTGGCAAACCTTGGAACAAATCGATGTTAAGCCGCTCTATACTTCTGAAGATACCGAAAAAATGAAGCATCTGGATTACGTGGCAGGGATTCCGCCTTACTTGCGCGGCCCATATCCGACGATGTACGTTAACCAGCCTTGGACTGTTCGGCAGTATGCTGGATTTTCGACCGCTGAGGAGAGCAATGCCTTCTATCGCCGTAATTTAGCCGCTGGACAAAAAGGGTTGTCTATTGCCTTTGACTTGGCAACCCATCGCGGCTATGACTCCGACCATCCGCGAGTGGTCGGCGATGTCGGCAAAGCTGGAGTAGCTGTAGATTCCATCCTTGATATGAAAACTCTTTTTGATGGGATCCCGCTGGATAAGATGTCGGTTTCTATGACGATGAATGGAGCAGTCTTGCCCATCATGGCTTTTTATATCGTGGCCGCTGAAGAACAAGGAGTTAAGCCTTCCCAATTGAGCGGAACGATTCAAAATGATATTCTAAAGGAATATATGGTAAGAAATACGTATATTTATCCTCCTGAGCCGTCAATGAGGATTATTGCGGATATATTTGCCTACACATCGCAGCATATGCCAAAATTCAATAGTATTAGTATCTCCGGCTATCATATGCAAGAAGCCGGGGCAACAGCAGACATTGAATTAGGCTATACGCTAGCGGATGGGCTGGAGTATGTAAGAACAGGCCTAAAAGCAGGGATCGACATTGATTCTTTTGCTCCGCGATTATCTTTCTTTTGGGCCATCGGGATGAACTACTTCATGGAGGTAGCCAAAATGCGAGCGGCTCGCTTGATTTGGGCGAAGTTAATGAAGGGGTTCCATCCTAAAAACGAGAAATCGATGGCACTTCGGACGCATAGCCAAACCTCAGGATGGAGCTTGACGGAACAGGATCCATTTAATAACGTAACCAGAACGTGTATTGAAGCTATGGCCGCATCCCTCGGTCATACCCAGTCCCTTCATACGAATGCTTTAGACGAAGCCATTGCGTTGCCAACCGATTTCTCGGCTCGAATTGCCCGCAATACCCAGTTATTCCTGCAGGATGAAACCGGAATTTGCCAAGTCGTCGATCCGTGGGGAGGCTCCTATTACGTAGAGGCTTTAACCCAAGAGCTAGTCAAACGGTCCTGGGGACATATTCAAGAAATCGAGCAATTAGGCGGCATGGCTAAAGCCATAGAGACGGGGCTGCCGAAAATGCGCATTGAAGAAGCCGCCGCACGCCGCCAAGCCCATATTGACTCGGGAAAGGAAACGATCATTGGGGTTAATAAATACCGCTTGGAAAAAGAAGATCCTCTAGATATTCTAGAGGTGGACAATACGGTCGTTCGCCAAGCTCAAATTGAGCGATTGAAAGAATTGCGTCAAAATCGGGATGAAGCTAGAGTTCAGGCCGCCTTGCAAGCTCTTACCAAAGCTGCCGAAACAGGAGAAGGCAACTTGCTTGAGCTGGCGGTAGAAGCGGCTAGAGCGCGAGCCAGCCTCGGAGAAATCTCGGAAGCCTATGAAGTGGTTACAGGACGGCATAAGGCCGTGATCCGTTCGATCAGCGGCGTCTACAGCAGCGAATTTGGAGACGAAGATGAAGTCGCAAAAGTAAGGAGCATGACAGATGAGTTTGAGCAAACCGAAGGTCGTCGTCCACGCATTATGATTGCCAAGATGGGTCAAGATGGACATGATCGCGGGGCTAAGGTCATTGCTACGGCTTTTGCCGACCTAGGCTTTGATGTCGATATTGGACCTCTGTTCCAGACTCCTGAAGAAACCGCTTTGCAGGCTGTGGAAAATGATGTCCATGTCATCGGGATGAGCTCACTCGCAGCAGGTCATAAAACCCTTTTGCCTCAACTGGTTGAAGAGCTGAAAAAGCTAGGCCGTGAGGATATCATTGTCGTCATTGGAGGCGTTATACCTGCCCAGGATTACGAATACCTCAAAGCTCATGGAGCAGCAGCGATATTTGGGCCAGGAACCGTCATCCCCATTGCAGCCCAAAAAGTTCTTCAGGAAATCATGCTCCGCTTAGAGGATGAGAGCGAATGACGGTTCGCAACAATCAAAAGCCGGAGTGGGCACCGGGTGAAGACGATGATCGCTTTGCCTCCCGAGTCCAGCCAGGAGTTCAAGGCGGTCATGACGGATTAAGGAACCAGGAGCCTTCCAGCATAAATAAGCCGGTTGCTCGCCGCCGGAAGCTTTCTGTAGGGGACTATGTAGCGGGAGTGCTTTCAGGGAATAGAACCATCCTTGCTCAAGCGATCACTCTTATTGAAAGCAATTCAGCCGTCCATAGGGAAATGGCCCAAGAAGTCCTTAAGCAGCTGCTTCCTCGTACGGGTGATTCCATACGAATTGGCATAACTGGCGTACCTGGTGCGGGGAAAAGCACGTTTATTGAAACTTTCGGTACACTCTTGTGTAACCTAGGGCACCGCGTAGCTGTACTTGCCGTTGACCCAAGCAGCTCTGTGACACGCGGGAGCATCCTGGGTGACAAGACAAGGATGGAACAATTATCCCGAAACCCTCGGGCTTATGTACGTCCATCTCCTGCGGGAACTACCCTAGGCGGCGTCGCGAGAAAAACCCGAGAAACGATGTTAGTATGCGAAGCCGCCGGTTTTGATGTTATTCTCGTAGAAACGGTGGGGGTTGGGCAGAGTGAAGTGACGGTTCGATCCATGGTCGACTTTTTCTTGCTGCTTCAAATAACAGGTGCAGGCGATGAATTGCAAGGCATGAAAAAAGGTGTCATGGAACTGGCAGATGCCATTTTAATCAACAAAGCAGACGGGGAGAACAAGCAGCGGGCCTTGAATGCCCAAGTGGAGTATAATCGGATTCTTCACTTTCTAAAACCCGCTACGGAAGGTTGGGAAACGAAAGCCTATACCTGCTCTTCCCTGCACGGTGAAGGAATAGAAGAAATTTGGGCAACGGTTCAAGCCTTTCGCGAAACAACGGAAAAACGCGGGGCTTTCCACGCTCGCCGCCAGTCCCAAACCTTGGACTGGATGTATACAATGATTGGTGATTACCTGCAAAACAGCTTCTATAATCACAGTAAGATAAAACAAAGCCTCCCAGACATGGAACAGGCCATTGCTCAAGGGAACATTTCTGTATCAGAGGCTGTACAGGAACTCATTAAAATATATGAAAACAAACAGATATAAAGCTTCGTTAGAAGCCATAGGGAGTGGGAGTTCCATATAGATATGTTTAGGATAGGAACGGACCAAAAAGCAGGACCAAGTATTCATAGCAGAGGGAGAACCTACCATGGATATGTATGAAAAAATAGACGAGCTGTTTCAGCGAAAGCTAAAAATAGAGCTTGGTGGCGGGGATGAACGGATCGATGCCCAGCACAGTCGCGGAAAACTTACGGCAAGAGAGCGAATTGACTTGCTTTTAGACGATCAGTCTTTTGTAGAGCTAAACCCATTTATTCAGCATCGGGCAACCAACTTTGGAATGGATAAAGTAGAAGCCCCAGGTGAAGGGGTAGTCACTGGATACGGAAAAATTCATGGGAGACTGGTTTACGTATTTGCCCAAGATTTTACCGTGTTCGGCGGAGCCTTGGGTGAGATGCACGCTAAAAAGATTGCTAAGATCATGGACCTGGCTGCACAGAATGGAGCACCGATTATTGGCTTAAATGATTCAGGTGGAGCGCGAATTCAAGAAGGGGTCGTTTCCCTTGATGGATATGGACATATTTTCTATCGGAATGCCATTTATTCCGGTGTCATACCACAGATTTCCGTTATTCTAGGACCCTGTGCCGGCGGTGCGGTGTACTCGCCAGCGATCACGGACTTTGTGTTCATGGTGGAAAAAACCAGTCAGATGTTCATCACAGGTCCGAAGGTTATCGAAACGGTCACAGGTGAAAAAATATCTGCGGAAAGCCTAGGGGGAGCAAGGGTTCATTCCAGCATTAGCGGAAATTCCCACTTCAGTGGGGAATCCGAACCTGAAGTACTGGAACAAGTGCGGCGACTGCTTTCCTTTTTGCCGCAGAACAACGAAGAAAAGCCGCCTTTCCTGACCCAAGAACCAACCGATGATTGGCGCGAGGAATTGGCTGAGCTGGTGCCGGTTGAAGGAACGAAGGTATACGATGTCAGAAAGGTGATCGAGCAGGTATTGGACAACAAGGACTTCATGGAGGTCCAGCCTGATTTCGCCAAAAACATCGTCATTGGATTTGGTCGCATAGACGGTCACAGCGTAGGGATCATTGCCAACCAGCCCAAAGTGATGGCAGGGGGCCTTGACATTAATTCTTCAGATAAGCTGGCCCGCTTCATTCGATTCTGTGACTGCTTTAATATCCCTCTCATTACTTTTGAGGATGTAACCGGCTTTTTCCCTGGAATCAATCAAGAGCACGGGGGAATTATCCGCCATGGGGCCAAGATTTTGTATGCCTACTCAGAAGCTACGGTTCCAAAGATTACCGTCATTCTAAGAAAGGCTTTTGGTGGAGCTTATGTGGCTCTCAATTCGAAGGCTATTGGAGCGGATATTGTTTATGCGTGGCCGAATGCAGAAGTTGCCGTTATGGGACCTGAAGGGGCAGCCAATATCATCTTTGCCAAAGAAATTGAACAGAGCGACGATCCGGCCGCTACGCGAGCTGAAAAGATTGCTGAATATCGGGACAAGTTTGCGAATCCTTATGTTGCTGCAGCAAACGGAATGGTGGATGATGTAATCGATCCACGGGAAACGCGCCAAAAGCTAAAACAGTCACTCGATATGCTTAGGAATAAAAAAGAAAGCCGTCCGTCCAAAAAGCACGGAAACATTCCACTATAAATTCACTTAATAAAGGAAGTGAGCCCGTTGATTAAACTGCATGAAATCAGAGAGTTAATCAGATTGGTAGACCAATCTTCTATAGATGAGCTTGAGCTGGAAAATGGCGGGATGCTCATCACCCTGAAGAAATCTCAGCCTGTAGCCGAACCGCTTGCGTTGGAGGAGCTAACGGAAGCCAAGGCTGATGAAGAAACAGCTTATTATGAAGCAGCTACAGCTGCCGAAGTTCTTGTGAACGGGCAGGAAACGGAGACTGAACCCTCAGCAGTCGAACCAACCGCTGAGACAGCTCGTCTCCATGAGGTCATATCTCCCTGGGTCGGCGTATTCACTAATCCTTCCGTAAAGACGGGAGAACGAGTAGAGCCAGGCCAGGTTGTATGCCATTGTAATGTAGAACCATTAAAACTATTCCACGATATCAAATCATCCGTCGCTGGAGAAGTGGTCGAAATCCTTGCAGAAGAGGGCCAGCTTATCGAATATGGCCAGCCTCTGTTCGTGGTGAAGGCTGACTAGGGAGGAGCATGTTGCATGTTTAAAAAAGTATTGATAGCAAATCGAGGAGAAATTGCAGTGCGCATCATACGCGCCTGCCGTGAATTAGGAATCCAAACCGTGGCTGTTTTTTCTGAGGCGGACCGGGAAGCATTGCATGTAAAAATGGCTGATGAAGCGTATTGCATCGGACCCACAGCCTCTAAGGAAAGCTACTTAAACATGACCAATCTGATGAGCGTCGCTTCCATCACTCATGCTGACGCCATCCATCCGGGCTACGGTTTTCTCGCTGAAAATGCCAACTTTGCCGAGCTATGCGGAGCTTGCAACATTACGTTTATCGGTCCAGAGGCTGAGGCCATCAATAAAATGGGTGATAAATCAGTAGCCCGTGAAACGATGAAAAATGCAGGCGTTCCAACTGTTCCAGGCACCGAAGGGCTTATCGAAGATATTGACGAAGCTGTAACAATCGCTGAGGGAATCGGGTACCCTGTTATCGTCAAGGCTACAGCAGGCGGTGGCGGAAAGGGAATGCGTGTGGCCAATCACGAAGAAGATCTGAGGAAAGCCATACGCCAGGCTCAGAAAGAAGCCGAAACGGCATTTGGAAATCCAGGAGTTTACCTTGAGAAATATCTGGAAGAACCACGGCATATTGAAATTCAGATCATTGCAGACAAACATGGCAACGTCGCTCACCTTGGGGAACGTGACTGTTCCATCCAGCGTCGCCACCAAAAGCTGGTCGAGGAAGCTCCCTCCCCAGCGCTCCACCAGGAACTCCGTGAACAGATGGGAAATGCCGCCGTCGCGGCAGCTAAGGCTGTTAACTATCATGGGGCTGGAACGGTTGAGTTTTTATTAGATAAGCATGGACAGTTTTACTTTATGGAAATGAATACGCGGATACAGGTAGAACACCCGGTAACGGAGATGATTACGGGCATTGACTTGATTAAAGAGCAGATTGCAGTTGCTGCAGGCTATCCGTTATCCTTTGCTCAAGAAGATATCCAAATTAACGGTTGGGCCATCGAATGCCGCATTAATGCCGAAAATCCTGCGAAGAACTTCATGCCCTCTCCTGGGAAGGTAGAAGGCTATTTACCTCCAGGAGGATATGGTGTACGCGTTGACAGTGCTGTATACCCGGGTTATCAGATCTCACCTTTCTACGATTCGATGGTTGCTAAGCTTATCGTCTGGGGGAAAGACCGAGACGAAGCCATTCAAAGAATGAAAAGGGCTCTAGGAGAATTTGTGATTGAGGGAGTAAAGACAACCGTACCGTTCCATCTTAAGCTGCTTGAGCATGAGGCATTTGTAAAAGGAGACTTCAATACGAAATTTCTGGAAACTTACCAGTTGAAAATAGAAGATTAGTGATCAAGAGTTCAGGCTGTTCCACAATCATTGATTTGGAGCAGCTTTTTTTTGCACGCTTCTTGTTCATGATTCTTGCGCTTCTTCAATAGTATGTTGTAGAACCATCTGACACCTCAAGCTGGGGAAGCGGCAGGAGAGGGAGGCTACAACCTATGCGCAAAGATCTTAGGGCCTTTTCCGCTTTAATTAAAGAGCTGAAAAGAGAGAGCAAGGCGAAGGAGAAAAAAGTCAAACCTTTAAGTCAGTTAGCTCAAAAAGAACAGGAAATGATTCGCCGGATTCAAATGGACACTCAGCGGGGCAACCAAAATAATCTTTCCCGAACGGCAGCCTACCTTGATTTTTACAAACGATGTCCTGAGATCCAGTGGTCTTTTTTGGCTCATCTCGTCTCAAGGAACGCTGGCTGGAACATGACGGATCTTAAAGGAGAATGGCTCCCCCGTCTGATGAGTTCTCAAGAAAGAGTGCCTTTTTTTCAATTTCTGGAGCGAGGGAACTGGCTGATATTTCAGGATGCCTACCCTCAGCTGCTGATATATGAAGAGAGCCGCCGAAGGAAAACCGATTTATTTTATCTGTTGCCCTATTTCCATATATCCAAATTCATGCAAAGTGTATGGAATTACTTTTGGAAGACAGAGGACCGTTCCATTCTAACGATTGGACTGATTATCAATGAACAGAATTATATCGAAAAAAAAGTGATTTCCAACCCTTTTTATCAAAAACAGGTCTTATCCTCTTTGGAGTATAAACTGCAGGAACTCCTAAGCCTTAACCAGATACTCTTTCCTTACTACCCACAATCTCCAATGCACCAAAGGCAAATCCCTAGCCTCCTTGGACAGACGGTTCACTTCTTCGCTTCGCTCCATGAGAGAATCTCATTGGGAAAAAGGCTATACGACCTTTTATTCTTACCCCATTTTCTCCGCGGAATTGAACAATGGGCATCAGAAACGCCACATACCGCATCCCGTAAAGATTATTGGGCACATCTTTTTAACGATGTCAAAGACTCGTTACCGGGTGAACCTTATCAGAGAAGACTCGAAAACTGTCGGCTTATCCATAGCCGGCTACGGCTTTATAGTCCACGGTTAAATCATGTCTGGCCAGACGTGAAACATTCAGAGCCGGAGACTGGAGACTGGTTTCGGGATTGGAAAATCGTTCATTATTTTCTGCATCCACCAAGACAATTAGGGGACATCCAAGATGCCTATTGCAAGACTTTAGAAAAATTAGACTTTGTCGTTGCGACTCAAGCGGCTTTGTTCCCGCCTGAATCCTAGATTTCCAGATCGCCTAGCTGCTTATCCGGCAACATATAGTCGTTGATGAAAGGGTAAAATGAGAAGGGAAAACAAGATAGCTATGAGGAAAATAATCACATATTGACGAAACATAGGAATGGTGAGATAGTAATGGCTAAGGAGATAAAAGATGAAGTAAAGTGAACGAGAAACTGCGAACACGAGGGTATTTCACATGAAATTGAAAAGGATAATCAAGTTTTACCTCATAAGCCTCTTCCGCTTAAAAAAAGGAGCACAAAAGATTTCCTTGGGACTTGTTTTTGGTTTCGCCCCCAATTGGTTTCCTACCTTCGGTTTAGGTCCAATGCTGTCCGTGGTTTTAGCGCGGATTGTTCGCGGAAATATCCCTGCAGCTGTTATTTCTGCCTCGTGCGGTTCCTTTTTATGGCCATTTCTTTTTCTGCTGAACTACAAGGTTGGGTGCTTGTTCATGTTTTCTGATTCCGCACAATCTCAAGAGTCCACTCTAGGTTACCTCTCCGCTATTCAAGATATTAGTCTTTATTTTTTTGTAGGGGCAGCCTTGAATACCTTAATATTCGGTATACTCGGTTACATCCTTTTTTATTACGTTTTCAGCAAGTATCGCTATACCATATTAAAGAAGCTTCAAAGGGAGACCTGATTTCTTATCAGGTCTTTTTTTATTGCATCTAAAAAAGGGTTACAGACTTTGCTGCAACCCTTAAAGAATCCCCATGCTTTCAATATGGTCTTTGGTTTTCGCTGTACCCAATTGATGGAGCATGCGGTATACCTGTTGGAGCGAGTGGTCGTATTCGTGATTATCCTCGTCATCATGGTATTGAATATAAGGAGTATGGGCACGAAGCCACGTTCCCATTTCTTTTTGGTGAGTTTTATCAAAAAGATCCTGCAATTGCTGTAATTCTTGTTCGGTCGCGTCCACTTCAAATTCGTAAGTGTCTGCCCCTTGATCATCCAGAATAATCCCATGTTCAACATTTACGTAATAACGTTTTTTCTCCATGATCCACCTCACTAAAAAGGAACTTTATAATAGTACTTAAAAAACCAAACCAGAGCGAAAATGACCGCGGCAAACAATACATAGCTGAGGATAATCGGGTTGAGCAATACAGGATTCGACTTGATCTTATCACTGACGCCGGTATCTATTTCGCTTTTCTGTCTTGCACGAATCCGAAGCGACAAGACTAACCCCGCACTTAGAACCAGGATGACAATGGCCACAAGCAGAGTAAACACGTCCATAATGTGTCTCACCTCATGTATGATTTCTTCTTAGTAGGTTTTGTTGAAGACGACAAAAAAATACAGACTAACCCCAAACTAACCAAACTCTTCTTCTCCCATCGTTCCATTCCATAGGGTAATCAGATGATAAAGTGGCAAAATACATAGGAGATAAATCAAATAGGGACTTAAAGAAAAAAACACTTGAATTTTAAATGTAATTATTATAAACTAGTATTAGTTAGAAATAAGAAATGGAGTGGTTATAATGCCAAGAGCAATTTTATATAGCAGCACTGGGTGTCCTTATTGCGAAAAAATAAAAAATGATCTTAAAAATTGGGGAATAGAATACGAGAATCGAAACGTAACGGAAAATCCACAGTTTTTTGATGATCTTCATGCTATGGGAATTTTTTCTGCTCCTGTTACAATCATTGATGGAGAAACTTTTATTGGTTATAGACCAAATAAAATGAAGCAGTATTTAGGAATAACTGACGAGCCGACGCCATCGTCAACTGAGGCGAAGAAGGAAGAAGAAATTTTCACTCAAGTAAATGCTGAAATTTTGGATCAAGTCTATGATCTTGTAGCGATTGGCGGGGGACCTGCTGGTACTTCCGCAGCCATTTACGCTTCTCGCGGGAAGTTGAATGTATTAGTCATTGATAAAGCTCCTGCCGCCGGAACATTGGCAATCACGCATAAGATAGCGAACTATCCTGGTGTGCGTGGAGAGGTGACAGGATTAGAGCTGCTGCAGCAAATGCAACTGCAAGCCAAAGACTTCGGGACAAAATTTGTACGTACGAACGTATTGAGTGTAGATTTTTCTGACCCGGAAGTGAAAAAGCTTGAAGTGCCGGAAGGTACGATCAAAGCTAAAAGCGTGTTTATAGGCGTTGGAGCTAAAGCACCTCTCAATAAAATTAAAGGGGAAGAAGAATTTACCGGCCGTGGAGTGAGCTACTGTTCCACATGTGATGCTGCTTTCTTCCAAGACCGTACCGTAGCGGTTGTGGGGGAAACGGAAGAGGCTGTTCATGAAGCAGAAGCTTTATCCAAGTTTTGTAAAGAAGTCCGCCTCGTCGTGCCGATTAACCAATTCAAGGGTGAAGTAGACATATCCGAACTAGAGCAAAAGCCAAACGTAAAAATCTACTATAAGCACCGTTTGAAGGAGATTACCGGAGGAAACAAGGTGGAAAAATTGGTAATTCAGGATGACCAGAAGAATGAAGTGACATGGGATGTCGATGGTGTATTCTTATACCTTGCAGGGATGAAGCCAGGAACTGACTTCCTTAAGAATGCCGTACAGCGTGATGAAGAAGGTTATGTAGTGGTCGATGAATATCTTCGCACAAGTGTGGATGGCGTTTTTGCTGGTGGGGATGCTCGCCGTACGCCGATTAAGCAAGCGGTTATTTCCGCCGCAGATGGCGCTATTGCTGCACTTGGTGCCGATCAGCACGTGAATAAGAGAGCGAAAATGCGCCCTCAATATAGCTAAATTAAAAAAAGGATTGCCAAGACATTACTTCCATGATATTCTTATTTTTGTAAAACTTCATAAGTCTTATTGCGGGAGCTTGGGGAACCAGGCTGAGAGGATATCTATACCGTTATCGACCGTTGAACCTGAACTGGATAATGCCAGCGGAGGAATGTGATCTTACAGCTTTGTCTATTTGACAGCACACGTATGACCATACGCCGCATGTAACCAATGCGGCTATTTTCATTTGTGTTTCTTCCGCCTCCATGAAAGGTTCAAAATGATTAGAATCTTTTAAAATAGGAGGTTTTTTTATGTCCAATTCTACCAAACCAATCATTGTGTCTCCCATTATCCAACCGTTTCCAGGCAGTCAAAAGGTGTATGTGCAAGGGTCTCGTGAGGAAATTCGTGTCCCTATGCGAGAGATCATGCTATCTCCAACGGTAAACAGCTTTGGGGAAACAGAAAACGAACCGGTAAGAGTATATGATACGAGCGGCTTATATACCGACGCTACCCAAGCCCCTGATATTCATCAAGGACTACCTGCCGTACGCCGCGGCTGGATTATGGAACGAGGTGATGTGGAGGAATATACAGGCCGTGAAATTAAGCCTGAGGATGATGGATTCAAGGAACAAAGCGAACCGGCCAATCGCGAGGTTTTTCCGGGTCTAAAGCGCAACCCCTTACGGGCAAAGCCAGGCAGGAACGTCACTCAGCTTCACTATGCCCGGCAAGGGATCACGACACCCGAAATGGAATTTATAGCGATTCGCGAGGGGCTTTCTCCGGAATTCGTCAGGAAGGAAGTGGCGGAAGGAAGAGCCATTATACCCGCTAACATCAACCACCCGGAATCTGAACCAATGATAATCGGCCGCAACTTTCACGTGAAAATCAATGCCAACATCGGAAACTCAGCTGTTACCTCATCCATTCAGGAGGAAGTGGAGAAAATGGTCTGGGCTACTCGCTGGGGCGCCGATACCATTATGGATCTGTCCACAGGGAAAAATATTCATACCACCCGGGAGTGGATTATCCGCAACTCACCGGTTCCCGTGGGCACTGTACCCATTTATCAGGCATTAGAAAAAGTAAACGGAAAAGCGGAAGATCTGACATGGGAAATTTACCGCGATACCCTTATCGAACAAGCTGAGCAAGGGGTTGATTACTTTACCATTCACGCTGGTGTACTGCTGCGATATATTCCGTTGACCGCCAAACGTGTCACAGGTATTGTTTCCAGAGGAGGATCGATCTTAGCCGCTTGGTGTCTAGCCCATCACGAAGAAAATTTCCTTTATACTCATTTTGAAGAAATCTGTGAGATTATGAAAGCCTATGATGTTTCTTTCTCCTTAGGGGATGGCCTCCGTCCTGGTTCCATCGCCGATGCCAATGATGAAGCCCAATTTGCTGAACTGGAAACATTAGGAGAACTAACGAAAATTGCCTGGAAACATGATGTGCAGGTCATGATCGAAGGACCGGGCCATGTTCCGATGCACAAGATAAAGGAAAATATGGATTTGCAGCTTGAGATTTGCCACGAGGCGCCTTTTTACACCCTTGGGCCCTTAACTACTGACATTGCACCTGGTTATGATCACATCACGTCGGCAATTGGAGCTGCCATGATAGGGTGGATGGGGACGTCCATGCTTTGCTATGTAACGCCAAAAGAACACCTGGGGCTGCCAAATAAAGAAGATGTAAGGACGGGCATTATTACTTACAAAATCGCAGCCCATGCAGCAGATCTGGCTAAGGGACACCCCCACGCTCAGACCCGCGACAACGCCTTATCCAAAGCCCGATTTGATTTTCGTTGGAGGGATCAATTCAATCTATCCCTCGATCCAGAACGCGCTATGGAATATCATGATGAAACCCTGCCTGCTGAAGGTGCTAAGAGTGCACATTTTTGTTCGATGTGCGGGCCTAAGTTTTGCAGTATGAAAATTACGCATACGATTCGCGAGGAGTATGCTTTAGAGGAAGGAATGAAGGAAAAGTCCAAAGAATTCAGGGAAAGAGGAAGCAAGATTTATGGGTAATGCTGCGAATGAGATAAAAGCCTCAGAGCTGTTGGAATCAATCAGGGAGTTAGAAAAAAGAACTCAACGACTCAGAGAAGAACTTATTTCACTTCAAAGTAAATGTGTGCATGAATTCGTTTCTAGCGAATTAATGAAAACTTGCCCGAAATGTCTTCATTCGGAAAGTGTATATTATTAAGAGAAATTTTTGAATAAAAAGAAAAAAGCAGATAAATCTGCTTTTTTCTTTTTATACTTTAAATTGAGATTGGAAGTGGTTACAGCCAAGAAGGCCATCTTATTTATTTGTATGGGTTTTCATTCTAAGATGCTTGATTTTGTGCTTTCTTTTGCTCTATCCGCTGCATGATCTTTGGTAAGAATGGGGTCGTTAAGGAAACACAGATTGCGAAAACGACTTCAGCCACAACGATAAATTTTACAAATTCGCTCAATTTCACTCATGAAACATCCCTCCCCTTTATTTACAGATTAAAACAGAGCTAACATAGTGTCAATAATTTTTTCACAATATTGTCACATATTTTTCAATAATTGTTCATATTTTAATAGGATTTACTCCTGATTCAATAAGATTAAACTTTATTGACCCCTAAAAAACGAACATTTTTTATTTTTGCAGATTCCCAGGTATGACTACCTTATCCCATAAATATTCTACTAAGAGAGAAGTAGTACACTTCATACGGAGGTGTTGCAATATTTATCCAATTGATAAGCAATCGAAAACCCAGAAGCTGGATGCCAACCCGGATCTAGTGAAGATACGAAAAGAGTTTGTAAAAGGAAATCTAACCTTATTTTGTGGAGCAGGGGTTTCGGCTGACTCCGGTATCCCCGTTTGGAATCATTTATTGAAGCATTTGCTCGGTGAGCTCTTTGTAAAAAAAGTTCAGAAAGAAAATATCTCTCACGAGAAACTGGCTGAGATTTATTTAGAGTACTTTAAGCGATCACCACTTATTGTCCTTCAGTATCTTAAGATAGAATTAGGGAACGATTTTTTGCATTATGTAAGGAGAGCGATTTACCAGAACCAGCCCCGTAGCAATGAGTTGATGGACGTTATTGTAGAACTATGCCGACCCCAGCGGGAAAGGAAATCCTTGCACTCTATAGTGACTTTTAATTTTGATGATGTCGTCGAGCAAAATTTGGAGAAAAATAAAATCCGATATAAATCCATCTCTAAAGAGGGAGAAAGATACTTGCCTTCCGAGCTGCCCATTTATCATGTTCACGGTTTTTTGCCCCGAGAAGGGGACTTATCCGGATTTCATATCGTTTCTAGTGAAGATGCCTACCACTCCCAGTTTATTGACCCGTTCAGCTGGTCCAATCTCGTACAGCTCAATCTTTTGAATCAAAACCTATGCCTGTTTATTGGACTGAGTATGACAGATCCAAACTTAAGAAGGCTTTTGGACGTTTCCATGAGAAAAAAACCCGATAAAATCCTAAAAAACCATTATATATTCAAAAAAAGATATAACGAGAGCGAAGTTCGGCAGCACATCTCAGAAATAGGGATAAAGGACGAAGAACATATTTATACTGATACGTTTATTCGATTGGCCGAAATGTTTGAGGAACAGGACGCTAATAATTTAGGGCTCAATGTGATTTGGGTCAATGATTTTCAAGAGATTCCTTTTTATCTGGGAAAGCTGATTGAGGATTAATTGTAGAAGGGGAGGAAAATTGATAAGATGAGTAGAAGGGGTATTGAAAGGTGTGAATTCCGTGAAGTTTCTAGTAGCCGTACTCATTATTGTACCAACCTTGGAGATTTGGGGGTTAATTACAGCCGGTCAAGCCATCGGATGGCTCCCCACCTTGCTTCTTGTCGTTCTCACAGGGTTAGTCGGGGCCTGGCTGGCTAAACGGCAGGGGCTGGAGATTTTCCGCATGGCTCAAGTCCAGCTTCAGCGGGGGGAGTTGCCCGGTGAAGCGATCCTGGATGGCATATTCATATTAGTTGGTGGAGTATTGTTATTGACTCCAGGTTTTTTTACCGATACTTTTGGGTTCCTTTGTCTTTTGCCGATATCGCGAAGAGTCATGAAAACTTATATAAAAAATTGGCTATGGAAAAATATCCAGAACGGCAAAATATCGTTTTATGGCGGCAACTTCCGCAGATGGTAAGCTTAAAGGAGAGAAGAAATATATGCAGCTAAAACTTGAACGCATTGAGGACAAAATTGAATTTTTTGAAGCCTATGATTTAAAGAAGCTAGAAAAAATGATTGATGAACAAATTGAAAATAACAAAGTACTCCTGCTACATGTCCACTCCGTCCAACACCAAGTAACAGTTGATTCAACAACTGGAAAAAGACTATACAGTGCAGCGGTTCACTTTAAAGCCAAGGTCTAAAATTGGTTCCTGAAATGGAGAAAAGCCAGGTGCCCATTTTGCAGGTTGAGGATTTGAGCGGGGGGTATTTAAAAAGCAGGCCAGTCCTGCATCATCTTCACTTTCAAGTAAGAAGCAACGAAATCGTCGGTTTGATTGGATTGAATGGAGCAGGAAAGAGTACAACTATTAAACACATTCTAGGATTGCTTGAGCCGACGAACGGCTCGATTTCCATTAAAGGGATAACCAGGGATCAGCATCGAGAGGCGTATCAGGCACAGGTAACTTATATTCCAGAAACACCTATATTTTATGAACAGCTAACGTTGTGGGAGCATCTTGAATTAACTGCCATGGCCTATGGGCTTAGCGAGGATGATTGGGTTCCTCGGGCACAGTCGCTTTTATCTGAGTTCCGGATGGAACCGATGAAACATTGGCTGCCTGAAACGTTTTCCAAAGGGATGAAGCAAAAATTAATGATTATTTGTGCCTTCATGCTTGAACCGTCACTTTATGTGATTGACGAACCGTTCGTAGGGTTAGACCCTAAAGCCATACGGTCCCTCCTCGAATTAATGAAACGGCGTCAAAAAAAGGGTGCTGGGATTTTAGTTTCCACACACATCCTTTCCACGGCAGAGCTTTTCTGCGACCGCTTTGTCCTGCTTCACGAAGGAAGAATCCTGCTGCAGGGATCACTACCGGAATTAAGACAGCAAACCAAGCTGCATCAAGCATCATTGGATGAGATCTTTATGCAGGTAACCGAGGTAAACCGAAATGAATAAGGTTAGAAAAATGTGGCTGGACAGGGCATCATGGTTCTGGGGCGACGCTATTCGCTACTTGAGGGTCATTTTAACAGGGTACATGTATGTGCCTATCATTCTACTTATTTTGCTTGCTTTTCTCTATCGCTACATCCTGGAGGAATTTCCTGATACGTGGGATATTGGGTGGATATTATCGCCCATCTTGGCCTATGCCCTGACAAAAGGGGATATCAGGACTTTCGTCAAACCTCCTGATCCCATGTTTCTGCTTCCAATGGAACAGAGGCTAGGGGAATATTTTAGACTAAGCTTTCTTTATAGCGGTTTGATCCAAGGAGTGACCTTATTCTTTGTCTTCCTCATATTATCACCCTTGTTTTACGCCAAGATTTCCCCGCACCCAACTGATTTCTACGGTGCTTTTATCATCCTTCTGCTGATAAAATGGAGTAACTTGCTTGCTTCATGGGTCGAGCTGCGTTTCCCGGAGAGAAGAGGCGGCTTATTGAAATTCCTGCGTCTGATAATAAACCTGGTCCTATGTCTTAGTATTTTTCAGGTTGCGCTTGTCCCGCTGGGCATCCTAGGCGGACTCGTGGGTGGAGTTATATTCTCCTACATTTGGCTTTTCATCAAATCATCGCTTTTTTGGCCCAATCTGGTGGAAAGAGAAGGGAAGAGTCAGGGTGCATTTTATGCCTTTGCTCAGTGGTTTATGGATGTCCCAAACTATCCCGTCAAAATTAAGCGGCGTACATTTTGGATCCTGTTGTTGCGCTGGATACCTTTGAAGCATCAATGGAGCCACCTGCATTTGTACCTCCGCTCCTTTATTCGCTATGAGGATGTATCTAACCATTATATTCGCCTAACCTTTTTGGGAACTCTGATCCTTTTCTTTGTTCCTTCCTTGACCTGGGCAGCCATCGTATATCTGATGTGCCTCCTTTCCAATGCCGTTCAACTCATCAACAGCTGGAATCGTCTGAAGGATAGCTTTTGGGATCATGTGTATCCCATTTCCTTGGAAGCCAAAAGGAGGGGCTTCCAGTTATCATTGCTCAGTTTTCTTGTGATTCAATCCATCTGCATGTCTTTCAGTTTATTTTCATACGGCTTTTACGTACTGACAGCATTTCTTACAGTAGGAGGATTGTTTTCTTACATCATTGCTTTTCCTTTCTTTTCCAGAAAACTTGGCTGACGCCCAACTTTAGTTTTGCGTCTATAAGTTTCCCTCGTGCTGTCCAAATAATATAACAAAGTTATTAATTCTGACAGTACGAAAAAAATCATGGTTACAAAATGAGGCACACTCGTTTCCAAAACTCGGGTGTGTCTTTTTGGTTCTGTCTGAGATGTTTCCTAATCTCTAACAAAAATATTCTAATCAACTGCTCTTATTCCTGCATAGGCTAAACAGGAGCAAGGGCGATCGCCTAAGTATAGGGATAAAAATTTGAATAATGGGAGTCACACATTCAGCTTAGCAGCATATGAATAAAATCAAATGGTATACAATATACAAAGTTCAAGTGTCATGGATGTTAACATAAAGCTCATAAAAACGAAACGAAAGGATGAATCATTATGTGTGGAATTACAGGGTGGATTGATTGGCAAAGAGATTTAAGCAAGGAGAAGGAATCACTGAAAAAGATGACTACCCCTTTATATAACCGCGGACCCGATGCAGAGGGATTTTGGCTATCCCGGCATGCAGCGTTAGGCCATCGTCGCCTTGTGGTAGTCGATCCTGCAGGCGGAGCACAGCCAATGACCCGGAATATTGGGGAACGAAGCTTCACCATGGTCTATAATGGAGAGCTGTACAACACAGAAGACATTCGCAAAGAATTGTTGGATCGGGGATATCGTTTTCGTTCTCACTCGGATACAGAAGTACTCTTGACCTCCTTTATGGAGTGGGGGGAAGGATGTTTGGAAAAGCTGAACGGTATCTTTGCCTTTGCCATATGGGATGAAGCAAAGCAGCGCTTATTTGTTGCACGAGATCGCTTAGGAGTAAAGCCGCTCTTTTACACACAGTTTGGGAGTACCTTTCTCTTTGCCTCTGAACTGAAGTCCTTACTGGCCCACCCCGGGGTGAAGCCAGAGGTGGATCGAGAGGGAGTAGCTGAATTACTCGTAATGGGACCTTCCCGTACACCAGGACATGGAATTTTTCGCGGAATCAAAGAGCTGCTGCCTGGCCATTATCTCGCATATGACCGCAATCAGCTGAGACAGCAGCCCTACTGGAGCTTGTCGAGCAAGCCGCATCAAGGAGACTTGGAAGAAACGACAGAACAAGTAAGACACCTATTCCAGGATAGCGTAAAGCGACAGCTTATCGCTGACGTACCTGTCTGTACACTTCTTTCCGGTGGTCTTGATTCCAGCGCGATTACCGCTATTGCTGCTCTTTCCTACCAAAAGGAAGGGAAAGCCCCCTTGCATACCTTTTCTGTTGATTACGTTGATAACGATAAGTACTTTAAATCAAATGAATATCAACCTAATGCTGATGGTCCATGGATTAAGAGAGTCTCAGAATATTTCGGTACCGTTCATCACTCGATTACCATTGATACCCCGCAACTGGTCGATGCGCTAAAAGAGGCTTACCGTTTAAGAGATTTGCCTGGTATGGCAGATATCGATGCATCCCTTTATTTATTCTGTAAGGAAATCAAGAAAGAAGCAACAGTTGCCTTATCAGGTGAATGTGCAGATGAAGTATTTGGGGGATATCCTTGGTTTCATCGAACAGAACTTTGGTCTGACGATCGTTTTCCATGGACGAGAAACTTGGATTTTAAGCTCGGATTTTATTCTGACGAGATAAAACAAGAGATTAAAGCCGAGGATTATATGGCTGGTCGTTATCGTGAGGCGATAGCGGAAGTACCTAAACTCGAAGGAGAGGACCCAGCAGAAGAAAAAGTACGCGAAATGTTTTACTTGAATTTAACCCGTTGGATGCCCACTTTGCTGGATCGAAAAGACCGGATGAGCATGGGGGTCGGCCTGGAGGTCCGCGTGCCGTTTTGTGACCATAGGCTGGTAGAGTACGCCTGGAATATCCCCTGGCATATGAAGACGAACGGGGATCGCGAGAAAGGATTGCTGCGCCGTGCACTTCAAGAGATTCTTCCTACAGATGTCATCACTCGGAAAAAGAGCCCTTATCCGAAAACTCATAATCCCGCTTATCTGCAAGCCACAAAAAGCTGGCTCTTGGACATTCTGGAAGATCCGCAGGCACCCATTCAACCCCTTGTTAATAAAGAAGCGATTCTTCGATTCATGGAACAGCCAAATTTAATAAACCAACACATTCCGTGGTTTGGCCAGCTGATGAACCTGCCTCAGTGGTTTGCATATCTAGCCCAAGTGAATACCTGGATGGAGGAATACAAAGTCAAGCTGATCTAAAAATAAATGAAGGACGAAGAGTGCTCCGCTTCGTCCTGTTTCTATTTAAAATTAGGAAGGTAAGTGCTATCTATCTGCCGTGCCATTTATTCCTCATGACCAGTGTAATAAGCTTGTCCAGCTTTTGACTAAGCGAAATCACATCAGGATGCTGAAAATTAAAATTATGCTTTGCGGCCATTTGCTCAAGCTGGTCTTTCAATTTATGAATTTCGTCCTCCACATTAACTTGTGTAAGCACTTTAACGCCTTCTTCCTTTACTGTATTAGCATCAAAAATAATATACTAGTCTATAGTAATGGATAAAGCGATATAATTCGATCCTTTTTGCTCGTCATTTCATGACGATTCTCGACATAATCTCTTAATGAGGCTCTCCACCGAGCTTAAATCCTCCAGACCCTCAAACCATTTACAATCCGGGGCGATAATTTCATATTTATGTCCCGTTTGTTCTCCCTTTAATAGAATGAACACCTGATTGTCGTAGGGGATTTCTGCACCGATATCAAGGATTTCCCGATTATAATCCTCTTTTATCCTGGATGCTGGAAACCAGCTTTGAATTGCTTCAAATTCCTTCCTTTCAACTTCAGACCTTGGCAGAATCATCAGCATTCTCTCCTATCAGACTTTTTCACGCAACCATTTATATCATCATACCATGTTTTTCTGCCAATTAAAAAACTGTTACCATTTTTTAAAAAGCTTGCAAAGCAAAAAAACTTGATAGAATCACAGTCATAAGTCTGCAATCCTATCAAGAGTTTGGTTTATTCGACAAAGGGAGAAAAATCTCTACCTCAGTACCTGCCCGGGGGGTGCTTTGTATTTCGATTGAACCTCCATACATCTCAATGATCCGTTTACAGATCACAAGCCCTAAGCCGGTACCGTGCTTTTTAAGAGTAAAGAAGGGGTCAAAGATCTTTTTTATGACATCTAAAGGTATTCCATCCCCGGTATCTTTAATGGAAATCACGCACTGATTATCCCTTCGATAGGCCGCAATCGATAGAATACCTCCATTGGGCATGGCTTCCAGAGCATTTTTCGTCACATTTAAAATGACTTGCTTCAAGTGGTCCCGGGAACATGTCACGTAGAGCGGGGTAGAAGGTGCTGAATAAGAAAGCTGAACCTTAAACATATGAGACTCAGACTCCACAATTGGGGCAAGCTCAGTCAATACATCTGCCAAGTTAATATCCGTGAGCACTTGGACGGTGGGCTTACCCAGGACAAGAAATTCAGAAACGATGGCATTGATTCGGTCGATTTCCTGCTGAATAACAGAGAAGTAGAATTGATCCTGCTCATCTTTATGCTTTTCACTTAATAGTGTCGTCAATCCCTTAATGCCTGTCAGCGGATTGCGAATTTCATGAGCGGTACTCGCCGCTAAACTTCCGACCAGTTCCATTTTCTGTGCATCATTTTGAAGTTTTTCCAAGTTTAGCCGTCGACGCAAACGATCATAATGAACAAGAATGAACACAATATGGGTAAATATCAGGCTGATGGCAAGAGCCGTCGCCAGTGTGGAAACGTACCAGCTTCTGTCGATATCCGGAAAGCTAACGGTGATATTCCATGGCGCCCGACCTGTACTGATTGTAGCTTCGACCAGACGTTCTTGTTCTTTTTCAGGTCTTATATCGATTAGGAGTTGCCCAGTCTGATCTGAAACCTTAATCCCTTCTTCAGCTAAAGAATGTCCAAGAAATTCCTGGATATAATCCAGACGAACACTTCCGATGAGTACACCCAGTACTTGATTTTCAAGAACCACGGGAGTAGCCAGGGAGACAATATATCTGCCAGTTACCCGGCCCAGATGGGCTTTGGAAGCCGTGGTTTGCTCAGAAACGAGTGCCTTTTTAAAATAATCCCGATCAGATAAATTTACTTTTCCCGTCAGGGGATTGGTGCTAATTAGAATATCCCCCTCAGGACTGACCCAATAAAAACCCGAGAATCGAGGATCCTTCCCTTTGGTTTCCTCTAACAAATATCCGATATGGGAAAGATTTCCTTTATGAAGTTGAACCAGCAAAGCCATGGTCTCGAGGCGCCCGACTGTTTCCCCGAAAAATCCATCGATGCTCATGGCGTGGATTCCCGCATAGCGTTGGGCTTCCCTATGAATTTTTTCTCTTTCTTTCTCTGACTGCTCTTGAATATACAAATAGCTAAAAAGCAGGGAAGGAATGATGACAATGCACAAGTAAAAAAGACTATTGTTAAACCATCGTTGCTTAGTCACTGCTGTTTTAGTTTCTCCTTATATACATAGTTCAACAATATTATACATTGAAACAACTAGAGTTCATAGAAAAAAGATTGCCCAGAAATAGGCAATCTTTCACTAAGCGGTTTCTATATCACTAGCATTTATGAGATTATGCGTGCGGACAGCTCATTCGCGCAGTTTATATTTTTGAATTTTACCCGACGCAGTCATTGGAAAGTCTGTAACGATCTCTACATAATAAGGTATCTTAAGGCGAGCGATCTTCCCTTGGCAGTACTCCTGTATCCCCTCAGTGCTCAGCGATTCTCCCTCTTTCACCTTAACGAAAGCAGCCACTTGTTCTCCATAATGCTCATCGGGGACACCCACGACTTGAACGTCCAATATTTTGGGGTGTGTGTATAGGAATTCTTCGATCCCACGCGGATAAATATTTTCCCCGCCCAGTGCTCGCTCACCGATGGTAGCGTTTTCAAAAAAGTATGCACTTTTTCTCATATATAAAAGGTTCGCGTGAGATGATGATAGTATTATGTTATAATAACTGACATAGTCACGGAGCTGAAGGGGGCTAAAGAGTGAGCACCAATCAAAAAATTCTGGACATCGCTTTACAGGCTACCAAGGAATCCATCTTTTCTTCTATCCAGGAAATCAATCGGCTCCATGATGAGCTTCATCGTCAGACGCTAAGCGGGGTCGATCAATTTCTCACCACCCAATGCCATCCGCCGGCAGTTTCTTTTTGCTTTCTGGAAATGGGAAGCGGAGGAAGAGGAGAGCGCACCTTTTGGACCGACCAGGATAATGCCATGATTTATAAGTCCGATTGCATGGAAAATGACGAAATTCAGCCATTTTTGCAGCAATGGGCGGAAACAGCAGTCCAACGCCTCCTGGCAGCTGGATACCCTTTATGTGATGGGTGGGTGATGGCCAATAATCCTCGATGGCTGCAGAATATAGAAGGTTGGAAAAAGCAATGGACGGAATGGATTCGAAATTTGACAGCTAATAATATTCGCTTCATCCTTCTAGCCTTAGATATGCGACCGGTCTACGGCTCTAGTTCCCTCTTACAAGAATTCAAGGAATGGATAGGGGGAATGGATCGTTCGGCAGCCTGGATAGAACGAGTCGTTTTATATTCGTTAAATTATCCCCTTCCCATGGGGGTTTTCGGAAATCTGCTTACCTCGAGGTATGGAGATTACGCTGGCTTGTTTCACTTGAAAGAAGGTGGGTATTACCAAATGGTAGCCATTATTCGCGCTCTTTCACTTCTGGCAGGAAGCCAGCAGGCTTCCACCGTAGATCGAATTGCAGAACTCCATCAAAAAGGGTATTTTTCTGGAGAAGAAAAAAAGCAATGGGAAGATTGTCTTAGCTTTTATTTATATGCACGGCTTCATCAACATACAGCTTGCTTTCAGAATAATCAGCCTTTACAGGACTATGCTAATCTGAACGAATGGTCATCCTCTGATCTGGATAGCCTTAGAAGCCATTTGCTGTTCATTCGCAAACAGCAGAAGCGCTGGCGTAGAGAGATGGCGAAAAAAAAGCGGGGAGGTTTCTCCTAGATGCAGCGTTTTAACCAATTCGTCCATCGTTTGCTTCACCTGACTGGCCGGGCTTCCATGGAAAATGAGGCTTGGAGGAGAAGTCTAGTCCGGGAAGCAGCTGCAAATCAAAAACAACTGACTGCTCCTTTAGCTTCCCTGGTTGTAGCCGGCATTGATTCCGAAACGACCGGATTTTCACCAGAACATGGGGATGAGATCATCTCCCTAGCTGCGGTAAAGTGGAGTGCTGGCGAAAGGGACCAAAAGCCTTTCCATTCTTTGATTCAGATTAATTCCATTATTCCAGAGAACATCAGTCAATTGACAGGTATCACCATGGAGGATCTTGAACTGGCTCCGCGCCTTGAGGAAATTATGCCCCAGTTTTTCTCCTATATCGGTTCATCTGTTTTACTGGGTTATTATGTGGGGCATGACATCAAGTTCATGAATTATTTTCTCTGGAAGAAGTACCGTTCCCGCATCACGCATCGAGTCTTGGATCTTTATGGAATCATGAAATTAATCGATCCCTCCTTACCGCCTCCTACCTTTGACGAAGCCTGTTCGCGCTTCGGCATTTGCAATCCTGCACGGCATACGGCGATCGGGGATGCTTTAGCTGCTGTTTCACTCTGGGAAAAGGCCGTAACAGAACTAGAAAAACAAGGCGTATATACCTTGGAACATCTTTATCAGAAGCTGTCCAAAATCCGACATACCTCCAATTCTTAAGCAGCCGAATGGGTTGCTTTTTTCTATTCTTGGCCTAGGAACATAATTTTAACGAGAGGAATATATTTTGAGTAAGGGAAACTTTTAATCCATTGCACAACTCAGAACAGGAGGTGGCACGAATGGGAAGAACCGTCCAACGCCTTGAAAAGATAACGGATGTATTAGCTCGATTAGGCATCCTGTCTCCGGAAGAAGACCAGGAAATCCGCAGAAAAATCGAACAGCTAAAGGCTCAAAACCGGATTAGGAATGGATGAGAATATGCACCCATTGATTCTTTTTCTCATAGTGTAATAGACCAACGAAGCCGGCAACGCAAGCAAAAGTAGTATAAATACAACAGAGTTTGTTATTGCAAAAAAAGTTGGATGATTGCAAAATATAAATAAAAGCGTAGAGGTTTTTTTTGGCCCAATTGTTTGCCGAGTGCAACTCTGTTTGGGACTTGAAAGTTATCTTTTGTTGAATGGAGGAGATTGAAAGATGAATCGAGTAAAAATGATGGCTCTAAGTCTACTGTTGCTTATGGGACTTTTCCTATCTGCCTGTTCTGATCAAGCCATTTCCCCCGAGGAAAATGACAGCACGATTAAAGTGACAGCCACTACAGGAATGATTGCTGACATTGCGAAGAATGTTGGCAAAGAATGGGTGATCGTGGATGCTCTAATGGGACCAGGAGTCGATCCCCACTTGTATAAGGCTTCTCAAGGAGATATCGCCAAACTTGAGGAAGCCGATATCATCCTGTACAACGGACTGAATCTTGAGGGGAAAATGGCTGACATTTTCATCCGTATGGCAAATAAAAAGCCTGCAGTTCAGGTCACTGAACTTATTGACGAGGTAGACCTTAATGAACCCCCTGAATTTGCCGGTCACTATGATCCGCACGTTTGGTTTGATGTCCAATTATGGATGAAGGCGGTAGAACGGGTGAGGGATGCATTAATCGAGCTAGACCCTGCTCATAAAGAAAGCTATGCCCAAAACGCAGCAGCCTATTTAAAGCAACTGGAAGAATTGGACCAATATGCGAAAGAACAATTGGCCCTTATTCCTAAAGAATCGAGAGTCCTTGTAACAGCCCACGATGCCTTCGGTTATCTCGGAGAGGCCTATGACATAGAAGTCCTGGGATTGCAGGGAATTAGTACGGATGCTGAATATGGCTTAGCTGATGTTCAGGAACTCGTAGACCTTCTTGTTCAGCGAAAAATCAAAGCAGTATTTGTGGAATCCAGCGTGTCTCCTAAGGCGATTGAGGCCGTTGTCGAAGGGGCAAGGAAAAAAGGGCATGACATCAAAATTGGCGGTGAGCTTTTTTCAGACGCGATGGGTGATGAAGGAACAGAGGAAGGCACGTATATTGGGATGGTCCGCCACAATATAGATACCATCGTATCCGCCTTGAAATAGATCGGAGGAGAAAAGATGAAAGCAGCTGTTTCTATTGAAAATATGACGATCGCCTATCATAAAAAACCCGTATTGCGGGAAGTAAGCTTTGAGGCACCTGAAGGTAAGCTAATCGGAATTGTCGGCCCTAACGGGGCCGGCAAATCCACCTTAATTAAAGGAACTCTCGGCTTAGTCCCATTGGCTTCCGGTTCTGTTGAGATCTACGGGAAGCCTTATCATAGCCAGCGAAAACTGGTTGGGTATGTTCCTCAAAGGGAGTCTGTCGACTGGGATTTTCCAACCAATGCCTTGGATGTTGTCATGATGGGTAGATATGGTCATGTCGGCATGTTGAAATGGCTTAGATCCAGCGACCGAGAAATTGCTTTATCTTGCCTCGAAAAGGTAGGGATGGCGGACTTTACTGACAGGCAGATCAGTCAGCTTTCCGGCGGCCAGCAACAGCGGGTTTTCTTAGCTAGGGCCTTAGCTCAGGATGCAAAAGTATACTTTATGGATGAACCATTCGTAGGAGTAGATGCGGCCACGGAAAAAGCGATTATTTCCTTGCTCAATGAACTGAAAGCACAAGGAAAGACGGTTTTGGTTGTACATCACGACTTGCAGACTGTAAAGGAATATTTTGATTGGGTCCTGCTCATTAATTTGAGAAAAATTGCATTTGGCCCAACCGAAGAAGTGTTTACTCCTGAGAATCTGCAAAAAACTTATGGAGGCCGCCTCAACTTGATCAGTGATGGCATGAAGGCCTTTGCACAAGGGTAGGGATAAAACATGGAATTTCTGATCAATCTTTTCCAGGATCCGAATGCCCAGTGGGTGATCACCGGATGCTTGCTTCTTGGATTAAGCAGTGGGGTATTGGGGTGTTTTGCCCTTTTTAAAAAGTACAGCCTGATGGGAGATGCCGTTGCCCACGCTGCACTTCCCGGCATTTGTCTAGCCTACATGATGTATGGCTCTAAATCAATCGGTTTGTTTATGATTGGGGCTACGCTTGCGGGGTTGCTAGGCGCTTTATGCATCGGGCAGATTTCATCTTATACGAAGATCAAGCCAGATACGGCCATGGCGATTATCCTTACCGGATTCTTCGGTATTGGGATTGTTTTACTAACGAAGATATCTCAATCGGGAAATGCCAACCAAAGCGGACTAGATGCCTTTCTTTTCGGTAAGGCCGCATCTTTAGTAGGCACAGATGTGCAGGTCATCAGTTTGGTTGCACTGTTACTCGTAACCGTCACGTTCCTTTTATTTAAGGAACTTAAGCTTCTTTGCTTTGACCCGCAATTCGGAAAAGGCATCGGATTGCCCATGGGAGCGTTAAATACCCTCCTGATGCTGATGATCGTTTTAGCTGTGGTCATTGGTTTGCAGGCAGTGGGCGTTGTTCTCATGGCAGCCATGTTGATCATTCCCTCCGTAGCGGCAAGATATTGGACAGAAAAGCTTAACCACATGGTCATCCTCTCAGGGATCTTCGGAGCCCTCTCTGGAGTTCTGGGAACCATTTTTAGTGCTTTAACTCCTAACTTGCCAACCGGCCCGGTCATTGTGCTTGCGGCAACAACGATGTTTTTGATTTCTCTTCTGCTCGCCCCAAAAAGAGGATTGGCTGCCAAAGGGCTCCGGCACATGAAATTACGAAAAAAGATTATGCTGGAAAATATTCTCCAATCCCTATATGACTTGAGCGAAAAAGATTATTTGGCAGATAAGCCTTGGCAAGAGGGCTACACGCCCCTAGAATTGCAAAAGCTCAGACCCCAGAATGGCCGGGTGTTCCAAAAAGGACTTTCCATCTTAAACCGTTCAGGCCATGTCAGATCATCGGGCTCGAAATGGTCGCTTACAGAAAAAGGACATCAAGAAGCTTATACTATCACACTGAACCATCGGCTCTATGAAATGTTCCTGATGAATCAAGCACAGTATAGCTCCCTGCACATCAACCATGAGACGGGCAACATACAAGATCAGGTTGACGATGAAGTCCTGCAGGAGCTTCAGCATTATCTTGTGGATCACAACCGAAAACCCCGGCTCATTCCGCACGTGGAGTATCGGGTAGATAAAAAGTATAGGGATTACTATAAAGGCGCCCCCTCGAAAGGAGGAGATATATAATGAGCCACGGAGCTTGGATTATCCTCATCGGAGCTTTAGTTGCTTCCTCCTGCGGATTTGTCGGATGTTTTTTGATTCTGAGAAAGATGGCAATGCTCGGGGATGCCATCAGCCATGCTATCCTTCCGGGTATCGTTCTCGCCTTCCTCATTAGTCAAAGCATGGATGGCATCATTATGCTTGCCGGGGCCACCGTAGTAGGACTGCTGACCGCGTTGTTTATCCAGACTCTGCATAACAGCGGGGTTCAGTCGGATGCGGCCATCGGTGTTACGTTTACTGCATTGTTTTCCATCGGAGTCGTGCTCGTGTCTCTCTTTACCTCCAAAGTTCACCTCGATCTGCAGCATGTGTTGTATGGAGAAATCGCCTATGCGCCCTGGGAGCTCATCACGCTCGCCGGGATTGAAATGCCAAGAGCGGTATGGATGATGGGGGGCGTGTTCATTCTAACCCTCTTGCTTATAGGGGTCTTTTACAAGGAAATTAAGCTGGCTTCCTTTGATCCGCAGTTGGCAACGGCCCTCGGCATTCCGGTCCTTTGGCTGCATTACCTGCTTATGGGGCTGGTTTCAATGAATACTGTAGCTGCTTTTGAGAGTGTAGGTGCGATCCTGGTCGTTGCCATGCTGGTTATCCCGGGAGCGACCGCCTTCTTATTGACCGATCGCTTGAGCAGTATGCTGCTGCTTAGCATCTTTTTGGGAACGCTAGCCTCTTTTGGAGGTTACTTCTTGGCTGTGCTTTGGGACGTTTCCATATCTGGGTCCATCACGGTTTTTTCCTTGCTGCTCTTCATATTGTCGTTTTTCTTTTCCCCTCGGCAGGGAGTCATTTCCAAATGGCTGTCATACAAAAGGCTGCAAAGTGAACATACTATAAAACAATAATAAGCAAGAATGAATAGGGGTCTAAAAGATTCCTATTTTTTCTTTCCTTTTCCTATCAAGTGGTGGTAAGATAATTCACATAAACAATTTTGGAGATTTAGCAATACGAAATTAATGTAAAGAAATGTAGGAGTGAGAGACGTGAAAGATCAAATTAAACGCGCCCATAATTTTAATGCTGGCCCATCTGCTTTACCCTTATCCGTACTGCAAAAAGCGCAAGAGGAACTTGTCGACTTCCGTGGCAATGGGATGTCTGTAATGGAATTGAGCCATCGAAGCGCTGCTTTTGAAGAGGTGCACAATCAAGCTATCGCTACCTTGAAATCCCTGCTTTCCATCCCTGACGATTATGAAGTCCTATTCCTTCAAGGGGGGGCAAGCTTGCAATTCAGCATGGTTCCTATGAACTTTTTACAGCAGGACAAGCGTGCTGCTTATGTCATGACAGGATCTTGGTCTGAGAAGGCCATCGAAGAAGCCAAATTGTTCGGCCAACCTTATGAAGCGGCCAGCACCAAGGGAGAAAAGTATCGCAGAATTCCGACCGTAGATGAGCTTCGCTACGATCCGACCGATGCTTATATACACATCACTTCCAACAACACAATCTATGGTACCCAGTGGAATGAATTTCCGGATACGGGAGACGTTCCATTGGTTGCCGATATGTCCAGCGACATTTTTTCCAAGCCATTTGATGTAAGCAAGTTTGCTTTGATTTATGCTGGAGCCCAAAAGAACCTTGGACCTTCTGGCGTAACGGTAGTTATAGTCCGTAAAGACATAATTGAAAAAGCCAACAAGAATATTCCAACCATGCTTCGTTATAGCACCTATGCGAAGAACAACTCGCTATATAACACGCCTCCGACGTTTGGAATTTACATGCTCGGCGAAGTGTTGAATTGGGTCAAGGAAATCGGCGGATTGGAGCAGATCGCTAAACTTAACCAGGAAAAAGCGGCTCTGATCTACGACGTGATTGATGCCAGCCAAGGTTTCTATGTAGGCCATGCGGAATTGAACAGCCGTTCTTTGATGAACATTACCTTCCGTTTAAGCGATGAAGAGCTAGAGAAAAAATTCCTAGCTGAAGCGAAGAAAGAAGGATTCGTGGGAGTAAATGGCCATCGTTCTGTTGGCGGCTGCCGTGCATCTACGTACAACGCTGTACCGTATGAGTCCTGTAAAGCGTTCAGTGAATTTATGGTTCAGTTTCAAAAGGTAAATGGTTAAAAGAGAAGAGGGTATCCTCTAAGAGCCGAGCTTTTAGGGGATACCCTTTCCTCTTGCACAAAATAAAATCATGCACCAATTGGGGTTAAGGGCTATATCCTATGGTAAGGAAAGGGAAGGAGAGTTGCTGCGTGCCGGCAACTCTCTTTTTCTAGCAGATGCCTGTAGAGAAGGGAAGTACCGCAATGATTCAACAACCCAAGAAATTAGCTTCATTTCTTAAGAAGGTGGGAAATGAAATTGCCCGGCAATTCGAAGACAACCACGTGTCCACGATTCTCCATGGGGGAATCGTCCTGAAAGAATTTTCTCTGCCATATAGCGATATTGATCTTGTCGTTGTGATGCACCAACTCACGCATAGGGATCTACAGGATCTGTCCAACCTGTGGAATGGTCTCGCCCAAAAACACCCATTCGGTGAGAAATTGTGGATTAATGTATTCGAGCGAGACCTCCTGCAGACAGGTCATGGGACTTCCTGGACAATCAGCAAGAAAGGCATACGTCCATCCCAGGGAATGCCTATCGACGGCATGGAGCTACACACCTTGCTGAATCACGGAAAAACGTTAAAAGGAGAAAACATTATACCCCTTTTTCCTCAGTTGGCCAAGGATTATCAAATCCGGGAGCTGGGTACTTTTCTTCGAGTGCTGGAGACATATTCCACGACATCCCCATTGCAGCCCCAATTTCACCAATCTTCTCCAATAGATGATGAGATAAGCATTATCCTATCGTTCCCGCGTTATCTATATAATCTTCAAACCGATATGATCCTGACGAAATCCCGCGCAGCCAAATGGTATGCCCAAAAATATACCCCCTTTCGTGCAGATTTTCTTTCTCTTGCCCGTTACCGTATTGATCCTCAATCCATGAGTCCCAAAAAGGTCTTTGCTATATATGAGAAAGCTCCAAAAATGGTTTCGTATTTCTGGAAAGAATATTTTAAGCATTTAGGGGTTAACCATGTTGTTCCGGATCCGCCCATCTTTCCTCATCATGTTCAATATGATGAAACATTTAGGGAAATTCGAGTGGGCTTGCATCAGTTGCTTTCCAAATCGGCTGACCTTTTCTGAGCGAATACGCTTTGAATTCCCTTTTGTTCGTCTTGAATGAACTGAAGGATTTTCCATTCTCTAAACAAATCCTGCAATTCAAAGGGCTTCAACTTAAACCTGGAATTCATGTGTTCGTTTGTTCCAGCAGCTTCATAGAAGGTCTCAAAAAAGATGAAGCCCCCTTCCTTTACCACGCTTTTTAGGGATTTATATAGTTGACGATCCAAAAAGTAAGTAACGACGACTAAATCATAGAGCTCTGGGGGCAGTGAGGCCTTATCTAAATCTACTTGACTGGCTGTGATGGGCAAGTTGTCCTGCTTCGCTTTCTGTTGCAGATAAGATACAGCCACATCCGAAACGTCGAGGGAAATGACCTGATATCCATGCTTCGCTAAATAAAGACTGTTTCCGCCTAAACCGCAAGCTACATCAAGGCACATTCCTCCAACGAGATAGGAGGATAAGCTGCGCAATGTGTCATTGGCAGCCGGAGCATCCCCTTGTACTTTATCTTGATATTTAGCATTCCATTTAAGTCGATCCCGCTCAGCCATGATTTCTCCTCCTTACCCTTTAATCATTGATGCAAACGCTTAATTCTACTATACTTTAACTGAATCCCCAAAAGAAAGATTTGGAAATAAGCTTTTAACAGAAAGAAAAAGGGGGAGAGTCTATGGCAGTTGCTGAATCCCATGTTCTAACCGATATCAGAAGCGGAATCGGATGGATTACGTTAAACCGCCCTCGAGCGTTAAATGCCTTGTCGTTTGAAATGGTTACCACCCTGGATCCAAAGCGAATAATCGAAGAAATTATTCATTCCCTAAAACGGTCCGCCAGTCAAGGAAATGCTTGGGCGGAGGAGAAGGAGAGAGCCCTTCAAGAAAAGTCTCCTACGTCTCTAAAGATTGCCTTAGAGCAATTAAAGCGGGGGCGCCAGCTGACTCTAGGTGAATGCTTCCAGATGGAGCTGAACCTGGGGATGAATTTCATGGTCAGTCATGATTTTCATGAAGGGGTAAGAGCGGTCGTCGTGAATAAGGACCGCCAACCGCGTTGGAATCCAGGCTCCATCGAAGAGGTAAGCAAAGAACTCGTTGACTCCTACTTTACATTTTCATGGGGAACAAAGGGCAATCCCTTAGTGATCTTTAGTAGGGAGAAAGGGAGGTCATCCCTTAAGATGACTTTCCCCGAGCATCCACTTTCCAGACATCAACGATCTTGCCCTCGCTAACTACAAATACTTGATCTGTCAAATTGACGACAGGGCAGCTATGATTAGGAATAATCTCAATGATGTCTCCCACTCGGAGTGAAGTAGCGCCGTGAACCTGCAGGATCCCGTGTTCCTCGGATAACCGGGCTATCGTGATCTCAGGATGTCCTATCACTCGCCCAAAGCCTGAAACCCCGGAGGTTCCATGGGCCCCCTGATCGAGGGCCAAGGTTTTAGCCCCTGCATCAATAATGAGACGGTCGCTCGTGGGTTGGCTTACAACCCGAGCTGCGACGCGCAGGGCGCATTGTTCTTCAGTTGCTGCACCTAAGCGAACCTGAGTCAGGTCATTAAATACATAGTTGCCAGGGCGTATTTCCGTGACCCCTTGAACTTGTCCCGAGATGCGAACCGTGGGAGTAGCCCCGACGCTGACGGCTGAGACCTCAAACCCGTTCTTGCGGAGAAGAGCCGCAGTTTCTACCATCGTTGAACCTTCTTCTTGAGCAATTTTCCTAACTTGTTCAGCTCCGGAAGCCCCATACGCATGCCCTGCATGAGTGAGGATTCCATTCAGGCAGATCCCTGGAATTTTGGCAAGTTCACGATAAACGCCTAAGGCCTCTTGGAAAGGCTGGACCCCGCATCGCTTCAGACCCGTATCAATTTCTAACAAAACCCTAAAGCGGATTCCGCGGTCGACGGCAAATTGGGAAAGCGCCTGGGCCTGCTCCAATCCGTCTAGTACCGTTACCGCCTTCGCTCTATTCATCAACTTCTCTAGGCGTTCCAGCTTGCCTTTCCCTACCATGGGATAGGCAATGAGAATGTCTGTAATGCCATGCTCAGCCATCACTTCGGCTTCCCCCAATTTAGCGGTAGTGATACCGATAGCTCCAGCTTCAAGCTGCATGCGAGCAATTGGAATGAGCTTATGAGTCTTGATATGGGGACGAAGATCCACCCCGTTCGCCTTAGAGAATGCTGCCATACTTGCGATGTTTTGTTTTAGAATGCTCTCGTGAACCAGTACAGCAGGTGTTTCAATATCCGCATGAAGCCAATTTTTTCTCATCACACGATCCTTTCGGTTCATTTTTACCTTATTGTACCATACCGCTTTTCCGCTAGTTAAACGCTCGACCTACATGGATTGGATCAGTTATGATAATTCATGTACATAAACTCGTTTGGAGGAGATTTTGCCATGTCTAAACTGCTTGAGCCTTTCGTTCTTAAAAATTTAGAGTTGAAAAACCGTATTGTCATGCCTCCGATGTGCCAGTATTCTGCGCTAGAGAAAGATGGGATGCCAACGGAATGGCACTATGTCCACTATACAAGCCGTGCCATCGGGGGAACCGGTTTAATTATCATTGAAATGACGAATGTCGAGGATCGCGGACGCATTTCGGATCAGTGCCTGGGCATCTGGAGTGATGAGCATATCCCGGCTTTCCGGCAAATCATTGAAGAATGTCATAAATATGGAGCGAAAGTAGCCATTCAGATCGGCCATGCCGGAAGAAAGGCACAAGATGCCCCGCTCCCTGTTTCATGCTCCCCCATTGCTTTTAACGAGCGGTTTACAATGCCCCATGAGCTAACAACCAAAGAGGTGGAAAAGATGGTCAAAAGCTTTCAGGCAGGTGTTGCAAGGGCTATTCAAGCTGGAGTGGATACGGTAGAACTCCATGGGGCCCACGGCTATCTCATCCACCAATTTTCCTCCGCCTATACAAACAAACGCTCGGACAAGTATGGTCAGGACAAGTTTCTTTTTGGGGAAGAAGTCATACGTGCCGCGAAAGACGTCATGCCCAAGGACATGCCGCTCATCATGCGTATATCGGCTGCCGAGTATGTGGATGGAGGATATCAAGTCGACTATGCCGTGGAAATGGCTAAACGTTATCGAAATGCAGGAGTGGATCTTTTCCACATCTCCTCTGGCGGTGAAGGGCCTATTGGTTCCTCTGGGCGCCCAGGCGCTCACCCTGGCTATCAGGTTCCCTTAGCGGAGCGAATCAGGAGGGAAGCGGACGTTCCTGTCATCGCTGTAGGAAGATTAGACAGTGCCCAGCTAGCGGAATCCATTATCGGAAATAATCAGGCAGATCTTGTAGCTGTAGGCCGCGGCATGCTTAGAAATCCTTTTTGGGCAAATGAAGCATCATTGCTCTTAGAAGGCAAACCGCTGACGCCCAAAGCTTACGAAAGAGCTTATTAGATAATGGCTATCCCCGAACCGTCGATTATGTTATAGTAATAAACGAGTGTTCGTAATTCCCGCCACTCAAACAAAAAAACTAGGGAGAGAAAATAAAAAGCGATCCCGCTCCCATATGATGATGTATGGGAGCTTTTATTTTCTCCAGAGGAGGGCATTATGTCTCAATATAAAATCCCCACACGGGTGCAAAAACTAGGCGAAGACATTTCATTTGAACAATTGAAATATCATCATCGACGGGTAGGTGTCGTTAAGGAATTTACGTTTGATGCTGCCCATCATCTTCATGCGTATGACGGAAAATGTGTAAATCTGCATGGACATACGTATAAAGCGGTCATCCATTTCAGCGGTTTTGTTAATTCCATTGGAATCGTGGTTGATTTTGGGGAGATCAAGAAAATCTTTAAGGAACGGATCGAAGCAAAGCTTGATCACCAGTATTTGAATGAAGTGCTGCCGGCGATGAACACGACAGCTGAAAATATGATCGTTTGGATCTGGGAGCAGCTGGACATTGCCTTATCGGAAATGAATAGCGAGAGCCTTCGGATCGAGGAGATCACCTTGTATGAGACCCCAACCAGCTACGCTTATCTGAAGCGGGAATGGATGGCGGACTAATGGAACAAACGATGCGATTGCCGATGGTAGAAATCTTTGAGACGGTGGAAGGAGAAGGACTTCAAGCGGGGTTTCTGACCACCTTTGTGCGTCTATACAATTGCAATCTCCGCTGCACGTGGTGTGATACCAAGTACAGCTATGCACCTCATCCGCCTGAATTCTACGCTACCATCGAAGAGATAGTGAACGAAGTGAAAAAGTATCAAAATCCCTCCATCTGTTTGACTGGAGGGGAGCCGCTCATGCACGGGGCCAAATCGATGGCTCTGATCGAGGCTCTTGCTGAACTCCCCTTTGTGGAGGATATTCATATTGAAACCAACGGCGCCGTGGATCTAAACTCCTTCCATGAGCTCAGAAAGTCCACTCGGCAGGTTGGAGAAAAAATGCGATTTATCTTGGACTACAAGCTTACTTCAAGCGGGGAAACTGAAAGGATGATCATGGCTAACTTCCTCTGCCTGCAACCCTGCGATGAAATTAAGTTTGTCATTGCCAATGAGGAAGAGTTCAGAGAGGCTTCAGTCGTGATCAAGCACTGCTATAGGCAAGGGCAGATTCTTTTTAGTCCGGTCTGGGAAGCACTTGCTCCCGCTGAGCTGGTCAAGATGATGCTGGAATCCCCCTATAAACAGGCCAAATTAAGTTTGCAAACCCATAAATACATCTGGCATCCGGATACGAAAGGAGTGTAGGCACATGACGAAAAAAGCTGTCATTATTCTCAGTGGCGGTTTGGATAGTACCACGTGCATGGGGATTGCGGAACGGGATGGATATATTTGCTACCCCCTTACCTTTGATTACGGACAACGCCACAAACATGAAGTAGAGCAGGCTAAAAAAGTGGCCTCCCATTATCAGGTCCCCAGGCATAATATCGTGGATCTTCGATTCCTTGGACAGATCGGGGGGAGCGCCCTTACGGATACCTCCATCGATGTTCCGGATTATACGGGAACAGACGAGATCCCTGTCACTTATGTTCCAGCAAGGAATATGATTTTCCTTTCTTTGGCTGCAGCCTATGCGGAAGTAGTGGGGGCTGAGGCTATATATATTGGAGTCAGTGCAGTAGATTACAGCGGGTATCCTGACTGCCGTCCCGAATTTATCCGCTCCATGACTGAAACCATAAACCTAGCTACTCAAGCAGGGGTTAAAAATGGAAACTTGCGCATTATTGCCCCTTTAACTCATTTGTCGAAAGCCGAAACCATTCAGCTGGGGATTTCCTTAAATGTTCCTTATCACTTGACGACCTCCTGCTACCGAGGCGGAGAGAAGGCTTGCGGTACCTGCGATAGCTGCCAGTTGCGGCTAAAAGGATTTGAGGAAGCAGGGCAAAAGGATCCGATTGACTATATGTAACAGAATATTTTGGGTCATACTAAACCTGACAGACAGGAGGTGGACCCTTGGTATGAAGCTTGTTGCAGTACGCAAAAATCAAGAGGGAAAAATTACCCACTTTTTAACGGATAAAGACACGGTGATTACCATAGAGGAAGCAGAGCAGCTCGCCCGCACAGGAGAACTTGATTCATTATCTGAAATCCATGCAGATGGCTCTTGGGTCATCGATGCGATGCAGCACATGGAGGGCAACAACCTAGCTGGTCTTCCTGAGTTTTAGTTATACGCCACAAGGCCGAACGGTCTTGTGGCTTTCTTGTTTAAATCGCCCTAGATTTGTTAATATAAAGGGATGTTCACCACAGTAAGAAATTAAAAGAAGGAGTGAGGAGGATTTGCTGAAAATTGGCTCACATGTTTCATTTTCAAAGACGGGACTGCTCAATGCCACGGAGGAAGCTTTAACTTATGGCGCCACCTCCTTTATGATTTATACTGGCGCACCTCAAAACACCCGACGCAAGCCCATGGAAGACCTGTACATCGAAGAAGGAAAATCTTTGATGGAGCAGTATGGCATCTTGCCATCGGACATTGTCGTTCACGCTCCGTATATCATTAATCTTGCCTCTTACAAGGATGACACCTTTGAGCTTGCGGTCAATTTCCTGCGCGAAGAGATCAAGCGCACAGCTTATATTGGAGTCAAACAGATTGTTTTGCACCCCGGTGCTTATACGGACAAGGACCCTGCTTATGGGATCCAGCGCATTGCCGAAGGGCTAAATGAGGTGTTAGAGCCGGAACAAGACGTACATATTGCCTTAGAAACCATGGCTGGAAAAGGAACAGAAATTGGAAGGAAGTTTGAGGAGCTCGCCGCGATCATAGAAAAAGTAAAATATAACGATAAGCTTAGCGTTTGTTTCGATACTTGCCACACCCACGATGCAGGCTATGATATTGTGCATGAATTTGATCAAGTCATGGAGGAATTCGATCGGTTAATTGGGCTTGATCGGCTTGCTGTCTTTCATATCAATGACAGTAAAAATTTTCGAGGGGCCGGAAAAGACCGCCATGCTCCGGTAGGTTCAGGCCTAATTGGGTATGGGGCGTTAAAAAATATCGTCCATCATCAAGCCGCACAAGGTAAACCTGTCATATTGGAAACCCCATGGATCGGGAAGGATAAAAATCAGGTGCGCCCGATGTACGAAGCCGAAATCGCTCTCCTCACCAACAGCGTGGAAGAGCGGTTCGGGACAAGCTATCTGGAGGATGTGGAACGGCTTTCCCATTTTTTCACTAAGCAGGAATTACACCCCTATGAAACGGTCCAGAGCGTGTGGTCTGACCTGCAGGATAAAAAGAAAAAGAAAGAAGATGCCAGAGAGCCCATTGAACGGTTATATGATTTGGTCACAGAGCATCAGGTTTTCCCTGACAGCTTGACGGAAGAGCAGACGAACCACAGGATCATAGGCTGGCTTGCCCAGGCTGATAAACAATAAGACTCATACAGAAAAAAAGAGAGAGGGTTGCTCGAAAGAGCCCCTCTCTCATATATACGAACCTAAAACTTTAGGGACGTAACGCTGGGTTTCCCTAGGCAAATAATTCTGCACCGTTTCCCAATCCGTTACGTTCCCCGCTTTCTTAATCGCGCGGTCTACATTCCCCGGACCAGCATTATAAGCTGCCAGCGCCAGCTTCAGATCCCCATTGTATTTGTTTATTTTATCTTTGATATACTTGGCTCCGCCTAATACATTCTGGTATGGATCATGCGGATTAACACCTAGTTCCTTAGCTGTGCTGGGCATTAACTGAAACAGGCCAATGGCACCCGCAGAACTTCTTGCACCCAATCGGAAGCCGGATTCGTTGTGAGCGATCGCAGCAAGCAAGTGGGGGTCTATGTCAACTTCTTTTGCCACCCTTTCGATATAATCCTTCACTTTGGGTGGGGCAGTATTTAATGGCCCCGCTTGAGCAAGGGGCTTCTGTTCCGTCTTAGGGGATTGCATACTAGGCTCTGGATTGGCAACGGGTTGCATGACTTGCGGATCGGAATCAGCAGGAACGTTTAGATGATAAGCCTGTTTCATCTTACTCGCCCACAATTGATGACCCGCCTGCATCACTCTTCCTTGTACAGATGGATCATAGGCTGTTGAGGCCTCCAGTGGAAATTGGCTAGTAAATCGGGGGGACAAATCCACACCCGCTTGATACGAATCAGGCTGAACGCCTAGCTGCTGCAAGGTCACTCGCTGCTTCTGGGCCCATTGATGGGCTCCTTGGGCCAGATCGTGCCGCCCTTGTTTCCGGTATTGGTTAAAAGCGACTTGAGCTCGGGCAATTTCATCTAGATGCTTGTCCACCATGTCTTGAAACGAGGGGGTGCTCGTTTTCTCCCTTGCAGGACTCTCCGCCTTCAAACCACTGGATTGGATCGGCTGTATATTGCTTGATATTCCGGAAACTCCCATTGTCATTCCGTCTCCCCCTTTAATCTCTTTTTTAAATTACCGCGAAACCAAAGGGATGTCTCTACGGCTCTTAATCAAAGACTACCGTTTTGTTTTCATAAACCAGCACTTTATCTTCAATATGCCAGGACACCGCTTTTGCTAAAGCAATTCTTTCTGCCTGGCGGCCTACAACCTTCAACTGCTCCACCGTGTAGCGATGATTTACGCGAAGGACGTCCTGCTCAATAATCGGTCCTTCATCCAAGTCGTCCGTTACATAATGGGAAGTGGCCCCAATAAGCTTCACCCCGCGATCAAAAGCTCGCTTGTAGGGATTGGCCCCAATGAATGCAGGGAGGAAGGAATGGTGAATATTGATAATTCGATGAGGATAATGGCTAACAAATTCCGAGGAGAGGATTTGCATATAGCGAGCCAGCACGATGAAATCCACCTTATCCTTCATCAAATATAAAGCCTTCTGTTCAGCATCCTTTTTTGTCCCTGGAGTAACGGGAACACAGAAGTAAGGAATGCCATAAGATTCCACCACTTCCCTTGAATCTTCGTAGTTGCTGATGACCATGGAGATATCCACTGGCAGCTCGCCGGCCTTCCATCGCCATAAAAGCTCCATTAGGCAGTGATCTTCTTTCGAAACAAAAATGGCCATTCTTTTGATTCGCTTTTCAGCAGAGAATTTCCAGTTCATTTCAAATTGGTTAGCCACTGAGGCAAAATCTTCTTCAATCTGAGCAAGGGAACGATCAAAATCATTCAGGTCAAATACGATCCTCATGAAGAACATTCCTTTCTCAGGATCGGTTGTATACTGGTCCGATTGAACAATATTGGCCCCACGTTCTAATAGAAATTGAGAAACCGCGGCAACTATGCCGGGTCGATCTATACAGGATATGAGCAATCTTGCTCGATTTTCATTCATATTCCATTTCCTCATTTGACTTCCTCCATCCTAAATACCCTTGAGTTTCTATGTATTTTTAACATTATATACGATTCCTGTTTTGAAAGAAATCCGTCCCGCACGGTTTTTTTAATGAGTAGGATAGACAGTGGGTGAAAAGGGCAAAAATGGGTAGAAATTGGACTAAATTTCTCCTAAAGGATGGAACGAACATGGAAAGCCAGTTGGACAAGCCGTATGTGGTTTTATCTCGATCCTATGATTGTCGTTTTTGGTCTTGGACAGAGCATATCCAGGGTCTGCAAAAATGCTTTATCCAAGAAAAATTCATTACCGCAAACGAGTGGAGAGAGGAAGAGATCATCAGCCAATTCCAATCTTCCACGCCCCATTCGAGTGAAGTGCTGCTTCATCATTTGGAGGTAGAAAAACGATCGGCGGGGAATCCTCTCTTACTTGTACATGGCGCTAGCCATGATGCGAATTTGTCTTGGGGAGAGTCCTTGGACAAAAAAAAGGGGTTAATACATGCCTTAAAGACATGTGACAGACCCATATATGCCGTTACATTTGCCCATCCGCACGGCGACAATCTTCTGCAAGCGGTCCAATTGAATAATGTCATCAAAAGAATCCAAGAGCTTACGGGCGGCAGCAAGATCGACCTCATTGCACACAGCAAAGGGGGGATTTCCGCATGGGCTTATTTAGCCGGACTTGGAAAAACTTGGGACGCCGACCATGAAGGGCAAGTAGAAAAATACATCATGCTGGGGACGCCAAACCGCGGCTTGGACTACCCTTTTCGACATGTGATTCCGAATTGGTGGGTGAAGCTGCTCAACTTCAATGCTCCTTTATCTGTCGATGAAATGCTATGGTACGGTCAATATATCGATACCACCGAGCATAGCTTATATAAAGAAGGAGGGGCGTTTCCAGGCTTATCTCAGCTATTATTTCGCTGGGATGAACACTATCCTATCCAGTCCGCAGCGCAAACCTTATATTACGGGGGAAGAAACTGGCTCATCCATTCTCGCGGTATTGAAACTGCCATGGCGGAGAGTGGAAATTTTATGAATAAACTGCTACAATCCCCGATAGACAGGGAAATTGAATTGCATATTCTTGCCGGCAATCATTCGCATATTCGGGGACTTTGCACCGAGTGGGATGGTCCGAGTGATGGTCTCGTTTTTGTCGATAGTGTGCTTTATACAGACGGATTGACAGAAGACGATAAACAAATCAAACGGAAGACGGTCTTGCCGCTAAACCATCTAGATCTTCTATATGATCGCATTGCCCATGAATGGGTCATGGAAGGACTGGTCCAGTAGGTTTAGTACAGGGGAGGAGCGAAAATATGTACGCCAAACACATCATCAAACTAGAGAAAGAAGATGGGACGTCCGAAGAGAAGGAATTTATCCTAACTCCAGCATCCCTGACGCTATTTGAAATTTTAATGGCCGAGGGGTGGGAGGTCATACAGACGATTGAAGAACGATAAAACAGAGGGTGGTACTCAAGTCCGATATTTGACTTGGGATCCACCCTCTCTTTATTGAGGCTTATCTTGGAGGTGTTGTTGTTGGCACAGGGCTTACTCCCCCGTAGGTTCCGCCAAAAGGATATTCGTAGTTTAATTCCTCATCAAATGTTGCATAGTCAAAGTTAACCATGAGCAGCAAAAATCTTTGTCCAGTCTGGGGGTCGCTCAAGATCAGGTGATCGCGTCCTGCTGCTTCTACTCTCCCCCTGTAGACCTTTGCATTCCACTGGTTATTGTTTTCATAGGTAAAGTAGAAAGTTCCCAGTTTTCCCTTATTGAGGCGGAGGATATTTTCAACATAGGACTGCTCTAAGGGAAGCATTCCCGGAATGGATGGAGCAGTTTGTGTCGGTGAAGGCATCATGCCCGGAATGGTGGCGCCGGCTGGCTGTGGCGGAAAAACAGGCGCCGTTCCCATGGGCTGGGAAGGAAAACCATAAGTTTGGCCAGGATACATCCCTTGAGCATAGGGCATTGGCTTCGGTGCGGTACCTGTTCCGTACCCATACATTCCATACGGGCTTACTGCCGTTTGACGGCTATTTGTGTACTCTTCGCTATTAAACTCCTGCATGTAAAGTCACTCCTTAGTAGGCATTATAAACATCGGGACAATCTTGGCCTGTCGGCTTGTAGAAGCAGTGGGCTTTATATCGCCCTGAATTCCATTGGTTCCACCATTGAGGCGGACAATTTCCGGAAGGCTTGAAGAACCATAAGCTAAACTCGGAGGGATGGACCCTTTCACCTTTGATGACCCGCCGGGCTAATCGGAGTTCACTCTCTCTGGCTTTTTGGTAGAAATAAGGTTTTTGGATCGCTTCATAACCACCCGGTTGCTGGTAAACCATCTGGGGGATCGTGCGGATATCCTTAAAATCAAGGCAGGCGCTTCGAACCCGGTTTACCCCCACATTGCCCACCATCAGCATCCCAAGCTCGCCTTCCCCTTCAGCTTCAGCCCTTAACAATCTGGCTAAAAGCCTGACATCCTCTTCTCGGGCTTTGACTACCGCCATAGCGTCACCTCACTTTTTCATCACAATTACATGATATTGAGAACACTGAATTTGGTGACTCGCCTAGAACGTTTTTTTGTTTACATAGGAAAACTTATACAATGAAACACTATGAGGAAGGAAATCACCATTCCATGGGAGGTAGGATTTCAATGCCAAGATACGCAGTAGCCATGCTGACCCTTTTGCTTGCCGCTTCCTTGGCAGGCTGCGGAAATAAGGATGAGGCGAAAGGCGGGGACGACAAAAAAGCCACAAAGCAAACGACCCAACAAACAGAAGAGAAGGCTCAAACGACCGTACCCGGTGCTGGAAAGCAAGAGGTAAAGAGCTTCAACCATTCCGCCTCGCTGAAAATGCAGGAAGCCGTCCGAAAAATCCCTGAGATCACCGAACCTGTAATTGTTGTTTACGGAAAAGAAGCACTTATGGGGTATAAGGTAAAAGAGAATGTGGATCCGCTGGAAGCGCAAACGAAACTGGAACAAAAGCTAAAAGAGCAAATGCCGAACTATCGTGTGCAAGCCAGCTCTGACCCTGATTGGTATGATCGGGTAGCGATCCTACATCGAGATAGCATTGAATCGGAAGGAAAAACGATTAAGAATTTGGAAAACGATTTTAAGTTCCTACGGGATCGCAAATAAATTGGAAAAAAGGTCTTGCTCTATCCTCTTATCTAAAGAAGGGAGCAAGATTTTTTTTCTGTCATGAAACCTCTGTTAATGATTTTCGTATGTATTATCAAAGCCATCCGTTACCACCCAAACGTTTGACTGTACAGTATGGGTATTGGTAAAATTAAATTAACCGTGAAGGAAGGGGGTGTCTGCTTTGGGGCGATGTATAGGATAGGAGAGATGGCTGAAATCGCCAAAGTATCCAAAAGAACAATTGATTATTATACCCAGATGGGACTACTCGATCCTAAACGGTCGGAAACGGGGTATCGATATTATACAGAGAATGCCTTAGAACGGCTGAAGCTGATAGAAATGTTTAAAAGGGAAAAATTATCCCTGGAAGAGATTAAAGAAAGACTCGATACCTTAGATCATTGCGATATCCCTGCCCAGGATGTCTCACAAAAAATCCATGAGATACAGGAACAGATGAGGAAGCTGGAAAAAGAGGTTCTCAAGCTTAAGCCGCTGCTTTCCCAGTTGAATGAAAAGCAGCTAAAAGTGTTGACCAAGCAAATCTCCATCCAAGGAACTTCACTATATCACACGATAGCCATTCTTTTAGGCGAGGTTCCACTATAAAAAACTAACGAATCATGCTATCTAAAGGAGGATAAACCTAATGTTCTTTACGCCTTTTACCATTTTAATCTTAGCGGCTTTTGGGCTGAGCATGTGGGCTTCATTCCGCGTGAAAGGGACCTTTAAGAAATATGCAGATGTTCACATCTCATCCGGAATGAGCGGAGCGGAAGCAGCCAGAAGAATGCTAGATGCCAATGGCCTTTCCCATATTCCCGTCCAGCATGTTCGCGGTAGCCTTACTGACCATTATGACCCGATTGCCAAGGCGGTTCGCTTGTCTGACTCTGTCTACGGGTCAAGCTCCATTGCAGCGGTTTCTGTAGCCTGCCATGAAGTGGGGCATGCGATTCAGGATAAGGTAAAATATCCGATGCTAGTGGCAAGACACAGAATATTTCCTGTGGTTAACTTTTCTTCAGGAATTGCGCCTTTATTGTTGCTCGGCGGTTTTTTCTTTAAGATGCAAGGTTTATTGCTGCTCGGTATTATCTTATTCAGTGCAGCGGTTCTATTCCAGGTTGTGACCCTTCCTGTTGAGTTCAATGCCAGTTCAAGAGCCAAAGATCTTATGGTCAAAATGGGCTTTATCCGCAATAACGAAGAAAGAGGGGCAAGCAAAGTGCTTGGGGCTGCCGCTTTAACCTATGTAGCTGCCGCCTTAATGTCTGTATTGCAGCTTGCTGAATACCTTTGGATTTTTAGTAGCCGTGAAGAAGATTAATAGACAAAAAAAGATGACCTCTCACTTTAGAGAGGTCTTTTTGCGCGGTAAAGCCGTTTCTTGGGAACTATAAAATCAAAAGGCGGTTTGACGAGGAGGAGAAGAATGAAGCATGTTTATCCCAGGCCTGCAAAGGTGGAGGAAGGCCAATCGATCGGTGCAATCGCCACGATCCAATATTTCGATAAACAGGGGTGGTGGAAGTCATGGATAACTGAACACCATGTATCTTTCAGAGAAGGAGAAGTTGTTGTTGAGGTATACACTGAAAAAATTCCGCCCTATCCCCATTTCCAATGGGAAAAACAATACTTAACGCTGGCGGAAGGGTATTTCCTTGAAGTGAGGAAGGTTAGTGAAAAAAAGGCTGCCGTTTGGATATACGCCCCGTCAGCTCGGGGATACTTTTATGCTTTTCAAACCTGGCGCCAGTTGCTTCAGTCGCCTCTTAATGAAGGATGGATCTTAGACCAGCCTCGAATGAAGCGAAGGGGCATTGTTGAAGGGTATTACGGTTCCCCGTGGTCACTGGAGGAGAGGAAACGCGCACTGAGCATCCTTTCTTCGCAAAAAATGAACACCTATGTGTATGCTCCCAAAAATGATCGGTATCATCGCGACAAATGGGATAGCCTTTATCCTCCTGAGGAGCTAGGACAACTGTCGAGTTTAGCCTATGACTGCCAGAAATACCATGTGGACATGATTTTTGCAGTGAGTCCCGGATTATCGATCCAATATACGTCCAATGAGCATGCCAACCTTCTTTTCGATAAATATAAACAGGTGTATGATATCGGTGTTCGCCATTTCGGTTTATTTTTTGATGATATTCCTTTGAGCCTTTTTCATGAATCAGATCGGGCTGCATTTCCGAGCTTAACGGACGCCCATATCCACTTTATCCAAAAGGTGTTTGCTAAACTCAAACAACTCGATGAAGGCAATTCTCTAGTTGTCTGTCCCACACAGTATTTTGGTAAAGGTGATGAAGAGTATATTCGTCGGTTAGGACAGGAGGTTCCCGAAGAGGTAGACATTCTTTGGACGGGAAGAACGATTTGTTCACCCGAAATCGATATCCGGGAAGCGCGAATTTTCTATGAACAAACGGGACATCAACCTTTGTTCTGGGATAACTACCCGGTCAACGATGCCAATATGCGCGACGAAATGCATATTGGACCGTTTTTGAATCGGCATCCGCTGCTTTACTTGCATTCAACAGGTCTCATTGCGAATGTCATGGAGTATCCCGAAGCATCTTTAATCCCTTTGATCACAATTGCCCATTACCTATGGAATCCGGCTGCATACCAACCATCAGAAAGCTTCGAATTTGCCGTAAAGTCTATAGTCGGCGATAGCCTGGCTCACCCTTTCATCCATATCAGCGATTGTATTAACCAATCTGTATTATCTCCTCTTCCCGGGAGCAAGCTGCTCACCAAGTGGCTTGAGCATCAGCGAAAGTGGCAACAGGATCCCCAATCGCATCAGAGCTTCAAAAGGATAGTAGAAGAATACCAGGAACAGGCCCAGCAATTGCTTCATTTGGAGAATGTTAAGCTGCGAAATGAGATGTTGCCGTGGATTCAAAAAGTGATGGAGGATTTTCAGTTTCTTTTGAGCGTGCTGGAGGCAAAGTCTCCTGAAGAAGCCGAAAGGATGATAGAAGAGACTTATCAAAACCAAGTTAAAGCACTCGGCTTTTTCCCTTATCTGATTAGTCGTGAATTCATCGACCAAATCAAGAAGTAAGCCTGTACTACAATAAAAAAAGGGTGCCAAGTCATACACGCTTGGACACCCTTCGCTTATACTTTTACCTTAAGATGATTTCGGTAGGCTGTGAAGTCAATTTGTTTCTCCTTCAGGCGGGCCACTAGCCACTTATGGTCCCTTGCCGGTGTAGCAAGGATATAGCCCTTGATCACCAAATCCTGGTTAATTTGCGTTGCCTTTTCATTCATTGCCAACTGGCCGATCTTCCCGGCGATTGATCGCTTGGCCACATCCCGGAACAGTGTGGGCACGGGTTCTACCAGTTCATCAAGCAAATGCAGAGTATCCTCCGTCCAAAGCGCTCTTGTTTGGTCAATATAGAAGTCCTGCCAATCCAGATCGGACTTACCGTCCTGCTTCGGCATAGACTTAAGGAACTTACGGAACATAAAGTATCCGCCGATAAAGAATAGGGAAACAAGAACTAACATCCAGATCATAATAAATGATCCAAATAGGGAAGACATTATTAAACACCACTTTCTGCAAAATTCTTATATGTATTTTAGGAAAACTTGGCGATTGCCATTCCCTATCCGTCATCTTTTTTTTTTTTGATTTCTAGATAGGGAAAACGCTACAAGTTTCCTCTTCCTGTCACTATATAAACGAAGGCACCACAATGACAGGCAAAAAAGATTACCCAGCACCAAGGGTGGGGCAGCGCGTATCCTCTTCTGATTCCGGGGGAGAACATTCTTCACATACATTTAACTCAATACGATGGACATCGCCCTGCTTTAATTTTCCGCATACAAGGCAGTAATACGTATGCAATGTAATCCTCTCCCTTCACTGATATTTAAAAATTATATCACAAATCGGCGAATTTCAGAAGGGGAGAGATACCTATCCGTACTAATTTCCTGTAACGGCTGCTTCGAAAATGATGCCAATTTTCTCGGAATGAGTAATGGAATACCGTATTCCTGTATGAATGATCTGTCGATCTTGCTTTACTTTATCGGAATCTGGCATAGGACCTAGCTTTACGACTAAATCTGCCTTTTCACCCTCGGCTAACTGCGGTTGAACAGTGGATATGGTTTGTTCAATCAGCTTAGGAACCGCTTCCTCGTCGCTGCCCATCATCATGACCCTTTGCACATTGCCATCTTTCGCCAAGAATCCTACGAGCTTAAGCTCATCCGTGAAATAGTGAGTAAATGACTTATTCTTCCCATTCTCCACGATCGTTGGGTCAGGCAAGTTCTGTTTTCCGGATTGATTCCACTGATCGGAAAACTCAGAAGCCGTCATCCCAAAAGATGAAGCAGCAGGCCTAGCTTCGCCTTGGAATATCCAGTAACATAAGATAGAAAGCAAGACAATGGAAGCTACAGACAAATAAACCGGTTTGCTGCTTTTTGTCGCCTGTGAACTTTCTTTCTTCCCATTATTGACAAATCGGTCATCGGGCTTATAATGATCGAGCTGTTGCTGGATCAGGCGTACAAAGTTGGCCCCAGTTGCAGGTACTTTATTTATGATTATTTTATTGCTAGAGACATCCATCAGGATACTCCCCATCCGATTTCCATCCTGAAATTCAATGGATGATTTGTAGGTAATCGAAAATAGGGCAGCAAAAGGAAAAGGAGTCCAGGAACGCGTATCCACAAAAATAATCCGATGGTTCGTGGCCACCATAATTCCATTTGTTTCCTGGTAAGAACCCAGTGTAACAACCCGAAGCTCTTCACCTTTTAATAAAATATTAGGCAAAGCTCGTATCTCCGCCCGAATGGCGAGCTTTATTCCTTCCTTCGGTTCTAGCCTCAAGATATTCGCTTTAATTTCTTCAAGACTCAGCATTGGAACTTCTCCTCCCGGAACCTCTCTTGTCTTTCTCCTATTTTAGCAATTGCGGATAGAGATTCCTATCCTTGAGTCCAAGGCAATTTCTTATGTCAGCTACCGGGCTGAAGGAGAAGAAGAAGAAAAAGAGGGGAGAAGCCCTCTTCTTTTGGATCATTCAAGCTTTTAAGACCTTCCTAAATGCATGTCAGCCGGTTCATCATGGGTCTCTCCCAGCTCATCTACGCGCATAAACCCAATCGTATCGTTCGTGGCAAAGGTTTTTCCTTGGGCTTGCCGTTCAGCTTCTTGTTCAGTCATTTCTACTTTTCCCGCTTGGATATCTGGCATGTCATCTCCTCCTTTCTTTCCCTTAATAGTATTTGCACTCTTTGTGTTTAAAACCAAGAGGAATTGACGATAAATATATACATCATGGAAAAACTTATATTGACAGGTTTATTAAAAAAACAATAAAATGTATCTATTAGTTTTTAATACATTATTTTCTCAATAGCGATGACGAGGAATAGTACGTGTGACCGAAGCATGCAGAGAGTTGACGGATGGTGCGAGTCAACGCAGAGGACAGGGAACTCACCTCGGAGCTGCAGGATTGAACTCTAGTAAATCCTGCCGTTAGCCTACGTTAAGGGTGGAAAGTGAGTACATTGTACTAATTAGGGTGGTACCGCGGGAGAATCAGCCTCTCGTCCCTAGCATTAAGCTAAGGATGGGGGGTTTTTTATTATTTGTTTATCAATCAACGTTTACTGGAGGTAGCTATGAGTACGGAACAAGCAAATTCCCCTACGACTTACAATCACCGTCAAATTGAAAAAAAATGGCAGCAATATTGGGAGGAAAACAAAACCTTTAAGCTGGTGGAGCAACCCGATAAGCCAAAATTCTATGCGCTGGACATGTTTCCTTACCCATCGGGAGCAGGGCTCCACGTTGGGCATCCAGAAGGATATACGGCTACAGACATTGTATCCCGTTACAAGCGCATGAAAGGCTATCAGGTTCTTCATCCCATGGGCTGGGATGCCTTCGGTTTGCCTGCGGAACAGCATGCCCTGGATACAGGTCAACACCCTCGCGAGATAACGAAGAAAAACATCGACAACTTTCGTCGACAAATAAAATCATTGGGATTCTCTTATGATTGGGACAGGGAGATCTCCACTACCGATCCTTCTTACTACAAATGGACGCAATGGATTTTCCTTCAGTTGTACAAGAGAGGGTTAGCGTATGTAGATGAAATTCCTGTAAATTGGTGCCCGGCATTAGGGACAGTTCTCGCTAACGAAGAAGTCATTGATGGCAAAAGTGAACGCGGAGGACATCCTGTTGTTCGCAAACCGATGAGACAGTGGGTATTGAGGATTACCGCTTACGCTGAAAGATTGCTTGAAGACTTAGAGGAGCTGGATTGGTCTGAAAGCATTAAGGATATGCAACGGAATTGGATCGGGAAATCCGAAGGTGCAGAGCTCGATTTCCCCATCGATGGACATGAAGGCACTTTAAGCGTCTTTACAACGCGTCCTGATACGCTTTTTGGCGCTACATACTGTGTGGTGGCTCCAGAACATAGACTGGTAGCAGAGATCACTACTCCTGAACAAAAAGAAGCGGTTGAAGCTTATCTTGAACAAGCGTCCAGAAAAAGTGACCTTGAGAGAACAGACTTGGCCAAAGATAAAACTGGCGTCTTTACGGGTGCCTATGCTATTAACCCTGTGAACGGAGCTAAATTGCCTATTTGGGTAGCCGATTATGTTCTAGTGAGTTATGGAACCGGAGCGATTATGGCAGTCCCTGGCCACGATCAGAGAGACTGGGAGTTTGCGAAAAAGTTCGATCTTCCGATCATTGAGGTTGTATCCGGCGGAAATGTGGAAGAAGAAGCTTATACCGGTGACGGACCACACGTCAATTCAGGCATCGTCAATGGTTTAAACAACAAAGAAGCGATCTCTCAAATGATTAGCTGGCTGGAGGAAAATAACAAGGGGAAAAAGAAAGTAACTTACCGTCTTAGAGACTGGCTGTTCAGCAGACAGCGTTACTGGGGTGAACCGATCCCTATTCTTCATCTGGAAGACGGCAGCATGAAACCGGTACCTGAGGATCAATTACCGCTTGTTTTGCCGGAAACGGATGCCATCCGCCCTTCCGGTACGGGAGAGTCCCCATTGGCTAATATCGAAGAATGGGTTAATACGGTCGATCCCGAAACCGGCATGAAGGCAAGAAGAGAAACGAACACCATGCCACAATGGGCTGGAAGCTGCTGGTACTACCTGCGCTATATTGACCCGCACAACGATGAGGAAATCTGTTCAAAGGAAAAGCAGCAAACCTGGCTTCCTGTAGATCTCTATATCGGCGGGGCAGAGCATGCTGTACTGCATTTGCTTTATGCGCGTTTCTGGCACAAGGTTCTTTATGATCTTGGCGTGGTTCATACGAAGGAACCTTTCCAAAAGCTTGTAAACCAAGGGATGATCTTGGGCGAGAATAACGAAAAAATGAGTAAATCTCGCGGCAATGTCGTAAATCCGGACGATATTGTGAATGATTTCGGTGCAGATACACTACGGATCTACGAAATGTTTATGGGACCTTTGGAAGCCTCAAAGCCATGGAATGTCAATGGGGTAGAGGGCTCTCACCGCTTCCTGAGCCGCGTTTGGCGATTATTCATTCAAGACAACGGAAACCTAAATCCGAAGATCAGCAATACCCCTGGTTCTGAATCCTTTAACCGTACGGTTCATAAAACCATTAAGGCGGTTTCTCACGACCTTGAAGGACTTCGTTTTAATACGGCCATTAGCCATCTGATGGTATTCCTCAATGAAGCAAACAAGGAGCAAAACTTGCCTAAAGAAGCGATGGAAGCTTTTGTCCTTATGCTGTCTCCGTTAGCTCCGCATTTAGCAGAGGAACTCTGGAGCCGTTTGGGACATAAACAAACCATAGCCTACGAGCCATGGCCTCAATATAAGGAAGAGCTCACAGTAGACAATGAGATTGAAATCGTCATTCAAGTGAATGGAAAAATCAAAGATCGTCTCGTCATCGCGAAAGGGACGGATCAAGAAGCCCTCAAAGAAAAAGCAGCAGCTTTGGAAACTGTCCAAGAAGCCATTACGGGTAAACAGATTCGCAAGTTCATTGTTGTTCCTGATAGACTGGTGAATATCGTTGTCGGGTAAATCATTTTTAATATCAAAGCGAGCCAAGGCAGTCATGCCTCGGCTCGCTTTTCTTGCTGTTTACGTGAATTCTTTAACAGACATGTTTCTAGTTCGGTTCCATATACTAAAGAGAAATAACCATCCCACAAGGAGGTGTCTCATGGACAGGTGCTCATGCTGCGGGGCTCCCTTCATATTGCATGGGGGAGTTTGCGACCTTTGTTTTGCAGGGGATGATCCTGATGATTATTTAAGCAGTTCCCTTCCCTGCCCGCATGATTACGACGCGTTGGAGTGATACCTATTTACGCCATGTGAGATAGTGAACAGAAGAACAAGTGTCTGCACCAACAAAAGAGGCTGAAAGGATTTCAGCCTCTTTTGCTATGCGCATTCACGCCTAATATCTTCTGTTAACTCCCGTTCTGCACTTATGAGCAAGACATCCCCTAACAAAATCTGTGTATCTCCATGCGGAACGATCATGTCATTCTCCCGGTAAATCCGAATCACCAGAGCGTCGCCTAAGAAAGAAAGATTTTTGATCAGCTTACCGTGAAGCCGCTGATTTTTAATCTGCACTTCCTGCAAGGATTGATCTGTCTGCAAGAATCGAAAGAGGGACGGATGTTCAATCAGCGCTTGAAGCAAGATTCGATTTGATGAATAGGTAGAGAAGGGCTGAACTCCTTCTGTGATGCCCTCAAGGCGTTCCTCGGAGTCAATGCGGCATATTACATTATCCACCTGTGCAAGCTTAGCCCAATTCGCAAGCTCGATATTCAGCTTCTCATCGCTTGTAAACACGACGACATAATCACTTTCAAGCACACCATACTTTTCTAGCGTTTCGGAATTAAGGTTATCGACTACTCGCGATTCGAAAGGATATTGTCTCTGAGGATCAAGCAGGGTTTCATCTGATGTAAACATCGTAACGCTATAGCCATCCTGATGAAGCTGTTTCGCCAACGCAAGATTAATCGTATTTGCCCCAATGAGTGAAATTCGTTTGCTGACTTGTTCTTTTTCCTCCGGTGCGATCTTTTGAAAAAGGATCGGAGAAATGATCGTGGAGATGACGGCACTTAAAATGAGAGCAGCCTGAACCGTATGCGTAATAATCTCCATTTCCAGCGCAATGGCAGAGCCGGCAATGACTAAACTCAATGTAGAGGGGAGCAAATAGCCGGCTGCCAATGTTTCTTTCCAGGAAAACCATTTTCTCCAAAGAAGGATCGGGAAAAATTTCGATGCAAAATAGCTGAATAAAACTAAGGGAATGATCATCAAGGCTTCCATATCCCGAAACAACTCACGCAGTTCTAACGTAGCTCCTACCATAAAGAAAAAAATCGGAATGAGAAATCCAAAGCCAAAAGATGTCAATTGATGGGTAAATTGCTTCTTTGGAGAAACCAAGGAAACAAGCACTCCTGCTAAAAAAGCACCTAAAATGCTTTCTGCCCCTACTTCTTCCGACAATACGACAAAAAATAAGATGAGTGCAAATACTCCCCTTGTTCCTAATTGCACACTCTCACGAGAAATCCGCTCAATGACCTTTCCTTTCTTGAACCGCATCATAAAGCGGTAGAAAAAGAATACAACCACAAATAAGATCAACAATAGCAAAGGCTTAGCCAGATTATCCGCCTGCAGGGCAACATAGACTGCCAGCAGGATCATCGTGGCAAAATCCGAGATAACGGCTGTCAATAAAATCGACTGTCCATAAGGGGTATTCGTAATGCCTTTATCCTTTAAGATCGGTACAACAATACTCAGGGATATAGTCGAAATAATGAGGGTCATGAAGATCCCATCCGAAACAAAGCCCATTGCTTGAAAGACAAAACCAAACATTGCGGAAATCGCTAAAATAAATAAAAAAGTGATTGACGATACCTTTAGAGGATTTGCTTCGGTTGTTTTTTTCTTTACGTTGAAAGAGTCGAAATCAATCTCCAGGCCACTTAAGAACATGAGGTAAATGAACCCCAGCGTGGAAAGGATGTTTAGCCATTCATCATCATTAATTATTCCTAATCCGCTTTTTCCGAGCAAGATCCCCGCCATAATTTCTACAACGACTACAGGCAGAAAGCGCCAGCGTATTCTGTCCAGAAAGATCGGAATAAGAAAAGAAAGGGTAACGACTATCATTAACGAATTCAGCGAGTGATGTTCTTCCATTATCTTCCTCCATTTTTTAAGACATCAGCCATATTTTAAAATACATGGTTTAGAAAATACACCTTTTTTTCTATAATTAAGAACATTTAACTAAACAGTCAGATGGTTAAACGGTCATGATGTTGTATAATGAGGATAGAGATTACCTTATTTTTTCCTAAAGGAGGACGATCTATGAGAAGAGTCATCTTGCAGGAGCGGAGCAGGGGAAAGGGTTGTGGTGGCAATGAATCAAGAACGAATGACAGAGTGGTTTGAGAAATCCTTCCAGGAGGATTATTTGAAAATATATGCACATCGTGACGAGCAGAAAGCAACACAAGAGTTGGAAAGCCTTATTCCTTTTCTTCATATTCAGCCAGGTCAAAGAGCATTGGATCTTTGCTGCGGGCAAGGTCGGCATAGCCGCTGGCTGGCACAGCAGGGACTGCGTGTAGTCGGTGTAGATCTTTCGGCTGTCTTGCTGCAGGAAGCGATACGGCACTCGCTGAATATTCCTGTCTTGTACATGCGAGCCGATGCCAGGGAAATCCCTTTTGTTGAAGAAATGGATCTTGTCTTTAACTTGTTCACAAGCTTCGGTTACTTTGTGGAAGATGAGGAAAACGAAAAGATTTTCCAACAGGTTCATAAGGCCTTAAAACCAGGCGGGTTATTTTTATTTGATTATCTCAACCCAGACTATCTGCGGGCTCATCTCGCACCTTCTTCCCACAGCAAGCAAGGCGGGCTAGAAATTATACAGCAAAGATCGATTTCGGATGGTTTTGTGCAGAAGCAGATTATCATTAAAGAAGAAGGCGAAAGCCCAAGACATTATGAGGAAAGAGTGAAGTTATACAGCGCAGGCCAACTTCAGTCGATGCTGACCAAACAAGGGTTGGAAATTCTCCACTTATTCGGAGACTACCAGGCAAGTCCTTATCAGCAAGAGGGTTCACCGCGGATCATCTTTATTTGCCAGAAGCAGAACACTGACCAATAAAAAAAATTTTCCGAAAGCGAAGTTATTTTCAGAGTAGCCAGACCGCCTTAAGAGGAAGTTTTTTATGCGTTTCAGAAAGTTTGTTCACTTTATTGCTTTAGTGAACTTAAACTTTCTGAAACAGTAAAAAAAGGAAGCACTAGTTCATGGATGTGAGCCAGTGCTTCCTTTCTTGTGCTGTTTTTACGTCAGCAAGCAGACATGGATTAGAAATGGCCGCCAGCATGAAGAAACGTCCCTTCAATTCGAAGGTATAGGACGTTCAGTTCGCTGATTTTACCTGACAGGTCATTTAGTTCCTCCATGATTTCAAAAAACATTTCCGGTTGATGCTGGAGTTCTTCGTACTTTTTCATATAACGCTTATCAAACTCATGAATCTTGGCAGGGATCTTGGAACTAATTCCCTGTGTTTTATCAAAAAACTCTGCAGTTTCTTCCGGATTCCATTGCTCTATCGGCACATAAATAACCGGCATCTCCAGCTCGATCCGATCGTCATAAATAAAGTTGAATTTCATTTCTCCACCCTCCGATAAACAAATTATACACCATGTTTACGTGGTTTTGTAGTTGGAAAAGATGCTACTATAGACTACAAGTGTGTGCTTGGGAAGGTGAGGAAATGGAAAGCTGTCCTCTATATACAGAACATCAGAAGCTATTCTCCGTCCAACTAAGCTGCGAAGCCACCGACGAAGATTTAAAGCAGGAAACTGAACTTATCGACCGTTATTGTCATGGAGAGTTCAATAAGTGTCTTCGCTACCAAACGTATCAGGATTTGAAAATTGAATTTCTTGTACGGAAAAAGCTGCAGACGGAGTTTGGTGCTTAATAACAGACATACTTTTTTTCAGAAGCCACATCCTATAGTTACACTCCAACAGCAGATATGGAGTGAATTAGCGGAAGGTGGTTTTTTCATGAATAAGCGAGAAAAGCAGAGTATTTTCACTCGTATTTTTAAACCGCTAAGTTTTGTTAGTTTATTGGCTGTTGGATTGTTAACCGGTTGCGGTGTAGACCGGGGAGCCGATGTGAATCAATATGATGGGGTATACAATGTAAATGATTATACAGGCCGCGCGAACCAATTCCAGGGACGTAATTTTGATACAACAGGTCGAACAACACCGCTTGGGGATAACGGAAGAGGTACAATCCTAAACAATCGGGCCTTCGATTATAATAACAATGGCAGGTTAGGTAATGAAATGGGTTTAAACAATGGTTCCATTTACGATAATAATTTCATCCAGGAAGATCGTAATTTGATGAACCGAGGAAACAACCGGTAGAGAAGAAAACCTTCTCTTTTTAAGGTAACTCATTTCATCTTTTGAATAAGGAGGTCCTACCCGTTGAATACAAAGAAAGCCAAGAATCTCAATGCCGAATTAAGAGACATCGGAACTCATATGGCTGGGCTTATTCATCAGCATGAGACGCGTGAAACAAACCAGCCTGAAACCATTAATCCCCCTGTAGTCCCTAACCCTGGTCCCTATGATACGAGAACAGGAAATTACGAATAGATATACGAAACAGGCGGCCTACCAGGAAGGCCGCCTTTTACGAATGTTGAAAAAATGTCACATAACTAAAATCGCTCTACCTTGTTAATTTATTGCAAAAACGTCATAATGGGTAATGGTAGCGAAAATGACAGAAAAGAGGATTTAACATGAGTTTCAATGATACATTTATCAATGCCTGTATGAAAAAGGAGATCGACCGTGTCCCCGTGTGGTATATGCGTCAAGCAGGAAGATACCAGCCGGAATATCGGGAGATCCGTAAAAAATATAGTCTTTTAGAAATCTGCCAAATTCCTGAGCTCTGCGCAGAAGTAACAATCCTTCCCGTACAGCAGCTTGGAGTCGATGCCGCGATTTTATTCTCTGACATCATGGTACCCCTAGGTCCGATGGGCGTGAAATTCGATATTATTGAAAAGAGAGGTCCCGTCCTGGAAACTCCTTACCGTACGGCTGAGGATATCAATAGTCTGCGGGCTCTTGAGCCAGAGGAAGATCTGCCGCATGTAATAGAAACGATAAAAATCTTAGCCCGAGAATTAAAGGTTCCCCTAATCGGGTTTACTGGGGCTCCTTTTACTTTGGCCAGCTACATGGTTGAAGGCGGTCCTTCCCGCAACTACATTCGAACTAAGCAATTGATGTACTCTCATCCGGAAGTATGGCACAACCTAATGGAAAAGTTAGGGGATATGGTTGTTACATATCTGAAAGCCCAGGTTCAAGCCGGGGCAAAGGCAGTACAGATTTTCGACAGTTGGGTTGGAGCCCTTGCACCAGTTGATTATATGACATACGTTTATCCAACCATGAAGCGAATTTTCAGCCAGCTTAAGGATCTTCCAGCTCCAAAAATTTATTTTGGTGTAGGATCAGGAGAGCTTCTTCCGTATTGGAACGATTTAGATACTAATGTCATCGGTTTAGATTGGCGGGTTTCCATTCCGGAGGGACGGAACAGAATTGGAGACCGTTATGCTGTGCAAGGAAATTTGGATCCGACTCTTCTTCTTGCTCCATGGCCTGTTCTTGAAGCCCGGGCCAAACAAATTATTGATCAAGGACTAGAAACGCCTGGATTTGTCTTTAACCTTGGACATGGAATTTTCCCCGAGGTGCCTGGCGACATGCTGAAACGCCTGACTGATTTTATCCATGATTACAGTTCCGGTGTAATCGCAAGCAAGTAGAAGGGGGATTGGCATGAGTAAAAAAAAGCTAGGACTTCTCGTTATGGCCTACGGTACGCCTTCCAGTTTGAATGAGGTTGAGGCCTATTATACGCATATTAGAAGAGGAAATCCTCCTTCTCCAGAAAAGCTTCAGGAACTTATTGAACGTTATGAAGCAATTGGAGGGGTATCCCCGCTCAATGAAATTACCAGAAGCCAAGTAAGTGAGTTGGAAAGAAAACTAAACGAAACATCTGATGAATATTCTTTTCACGCTTATATAGGCATGAAGCATGCCTATCCTTTCATTGAGGAAGCCGTAGCGCAAATGGCGCAAGACGGCATTTCCAGCGCGGTGGGCATCGTATTGGCACCCCATTATTCCATTATGAGTGTGGGTACATACAATAAGACGGCTTTAGAAGCAGCACAGGCTCATCATATTCATCTCTCCTGTGTTAAAAGCTACCATTTAGAGCCTTCATTTATAGAGGCGCTTGTCCAAAGAGTCAAGGATGCTCTATGCAGGTTTCCAACCGACAAGCAACAAGAAGTGAAAGTCCTTTTTACTGCCCACAGTCTGCCAGAGAAAATCTTAGAGCTTGGCGATCCTTATCCTGAACAATTGAGAGAAACAGCTCAAGCTGTCGCAGAGGGTTCAGGCGTGTCCAATTGGGACAATGGATGGCAAAGCGCAGGACAAACAGCGGTCCCTTGGCTTGGCCCTGATATATTGGACGAAATGAAGGCTCTGCAGGATGAGGGAGTTAAGGACTTGATTATTAGTCCAATCGGATTTGTAAGTGATCATCTGGAAGTGCTTTATGATATCGATATTGAAGCCCAGAAGCTAGCGAGAGAGCTAGGCATTCATTTAGAACGAACCGCTTCTTTAAACTCGGATCCGCTGTTTATAGAAGCATTGTCCCGTGCCGTCATGAAGCAATTAAATTAAACGGACTAGAGGATAGATATGATGGAAGAACAACAAAAACACATTATGGTCATTGGCGGAGGCATCACTGGACTCACTGCCGCCTATTACATACAAAAGAAGGTTAAGGAGGAGCAGCTTCCTTTCTCCATATCCTTAATCGAAAAAAGCAGCCGACTAGGCGGCAAAATCCAGACAGAGCAAGCAGAAGGCTTTGTTATCGAAAAGGGACCGGATTCTTTTTTAGCCCGCAAGCCTGCCATAATGGACTTATCTATCGAGCTGGGTCTGCAAGATGAAATGGTAGGAACATATCCGAAGGCCAAAAAGAACTTGACTTCATTTAATGCCTCCCGGGCTGGTGTTGGGGATACCGACCCAATTGTCCCCCTTTATTAAAACAGGATTAATCTCCCCACTAGGGAAAGCAAGGGCCGGTCTGGACTTATTGATTCCGGCAAGGAAAGAAGAGGGAGATGAAGCCCTTGGCGCTTTCCTTCAGCGCAGATTAGGCCGGGAAGTAGCAGAAAACATTGCAGAACCGCTTCTTTCTGGGATTTATGCGGGCGACACACAGATGCTTAGTCTTGATGCAACTTTTCCTCAGTTTAAAGCCATTGAAAAAAAATACGGAAGCATTATCAAAGGAATGTTGTTTAGTCGAAAGGGAGGGGGAGCACCCCCTCAACCCCAGGCAATACTCCCTCAAGCCGCCAGACAAAGCATGTTTCTTACCTATCGAAATGGCCTCGAGACGTTGGTCAAATCACTGGTCAAGGAATTAAGCGGAGTGGACATCCAAACGAATCAATCGGTTCAGCAAATTACTGCAGGACAGACCGGCTACGAAATCCTGATGGGAAATGGAGAGAAGGCATTGGCTGATGCGATCATCCTGGCAAGTCCTGCTTTTGCGACAAGGGAAATGCTTAAGGATGTGGATATGGCTTCTTGTCTTTCTGAGATCCCGTATGTGTCAGTAGCTAATGTCGCTCTTGCTTTTAACCGGAAGGACATCAATCATCCGCTTGACGGTTCGGGCTTTGTCATCCCGCGAAACGAGGGCAGAAGCATAACGGCTTGTACGTGGACCTCATCTAAATGGCCACAATCTACTCCTTCTGATAAAGTATTGCTTCGTTGTTATATGGGTCATTCCAGGGATCAAAGCGCCATTACCCTTACTGACGAAGAGATCATGGGAAAAGTGAGAAAAGACCTGAAAGAAATAATGGGACTAACGGCACAGCCGATTTTTTATCGCATTACGCGCTGGAAGGAATCGATGCCTCAATATCGAGTGAATCATCTTGAAAGACTACGTCAGCTGCGCGAGGAACTCGAAAAAAAGCGTCCAGGCATCCTTTTAGCCGGCGCGGGATATGAAGGTGTAGGCATACCTGATTGCATACAGCAAGGAAAGCAAGCGGCTTTAAAGGTATTTGAGCATCTTTCTTAACCATAAATAAAAAACTCTGAGAACGGATCAGAGTTTTTTATTTAATTGGCTACCAATATCGCAATTTAGACAAGATATGTAGTCTATATTTTCTAAAAAGCATATAGACGGAAATATAAATAAATGCGGATGAAAGCAAAACATTTAGGAGCGTTCCTGTGACATACTGTAATCCTCCGGAATGCATGCCCTCAACCGTATCGTCTACGGCTTCCAGATACTCTACATCATGAAGATCACTGACTTTGCTCGGCTCCATAAAAACCAGACTACCAACCTTATAGTTTAAGAAAAATAGGGCTGGCCAGATGGGGGTACCCATGATCCCACCAATGACAGCTGCAATGAGATTTACTCTGGTTAATTTGGCAAGACTGATGGAAAGCATGGGTCCCAAACCAAAAGTGGGAAACCAATTAGGAACAAAGCCTAATGTCAAGCCCATAGCAACCTGGTGGGGACCGGCCTTTAAACGAAATAAGCGAAGTAAGTTGTATTTCAATCTGCGTTTCAGCTTCATGCCCTAATTCACCCACCTTGTTTATCATTTCACCTATTATATCAAACAAGGTGAGCTGATTCTATGAATCAGGATTGAGGGCAAAAACAAGGAAGGGACTATTCAAAATTTGGCACTAAACGGTTGAGGTGTGAAGCCATCTCCATACAGGGCTGAAGAGAAGTATGGGAATAGCCGATGGACTGTTCCAATAAACTGTCGTAAACGACATACTTCTGTTCATTCATTTCCGAAGGCATGGCTACAAATCTTTGTCTTGGCTGTACAATGTAATCTATCATTATTGTCAACTCCCATCCAATAATTATCAGCATATTTATAGCTTTTACTTGGAGGAGCGACTCTATACAGGTATATTTGAAAAAATGAAAAAAGCTACTTTTAAGAAGTAGCTTTTTGTTATTTGATTATTCTATTTTTATTCTTAAAGGTCTGGACCAGCGAGTTGATGTTTTGGTAGCAATCAACGCAAACCCGGTTTGCTCGGATAAGCGTACCGCAGCGGTCACAAGGATAGTCCATGTTGGGGTAATCTTCAAGGACAATACGCTTTTTTAAGATGAATTTAGTGATTCTTTTGACGGATAGGCCTGTTGCTTCACTCACTTCATAAATGGTGCTGCTTGGATGACTTCGCAAATAGGTCAAGCACTGCGTAATGTCTTCTTCAATTTTTTTGATGCAATCGGGACACATATCGATTCTCGTACGGACATATAATTTTCCACATTCTGGACAGTTCGATAGACTCATGGCTGAAGATTCCCCCTTTCCTTTATGCTAGAGGATTTCGTTCGAACTTTCAACTGATATCAGAAATAGAAGGAAGTATACTAGTCATTTGTTCCATCTGCGGCTAATGCATCAGCAAATGCCTTCGCATAAGGCGGAAGATCAGGCGGGCGACGGCTGGAAATGAAGTGGCCGTCTATAACAACCGGTTCGTTTAGCCAGATGGCACCAGCATTCTCCATATCATCTTTGATGCCTGGGGTGCTGGTCACTTTACGGCCTTGAAGCACTTTAGCGGAAATCAATACCCACCCGGCATGGCAGATTTGTCCTATTGGCCTTTGGTGCTTATCCATCCACTTTACCAGCTCTATTACTTCCGTATAGCGTCTCAGCTTATCTGGTGCCCATCCTCCTGGAACTAGAATCCCATGATAATTGGCAGGATCAATGTCCGAAAACGAGTAATCAGCAACAGCGGGCACACCGTATTTCCCTTTATAGGACTCTTTTGCCTGAGGTCCCACCAGATGAACTGTAGCACCTTCTTCTTGAAGCCGCATGACAGGATACCAGAGCTCCAAGTCTTCAAAATCATGATCTACAAGGGCAATTACCTTTTTATTTGCTAAGCGCATGCAGTTAGCCTCCTATAAGTATAGTCTCTGGATTATTATATCAAATTTTTTGGTATAATGAGGGATGATGACAAGAGAGAGGAGGGCAAGCGGTGAAACCATTGCAAATATCCCCTGAGACGGCTATAAAATTGGCAGAAAAGCTGAAAGTACCCCTAGAACAGTTGATGCATATGCCTCAACACATATTAATGAAAAAGCTAATGGAGATCAGTCAGGAAACAGAGGATAAGAAAGAGGAAAAATAATGGGGTTGGCTCATTCGAGCAAACCCTTATTGTTTATAAAGAAGGATGATTATGCAGAATATGCATTGATTTAATGTAATTATCTAAGCCCCTTATGGTGGTAATTCCTCTTCTTTCTAGCTGGTCCATCAGCTTAATAAACAGTTGGGCAGTCATTCTCGCATCCTCTAAAGCGTGATGGCGATCTCGAATGGGTATTCTGTATTGTTCAAGCAAATGGTCCAAATGATGTTGCTTTTGAGTGGGATGAAGATGATAGGCTAATGTCATCGTATCGATGGCAGGATTGAATATCCGGGAACGGACATATCTTTTTAATTGAATATTTATAAAGTTGAGGTCAAAATCCGCGCAATGTGCCACTATATAATGACCCTCAATAAACTGTAGAAACTTATGAATTACGACAAGAGCGGGAGGAGCATCTTGGCAAGCTCCAGCACCGTTTCATCTGGTGTCCCGGTATGTACAGGAGAACTCATGATTTCGCCGATTTTCTTCCGATACGGATAAGTATCCAAACCATGTGCGACATATGAGGACTCTTCTTGGAGTTTTTCATAAAGATTATCTAATCGTTGACTAACCATTCGAACCATTTTTTCGGAGAAGGCCAGGTTCTCCCTTAGAATTTCCGAGAATAAGTCATGGGATAGGCGCAAGAGGTGCAGGTCACTCAACGCTTGTACAGCAAACTGCGTTTTACGGTGCGTAACGGCCGAAATGATCCCTATTAAATCACCAGGATGGTAAAACAGCACAGCCATTTCCTCACCATGGTCGTTGATAAACGTATTTTTCGCCACCCCCTGTAAAAGAAGAAAAATGTTCTGGTTGTCTTGTTTTTCATGAATGACAAAATGATGTTTTGTGATAAGCTGGAGTTCTCCTTCCTTCAGCAGCCGATCCATTTGATCTTGGTTCAACATCTGAAAGATCGGGTGTTCTATTAAAAATTGCTTCTGATTCACTAGCTCCATCGGTTTCCCCCAATATCTAAGCCCTAGCGGAAAACGTGAAAGCCCATTAGCCGGTGTAGCTCCTTTTTCACATCCTCTTCATCCGGACCCGGGTAGACGTCACCATCCCATTCGATTGTGCCATCTTGATGATAGACACCGCTTATCGATTTTCCCTGCGTGAAAAAAGAAATCCTCCAGGCTTTCCGAAAATAATCTTTCCCTTTCGTTTCTTTCCACTGAAAATGAGTAATCAAGTCATTTCCTCCTTTTATTTTCTCATTGCATTAATTTGAAAAATTAAACCTTTATGTCATTGTATCAAATCACTGGGTTTTTCATAGTAAAAAAACCTTAAACAAGGGGACACGCTAAGCCATATTGCTTCAGTAATGGAAGCAGAGGTATCGGCGGCTATCAAATCAGCCAATAAATTAAAGAGCGATGTGCTGCAACCCGGTCAAACGCTTTACATTCCGCCGCAGCCGTCCCTCAAACCGCCTAATATGTTTAATAAGGCGGGATTTCCATTAGTGGGTGGAACGTATCAGCCTTATACGAATAATTATGGAGATCCCAGAGATTTTTCTACCACAGGCAATTTAAGGAGTCACGAAGGAATCGATATTTTTTCCGATCGCTGGATTCCCATTTTTTCTGTGGAAGAGGGGAGGATCATTAGAAGAGGATGGAATACGTATGGCGGATGGCGATTATCAATAGAGTCAGAAAATGGAATTGCATTTTATTATGCACATTTAGCGGGATTCGCAGATGGCACTGAACTAGGAAAAAAGGTAACTAAAGGACAATTGATCGGATATGTGGGATCAACAGGCTATGGCGAAGAAGGAATTCGCGGGATGTTTGAGCCGCATTTGCATTTCGGCATGTACGATACCAACGGAACAAGATGGAAAGCCATGAATCCGTATTGGTATTTGAAATGGTGGGAGTTTGACTAAATAAATTCCGCAAATCAGGAGAGGGTTTCCCCTCCGTTTTTTCATCTTAAAAATAGGGTTACAAAATATCAGTTTTGTTACGTTATTTATGAAAAATAAAGAATCCGATAAACGGCTTCGTTAATTTTAAACTGTTTAACCGGATTCTTTATTTTATGACTAACTTTGGACTTACTTAAAGTTATTATATAACTCAAGCTGATTTCAAGTTTTTTAGGAATACATATCTTTGACCGCTTTTTTAAGCAATCCAACGCTTCGATCCAAATCCGTTTTAACCTGCTGTTTGTAAAGTTTTCCTTTTTCCCAGCCTTCATCCGTAAATTTATATAAAACCACTTCTTGATATTCCGAATCATCTTTTCGCTTCTTAATTCGGTATAAAACTCCATCTTCTACCAGTTCATGCAAGCATCGGTATAATTCTGTTGCCGTTGGATTAAACCCGTATGGCTGAAATGCTTCTCTAATCTCCTCTAAGTAATTCCAGCCATAATCCTTTTGCCGTTCGATCAAATAAATTAAGTAAGCCTTGATAAAAGCCCGCTGCTTAATCAAGAACCCTCTGCTTTCATAATCCTTCATTGCAGCCCCTCCCCACAATGTTATATTAACAAAATGTTTAAAGTATTTTAATTAATAATTACATTCTACATTCACCGACCATTTCCTTCTTAAACAACAAAAAACCAGCCTATTAAGTAAGCTAGTTAGTAGGAATGGAACAACCAATTTTTCTATTTCTTATTTAACATTTTGTGAATATCACAATTGGTTAATAAATGGAGGTTGGTTTTAAAAATTATAAGAGCTCTTCTTTTATCGTTGCAAATAAGTAAGTAACGGAATGCATGGCGTAAATTTTTTTCACTAGTTTCCCCTTTTTAAGAATCACAAGACATGGCACACTTTCTATTTTCCATTGATGAGCCGTCTTTGTATATTCATTTATGTTAACCTTATAAATGAAAACTTCCGGAAGGGTCGTTTGAATCACCTCCAGCATCCTTTCTCCTATCTTGCATGTCCCGCACAGTGGAGTATAAAAGAAAAGAGCCATGTCCCTTTCCTTCTCCTCCCATTTTTCTATTTCAATTCCATTGGATTCCTGCAGCATTTGCTCCCCCTAAGTTTACATCCTCTACCAATTGGTCGAAACTAATGGTATCAACTCCAACAAGAAGCGTCAATGAGGAGGATTTCAGGTTGGAATTCATTCCAAAGAAGTTTCTGTTTTTTTTAATTCGCTCTAGGAACCGAATTTTTATTCCTTTTGTTGTCTTTTATATTTTTACCTGTTCGTATATTGCCTATATCCTTGAACCTGATACATTCAAAACCTTTATTAATGCTTTATGGTGGGTAATGACCACACTCACCACTGTCGGATATGGAGATTTTTCTCCCGCCACTACACCCGGCAAACTCTTCGCTATGTTCCTGTTTATTACGGGAATCGGTTTAGTTGGAGTCGTCATTGGTAAAGTATTGAATTCTGTCTCTATGGCTGAAAAACTGCGTGAGGAAGGGAAAATGAATTATAACGGCAAAGATCATTTAATCATCATTGGATGGAGCGCCAAGTCCGAGTTAGCTATCCGAGAGATACTAGCCTCGGAACCCAACATTGACATCGTTTTGATAGCAGACTTAAATAAAGCCCCAGTTCTTGAGGAACGTGTACACTATGTAAGAGGCCGAGCGACGGATGAAAAAACTTTGCTTGATGCCAACATTCTCGAATCTAAAGGAGTCATCATTTTTGCTTCTTATCAACACAACGAAATCCACGTCACTGATCCTCTTCTCATAGATGGCAAAACACTTTTGGTATCTACAGCGATTTCGGCACTAGAGGAGAAATTTAATGGGCATATCCATGTGACAGTAGAAGTGATCCATCAGGATCATATCGACATGTTCAAACACGTTCGGGTGGAAGAGTTCATTCCTTCCTACGAAATGGTTTCCGTTGCCGCCGTAAGGTCTTTATTCAATCATGGGGTAATAGATGTTTACTCAGAATTAATGAGTCGAAAATACGGTGAAAACCTCTATGAATTAGACAAGCGTGACCATTGGAAAACTTATCGTGATGCTTTTTTCGAGCTTCTCGAGGAAGGGGCGACACTCATCTCGGACGGCAGCGACCTTTATATTAATCAGAAGCTGTCAGATCCCATTACTCCTGGTTCCAAGCTTTTTGTTCTTTGCGATCAAATGACCTATAACAAAATCAAAACTAAGAAATCAATCTAAACAAACCCCCTTCTAGTTTAGACTGGAAGGGGGTTCTTTATAAACTATAAGCTGCTGCTACTTGCTCTCAAAAAACTCGGTATACAAAGCTTGAACTGCCTTTACTTCATCTACTCCTTTGACGCCAAACATCATACTGACCTCGGAAGAACCCTGATTAATCATCTCGATATTTACGTGTGACTTAGCTAAGGCATTCGCTGCTCTTGCTGTGGTCCCTACATTGTGTCTCATCCCTTCTCCTACGATCATGATCATAGCGAGATCGCGCTCCACAACCACATTGTCTGCTGCTAATTCCGTATAGATACGCTGGACGATATCCTTTTCCGTTTCTTCATCTAATTGCTTCTGGCGCAAGATGACCGAAATATCATCAATTCCTGATGGCGTATGCTCATAGGACAATCCGTAATCCTCTAAGATGTGAAGAAGCTTGCGTCCAAAACCAATTTCACGGTTCATTAGGTATTTGCTGACGTAAATGCTGCAGAAGCCTGCATCGCTGGCAATACCGCTAACAGGACCATTGGTTACTTCCCGTTCAAGGACAATATTGGTGCCAGGAGCCTCTGGATTATTGGTGTTTTTGATACACACACGAATTCCAGCACGAAACGCTGGGATCAAAGCTTCGTCATGGAATACGGAAAATCCGGCATAAGAAAGCTCGCGCATTTCCCTATAGGTAAGTACCTTAATTTCTTTGGGTTGAGATACCATATTCGGATTTGCGGAGAAGACAGAATCCACATCTGTAAAATTCTCATAGAGGGTAGCATTTACACCAGCTGCAAGAATAGAACCGGTGATATCAGAGCCGCCTCGAGAGAAGGTGACGATTTGCCCCTCTTTGGAATAGCCAAAGAACCCTGGAACAACAAGAATACCGGATTTATCTCTAAGGGTACGCAAATTCTCATACGATTCCGGAAGGACTTGCGCATTACCCGGTTCATCGCTGACGAGCAAGCCCGCTTCTTTAGGATTAATATAATGGGCTTCATGACCCTGGCTGTTGAAATATTCAGCTACTAGCTTCGCGCAGTTATCTTCTCCACTTGCCTTAACGGCGTCCAAGTAACGCTCTGGATTCGAACGATCGGCATGAAAAACCTCTAACAGATCCATAGAAATGCGATCTATAATACTTTCGGATAGCTTTAACTCATTAGCGATATCCTGGTAGCGGGCAACCACGGCTTGGAAAGCATCATGCCCTTCCCCATGTTCCAAAAATTGCTCTGCACAAGCAATTAACAAGTCTGTCACTTTTGTATCTTCCTTAAATCGCTTCCCGGGTGCGGAAACGACAACCACTTTTCTTTCTGGGTCAGCAATGACAATATTGAATACCTTCTGTATTTGTGCTGCGGAAGCAACCGAGGTTCCGCCAAACTTTGCAACCTTCATTTTAATCCCCCAATTTGTTTCTGAATAAACCTTATTATCCCTCTATTTAAGGTTCCTTGCAATCCCTTTTCGTACTCAAAAGTAAAAATGCTTTTTCCAATTCTAATGGTATAATTATCCAATATAAACTCTTAATTATCATTAAAGTATGTAATGACTCTATAAATGTTGTATGCAGATATAGGAAGGAGAAATTCGCGATGCTGCACGAAATACCAGACCATCTCCGTGAAGGCTTGCTCATTTTATTTGTCGGCTATAACCCCAGTCTCCGGTCCGGACAAACAGGTCATCACTATGCAAACCCGAACAACCGCTTCTGGACAATACTCCATCGCTCTGGCCTTACACCGCGGAAATATAAGCCAGAAGAAGATCTTGAATTATTGGAACTGGGTTATGGGTTTACCAACATCGTAGCAAGGCCGACACGGACAGCAGCGGAAATTACAAAGGAAGAGTACATAGAAGGCAAAGAGCTTTTAAAGCAAAAAATATTGAAATATAAACCAAGAGTTGTCACTTTTGTTGGAAAGGGAGTTTACGAGCAGTATAGCGGGAGACGCAATTTCAGTTGGGGAATTCAGCAGCCGCCTATTCTTCGCGATGTAGTTGAATTTGTCGGTCCTTCCTCAAGCGGTCTGGTCCGCATGAAGATCGAAGAAGTGATCGACATCTACCGAGGATTATATGACTTAGTGGCCAGCGTAAAAAATTAGAGAGGAGATTAATCTCCTCTCGCTTTATGAATGGTTATTATCAATGTCACTCTTTTTTCGCTTTTGCCGACGGATCATCCACCAAACGAATAAACCGAGAGGCAAATAGACAAAGAGCAAAAATGGCAAATACGTAATCAATAACACCATAATTTGAATGAAGAACTCTCCTACCCCTCCCAATGACTGTACGAATCCAGTACGCGCCTGCGCCCATGGCTTATCTTCAGCATACTCCAGGGCTTGAACCTCAAGGATTGTAAGATTGATAGTAGACAAGTTGGACAGGTGATCCAGATAGCGGTTTTTGCCTTCCAGGCCTTCAATTTCGCCCCGAATCCGAAACAGTTCCTGCTGGATCTTAAGGATATCCTCCATCTTATTTGCTTGGGCCAGCAGTTTCTGTACAGCTTCTTCTTGCAAGGAAAGATTTCGAATTCGTGCCTCATTGTCATAGAATTGATCGGTAACGTCTTCTCCCTTTTGAGAAATCCGTGTGGTTTTCCCAATACTCTGAATTTGATTTACAATCGACAGATAGTTTTGTTGAGGGATTCGTAAAATAAATACAGCTTCTCTTTCATTCTCCCGATACTTTTGGATAGATGAGGACTGAACATATCCGCCAGAGCGGTCCACAAACTCTTGAACCTGTTTCAAGGCCGGTTCAAGCTCGGTAACTTTCTGATGGATTTCTGCGGATTTGATAATCTTCCGCTGATAGGAAGATTCCTGCTTCGATTGACTTGTCTCTCCCTCCGAAAACCCACCAGGTGCTTCAGCGGGTACTGATTCCATCGCCGCGAGATCTGCCGTATTCTTTTGAGCCTCCTTTTCATGAGCTTGATTGCCGCACCCCACTAATAAAAACAAAAGAAAAAGTACCCCAGACAACCTCCAAATGTTTGTAAGCATATTGCCCCCCTATCTATTGTCTATAATTTATGACGTAATCAACGAGGAAAAAGTTTTCCTCTTCCCAAATTTTTTCTAATGAACCCTTGCACTGACTCTGACATAATGATAGAAAAACGTCATTAGGGTAGGGTAGGTATGATGCAAAAATTAGAATATAATATAAATAAATGGGATAAATTGAGGAGAAAGGCGCAGCTCCAAACTATAGCAGCAGGTATTATCCTTATTGGGCTTTTAATCGGTATCGCCTATAATGCAACTACCGTTTTTTCTTTTCCAAGTACATTCCCTTTTCTTCCATTTGGTATCATCCTAGCGATTGTACTCATCTTTATGTCTGCTTCTCTTTCATCTTGGACCAATTATACATTTCTGTATCATTATTATACTAGTCAATGGATGCACGCAAGGCAACCTGATTCCATTGAACTTATGACAGGAACAGTAGAACTCTTGCATACGGTGCGAATGCCTTATCTCGGTGCCTTTAAGCGAATTCATCTCCGCTTAAGAGGGGGAGAAAGCGTTACGCTTTATGCAAAAGCTGATTTAATGAAAGGTATTCCGCGCACGCAAAACACGCTTAGGGTTCTTACCTATCACATGTTTATTGTAGAAATCAAACCTTAATTTTAGGAGTTCGGAAGCAATGTACTTTGATGCCCATATTCACCTAGATCAATATCCCTTGGACCATCTGAAAGAATCCATCGAACAGTGGAGGAAGCAAAACGTTCAAGGCGTTTTAGCCGTTTCAACTGACTTACGCTCTTCCTATCAAACGCTGGAGCTAAAATTGAGGTACCCTGATTTTATATTTGCTGCCGTTGGTTATCACCCGGAATTACCATTGCCCACTGAGCAGGAACGCTTGGAAATATCAGCGCTTGTGAAACAAGAAAGACGTTTAATATCAGCAATAGGGGAAGTCGGATTGCCGCACTACGAGTTTTGTGGCAGTACCCCCTCAGATTTGGAACCTTTTCTCGAAGTCTTGCGTTCATTTTCCGATCTGGCTATTCATTATCAATTGCCACTGATTCTTCATGCTGTTCATGATAAAGCTGAATTGGCCTTTTCTGCCATTCAAAAACAAGGAGTCAAACAAGCTCATTTCCACTGGCTAAAAGCTCCGACACACGTTGTCAAACAGATTGCTGGAGTGGGTTATTTTATTTCTGTGACTCCTGAGATATGTTATCGTACCCGAGATCAGGAGATGGCCAAACAGGTGCCGCTCTCCCAGCTTCTTATTGAAACAGATGGTCCTTGGAAATATGGTGATTCCTTTCAGAACGTTCAAACCACGCCCCTTTTATTGGCCGATATCGCTCTAAAATTAGCAGAAATTCATCAGCTTCCCTTAGAGCAAATGATTCAAGCCTGCTGGGCTAATACTCATGAATTTCTTCAAATTAAAAAATAAGCTTCTCCTTTAACGTGGAGAAGCTTTTTAACTAGTGTGTTTCAATATATTCAAACAAAAAAGACTGGCCATCACGATAAAATCTCGGGTCATAGATCCCAAATCGTCCTTCTTCTTTCACCACAACGACAAACGGTGCCCACTCATACAATGTCCTTGCCCGTTTATTTTCCCGAAATAAATGCTCTAAATCGGCCTCTGGGGCTGTTTCAAGCTGAGTTTCCAATTTAGGTGTTCCCCAGCTTGTGGCTTCAGAAATCTCAACACGCTGGTCGATTTTCCCGATTACTTTATAGTTCCAAGGGACAAAATCAGCAGCTAAGGCAATCTGATCATAATTACCTTTCATATTTTGATAGATTGCAAAACCATGAGCAGACTGGATCAAAAAATGTACAGCAATGAGTAGACCGACCACCTTAAACACTTGGTGTGTAGGATATTTTCGTAGGCGAGTAAAGATAAATCCGCAAAGAATGATCGTCCACACGACAAAATCAATAATGGGTACAGTTCCAAACGTGAGCCTCATATTGGAGAATGGTTCTAGATACCCGGTTCCCCAAGCATTAAAGATATCACTGGTATTATGGATGAACACAGCCAGCAACCCCGTATAGAAAAGTCTTCTGTCTTTCACCTTCCATATGTAGTAACAGATGACACTCAGAAACAATGCCCAAACGGGAACTAAGAAGATGGAATGAGTAATCCCTCTGTGCCACATCAGGTAAAGCCCCTCTTGATCCCACCATTTTGAAATCACATCAATGTCAGGAATCTGGCTTCCGATCAGGGAGGTAAACAGCAAGGAGTGCTTGACTGGTTTGGTCATTTCCTCCTTGTTAATCGCTTTATAAATCGTAATCCCAAACAAAGTATGTGTGATTGTATCCATACAGCCCCCGAGTAAATTCTATAAACACCCAACGGGTGCTCTAGCATGAATTTCAAGCCGTTCTTAAAAGGACTTTCACATAGTCTTCCAACTCTGTGAGGGTTGAAAAATCCTTAAATATAGCAACATCTTTTTCAATGCCCATTTTTTTATGAACGGCTTTCGATCCGACAATGCGAAAACCAAACTTCTCAACTACCTTAAGCTCTTCTTCAGACAAATGAGACAATTATCTCTCCCCCTCTCTCAACCTAGACAATAACCATCCTCTGCAGTTATTGCCCTTTCACTTTCAGAACGAATCCTTCTTCCTCGGAATCCTCTATATGATGATTCACAATTTTTTCCCATCCTTGCTTTTGCTGGATGAGCAGCAAAATCTGTTCATCTTCCATAATGGATTCATCCCCGTTCTTATGCTCGCAAGCCACCCACCAGGAATCGATTTGCTCCCCGTAATAGCTGGTTTCAAGCATCGCATCCTGTACAGCAAAATCCGGCTGGCTAGATTTAATAAAATCAAGCACCATCTTCTCTATTTGCTCTTGGCTTAAACGTAGTTGCATTTGCGTACCCATAGTAATAACCTCCAAGCATATTGTAGGATGACAATAAGACCCAATTCTATTGTACCCTTTTTGCTTTAAATCAGTCGAATCTGTAATGTGCTTCAAAAAAAATGAAGCCATCACAATACGTGACGGCTTGTTAGTGCAGATCTTTCTTCAGTTTATTCTCTCCATACTCTTTTAGGACGTTGCCTTCTTCATCTACAATTTTTAACGAATCTAAGTTAGCTTTTAGCGACATCCTAACAGCCTGAATATATTCCTGTCTTAGAGAAGCTTGTTCTTGCTTTTCTTTTGCAGTTAGTCCAGTTGACTTTGACTTCCGGGCTAGTTCGTTGATTCGTTCGATTTTCTCAGGAGTAACCAAGTAATTCGTCTCCTCTCTAAAAGGTGTTCCTACATTGTAACATAACTTGCCTTAAAGAGTCTATTTGTTAGAGGTAAAGGGGATCTGAATAACTTGTCCCGGATAGATATATGGGTTAGACAGCTGGTTTTCATCAATAATGACTTGAACCATCTGGGAGATTGAAAGATCGTGATCCTCATTATATTGATCAGCAATCTTCCAAAGGGAATCCCCAGTCTGAACGATAACTTCCTCATATTCCATTAAACCGCTCGCATGCGCAGGCTTCATCCATGTTATATTGCCTGCAATATGCACTAAACTCGTTATCAACAATGCCATCATCGTAAACCCCAAAACTATCGATTTCATATCATTTCATCCTTTCTACACGTACGAACAAACGATCTTATATAAATATTAATTCGAACAAGCGTTCTTGTCAACAACTTCTTCGAACTTATGTTTGTATATTTGATCGAACCTTGTTATAATGAAAAAAAAGAAGGTTTTGGTAAAAGCAAGGGGGGAAATAAGATGAAGTTATCATCGCGTCAGCATGCCATTCTTGACTTCATTAAGAAAGAAGTTAAAGACAAAGGGTACCCGCCTTCTGTTCGGGAGATTGGAGAAGCCGTCGGTCTTGCATCAAGCTCAACCGTACACGGTCATTTAGCTCGCTTGGAAAAGAAGGGATTAATTCGAAGAGACCCTACGAAACCGCGAGCCATAGAGATTTTGGATGAATTGGACTTCCCTGAGGAAGAAGCTACTCTACCAACCGTTAGAATCCCCGTGGTAGGGAAGGTTACCGCCGGTGAACCTATCCTTGCTGTGGAGAACGTAGAGGAATATTTTGTCCTCCCAGAGCGAATGGTAGGGTCTGATACGATATATATGTTAAAAGTACAGGGAAATAGTATGATCGAAGCTGGTATTTTAGATGGCGATTATGTCATTGTCAGACAACAATCTGTGGCAAATAACGGTGATATCGTTGTTGCGATGACTGAAGACGAAGAAGCAACCGTGAAAACATTTTATAAGGAAAAGAACCATATTCGCTTACAGCCTGAGAATCCTGACTTAGAGCCGATTCTTCTGCCATCGGTAACGATCCTTGGCAAAGTAGTTGGCGTATTTAGAAATATGCACTAGCAAAATGGGACGCTCTATTTACCTCTTGCTGTTCAAATGATTAACAAAATAATAAATTCGAACAGAAAACAAAAAACACTAGACCATTTGATCCATGGCTAGTGTTTTTTGTTTTTAGATTGCAATAAAAAAGGCGATGATCATAATGACCTGAAGAACCAATTTCACGGCAGCACTTCCAAAAAAAGCAGCGAGAGTGCTGAGAGCTATCTTCATGGACATCATTCCATCCCTGTTCCGAATCCACTCTACAGCAAAAACCAGAAGTATCGGACCAGCTAGAATCCCAAGAGGCCCTAATACAAATGGACCAAGGAGCAAGCCGATAACCGAGGCTATCATCCCTAGCTTGGATCCGCCATACTTTTTCACAAAAAGCAAATTAGCAAGCATATCCGCTAGGACAATAAGCAATGTAATGCCGCCCATTCCCCACCAAAACCATGGGGATAAACTTCGCTCCGCCAGAGCAAACTGATAGATTAAAAAGCCTCCCCATACTAACAGGGCATCGGGTATGATCGGGATGACAATCCCAGCCAAGCTCCCTATAAAAAATACAATGATGACAGCCCAAAACAGCCATTCCATAATACAACCTCCTTTTCTCTTTATTTCCTACGAAGCAAGCCTTGAAACGATTTCAAAAAGCTTATAAAAATTTTTCAGATAGGATATTCGTCCTTCCAATAAAATAGAAAAAAGCAAGGCACCGTGTTACAGCACCTTGCTCAACTTTATGCGATTAGTAATTAATGATATATTGATCTCTTTCCCATGCATGGATTTGAGTGCGGAACATATCCCACTCGATTTCTTTCGCTTCAATGAAGTGAAGCACAGCATGCTCACCAAGAGCCTCAATCATAACTGAATTATTCTTTAAGCATTCAATGGCTTCCTTTAAGCTAGCTGGAAGTGTATCGATACCTGCTTCTTCTCTTTCTTCTTCGTTCATTACATAGATATTGCGATCTGTACCTGGAGGGCAAGGCAGATCATTTTCAATTCCATCCAAACCTGCTGCAAGCATAACGGCAAGAGCCAAATACGGATTCGCAGCTGGATCAGGATTGCGAACTTCAATGCGTGTGCTCAATCCGCGAGAAGATGGAATGCGAACCAATGGGCTTCTATTTTTTGCAGACCAAGCCACATAGCAAGGTGCTTCATAACCAGGCACCAAACGCTTGTACGAATTAATTAAAGGGTTCGTAATCGCAGAGAATCCACGGGAGTGTTTTAAAATTCCTGCCATGTATTGCTTCGCTACATGACTTAGACCCAGCTCATCACTTTCGTCATAAAATGCATTTTCATTGCCTTTAAACAATGATTGGTGACAGTGCATACCAGAACCATTTATGCCGAAAAGCGGCTTCGGCATGAAGGTTGCATGCAATCCGTGTTGACGAGCAACTGTCTTAACCACTAGCTTGAATATTTGGATTTGATCGGCCGCTTTAATTGCACTAGCGTATTTAAAGTCGATCTCATGCTGACCTGGAGCTACCTCATGGTGAGAAGCTTCGATCTCAAATCCCATTTTTTCCAAAGTTAGAACGATGTCACGACGGCAATTTTCCCCAAGATCGAGCGGAGCAAAGTCAAAGTATCCGCCATTATCGTTCAGGTCAAGGGTTGGTTCCCCTTTATCATCTAATCTAAATAAGAAAAACTCAGGTTCTGGACCCACATTCATTGCGCTAAAGCCCATTGCCTCTGCTCTCCTGAGCTGACGCTTAAGAATACCGCGAGGGTCACCAGGGAATGGCGTTACTCCATCTGCTAGATAGACGTCACAAATCAACATCGCTACTGTCCCGAAATCGCTTCCCCAAGGAAACACGGTCCAAGTATCTAAATCTGGGTATAAGTACATGTCAGATTCTTCAATGCGTACAAAGCCTTCGATAGAAGAACCATCAAACATCATCTTGTTATCTAGAGCTTTTTCCAATTGACTTACAGGAATTTCAACATTTTTAATCATACCTAGCAAATCCGTAAAGCCCAATCGAATATACTTAACATTCGATTCATTGGCCAAGCGCATAATGTCTTCTTTCGTGTAACGTGTGCTCATTGATAAACCCCCTTAGATTCTCTCCACTTATTATTGACATCTATATAGTTCCCACTAATGGAAAAATCTAGATAGCTCTCCTCGATTTAACGGAGTATTTCCTGGCCGGTTGATCATTAACTGCTGCTTTAACAGTTGCCTCAACTCGGTATCAGACATTTCCTTGCGTTTTTGCTCAGAGCTCTCCGTCATAACAGTCGGTTCCTTCGCAGCCGGATCTGGGTTCAGGTTCATTACCTGTTTAATCCCTGCGATATTCAGTCCTTTTTCAATATACGACTTGATCGTTAAAAGCCGATCAACATCATTAAAAGAAAACAGACGCTGATTGCCTTCCGTTCTTACAGGCTGAATTAGATCGTTGGTCTCGTAATAGCGGATCTGTCGGGCCGTTAAGTCCGTTAGCTTCATTACAATCCCAATGGGAAATAGGGCCATATTGCGGCGGATATCGTCGCCCATAGAAAACACCCTCTTCAGAAGCAATTTTTGTAAAAACTTGATTATATATTTATTCTATATAAGATCAAGTTACGTGTCAATGCTTGTAACAAAAACTGACACTAATTTGGGCTTGTTTTCTATGAAAGGGATAACAGCCCTTTCTCGGCGAGAGCATCCAGCGCAGTCAATACCCCCACCTTCACGTGGGAATAGGTTAAACCTCCCTGAACAAAACCGAGATAAGGAGGGCGAAGCGGACCGTCTGCAGATAATTCAATGCTTGCTCCCTGAATGAACGTACCCGCAGCCATAATGACTTTATCTGCATATCCCGGCATCTCGCTTGGCTCAGGGCGAACATGGGAATCCACAGGAGAAGCTTTTTGAATCCCCTGACAAAAAGCAATAAGCTTCTCAGCACTCCCGAATTCCACTGACTGGATCAGGTCCGTCCTAGGGTCATTCCATTTCGGATTGGTTCGAAAGCCTAGACTCTCTAGGAGCGCAGCGGTAAACGTTGCTCCTTTCAGCGCTTCACCAACCACGTGAGGGGCGAGAAAAAATCCTTGATACATTTCATGCAACGAGTATAAGGAAGCTCCCCCTTCCGCTCCGATGCCCGGTGCTGCCATTCGATAGGAGGCTAGCGTGACGTATTCTTCCTTTCCGACAATATACCCCCCGGTCTTGGCGATCCCCCCGCCTGGATTCTTAATCAGGGACCCTGCCATTATATCCGCTCCTACTTGGGTCGGCTCGAGAGCTTCCGTAAACTCCCCGTAACAGTTATCTACAAACACGATCACATCCGGTTTCAATTCTTTGACAAAAAGGATCATTTCCTTTAATTGTTCAATCGGAAAAGAAGGGCGATCAGCATATCCGCGTGAACGCTGGATTCCAATCACTTTTGTTTTGGCTGTTATCACTTGGGATATCCTGTCAAAATCGACAGCCCCTGAGTCCGTTAATGGGATAGCCTGATACCCGATCTGATAATCTTTTAAGGAACCTTGCCCATGTCCGCGAACCCCTACAACTTCTTCTAATGTATCGTAAGGAGCCCCCGTTATATACATTAGCTCATCACCAGGACGAAGAATGCCAAATAAGGAAATAGCAATCGCGTGTGTGCCTGATATGATTTGAGGTCGAACTAATGCAGCCTCCCCGCCAAAAACCTTCGCATAAATTTTCTCCAAGGTATGGCGGCCTACATCATCATATCCATAACCAGTAGAAGGTGAAAAATGATAATCGCTGACTTCCTCTTCCTGAAACGCCCTCAAAACCTTAAATTGGTTATAATCGGACATGTTGTTGATTTCTTTGATCCGCGCCTCTATTTTCTTTTCGGCTGCTTCAACAAACGGTTTGAAATGCTCTCCATGCTTTAACATTGTATACATTGCTGATTTACTCCTCGGTTGACATAATATTCTTTTTGTAATCTTTTATTCTTTCATGATATAAGGACCAAGCTCCGATGAAAGACGGCCAAAATTTTCTTCAGATAGCCGAACGATAAGCTTCCACCCCTCATCCGACTCTTCCTTGCTGGTCACTTCTCCCATTCTATGGAGCTTTGACATGATCATGGCTTGATCATAAGGTAACAGCAAACTATAGGTCGTCACATCAGAGTAAATCTTTTCTTCCACTTTCCCAAGCAGATCCGCTAAACCCTCCCCGGTAACGGCAGAAACCAGAACATCACTAGCCTGCAGGTAAGGCTTTATCTCGAGGAGATCGCCCTTGTTATACACTTTGATTACTGGCACATTCAAAGCGCCTATACCGGTAAGAACAGACTCTACGGTGGCAATTTGTTCTTCCCGTTCCGGACTGGAACTATCGATGACGTGAAGAAGAAGGTCAGCTTGCGTCACTTCTTCTAATGTGCTCTGAAAAGCCTTCACCAGCTTATGCGGCAAGTTTTGAATAAAACCGACAGTATCGCTTAGAAGCCACTCCCAGCCATTCTCCAGTTGAATTTTTCTTGTCGTTGTATCGAGAGTTTTAAACAATTTGTTTTCCGCTTCAACTTGTTCTTCCTCCATCTCATGGACATACCGGTAAATGGCATTAAACAAGGTTGACTTTCCCGCATTCGTATAACCGACGAGAGACACTACGGGAATCCCTGTTTTTTTTCTTTGAACCCGATGCAGCTCTCTGGTTCGCTTGACCTCCTCAAGATGGCCTTCGATTTCACTTATTCTGCGGCGAATATGCCTGCGGTCTAATTCCAGCTTTTGTTCCCCTGCTCCTCTCGAACCAATCCCGCCTCCCTGACGGCTTAATTCCTGTCCCCTTCCCGTTAAACGCGGAAGTTTATAGGACAGTCTAGCCAGCTCGACTTGAAGGATGCCTTCCCTGCTTTTTGCACGCATCGCAAAGATATCCAAAATGAGCGATGTGCGGTCAATGATTTTTATATCTAATAAATTTTCTAGGTTTCGTTGTTGGATGGGGGAGAGTTCGCCATCAAAAATCAAGAGATCGGCTTGCACCTCTTCAATGGCCGCCATCAGCTCTTCTACCTTCCCCTTTCCTACATAGGTGACATTATCCGGTCGCGTCCTTTTTTGGACTAGCCTTGCCACCACTTCGGCTCCTGCCGTATCTGCGAGATTCTCCAATTCCTCAAAAGAGGATCGGAACGCATGGTCTGTCATTTGTTGCAACTGCACTCCAACAAGAATGGCCCGTTCACGGGTTAGACTTGATTCCATAATTACCTCCGAATCCAAACTCTGCACACTTTGGATATTGCTTACTTATTATAATGTTCTTTATGTCCCTGTTCAACGCTTGCTAAAGGATCATAATTTCGTGCAAAGAAATAGTTCTTCACATGACGAAAGGGAAGGAGCCTTAGCTGCTCTTCCCTTCTTTTTTAAGTAATAGTACTAGTTCGCTATGCGCAGTAGAAAGATCCTCTTGCGGAATAACCGTCTGCAATTGAACACTATCCCAATATACATTGGGAGTATCAATACTTTTTACGTTCTCTGGATCTAATGATTTAAATGCCCAAAACAAATCCCTCATTTGCTCTTTGGAAAGGTCCGTCCGAACATGCTCAGCCATCACATCCATGACATCAAAGATGCGGGTAAGCCCTTTCCATGTGGTTAATTCTTGTGCAATGGCTTTTATCGCTTCTTTCTGTCTCTGATTCCGATCAAAGTCACTGGAGAAAAACGCATGTCCGCGGTCATCTTGACGATGACGCACCCAATCCAAAGCTTTCTTCCCATTTAAATGCTGCTTTCCGGCTTTTAAATTAATATGAGTGTTATCTGATGGGTCATTATAAATCATCTCCCTCTCAACTTCGACGGTAATTCCTCCGACCTCATCGACCAAAGCGGTAAAGCTTTCAAAATCCACAAGGATGTAATGATCGATCGGAATATCAAACAGAGAGCTCGCCATTGCTTTCGATACAGTGGCACCGTCATGATCCGGGATCTTATCTTTGTCTTCTGCTTGTTTTTTCAGATGTTCACCATAGTTATACGCTTCATTTGCTTTTACTCGCTTATTAATATCCGGCAATCGCACTTTCGTATCCCGCGGAATAGAAACCATGGAAACCTTTCTATTCTCCATGTCAACAGCAGCCACGATCATAACGTCCGTAAGGTTTGTCCCTGTTTCCGGACGATAATCCCGGCCCATAATCAACACAGAAAAGCTTTTCTTCTCCACACTTGTATCTGTATCTCCGGCTGTTGTCTCTTTAACAGCAGATGCCGGCAAGGATCCCGTTTTCGTGTCTTGGGCATTCGAAACGAGGTGACCCATCGCCTGATCCACCCTCCAAGAAGCATATCCCATGGCGCTGGCACCCACTATACACATCAATAAGAGAAAACTAAGAATAAATCTTCCTAGGCTCCGTTTTTTCTTTTTTCTCCTTCTTCGATTCGGTACAGGGGATTCTTGAGATAATTTGGTTGGGCGTTCCATTGGTGAAAATTTCCTTTCATCTCACTTATTTCATAAATTAACCATACCACACCACAGTGGAGAATCAACCCTGAATTTGTTGAAAACACCATATTCTTATCGAAAAATCATCAAAAAGGACTGCCCTAAATGGGGAGCCCTTTGATTGTCAGCGCCGAACGGATGAGGATTCAAAATGCAAATCATCCGATCCTAAGGTAATTAAGTCTTCTTTACTTGGATTCAATTTATACAGCAGCCTTACTGCTTGATAGCGAATAGACCGCTCGATTACATTTCTCACGTGCCTAGCATTGCTAAAACTAGACTGAAACAATTGCTTTTGCAAATGTTGGCGCATCTTCTGACGAGCGTAGGAAGAAAATTGATATTCTCGCTCCTCTAGCATCATTTCAGCGATTTGCATTAATTCATCTAGACTATAGTCAGGAAAATTCACCTGAATCGGAAACCGGGAAGGTAATCCGGGATTAGAAGAAAGGAAATCATCAATTTCCATGGAATAGCCTGCCAGGATTAAGATAAAATCGTTCTTGTAATCCTCAAGACTCTTGACGAGACAATCGATTGCCTCTCTGCCAAAGTCCTTATCCCCTCCACGAGCGAGGGAATACGCTTCATCAATAAATAAAATGCCGCCCATGGCCTTTTTGATATGCTCACGGGTTTTTTGCGCGGTATGTCCAATATACTCCCCGACAAGGTCGGCTCGCTCCACCTCGACCAGATGCCCCTTGGAGAGTACTCCCATCTCCTTAAATAATCTCCCAATAATCCGGGCTACCGTGGTTTTCCCTGTCCCGGGATTTCCCTTAAAAATCATATGGAGAACCTGGCTGTCTGCTTTCAGCCCTTGTTTTCTCCGACACTGATTGATGAATAAAAGGGCATAGATTTCATGAATAAGATCCTTGATTTCCTTCATCCCGACCAGACGGTCCATTTCTTTCGTAATCTGCAAAAACCGCTCATGCGGGGCTGTGCCCTGGTCCTGCAAATGAAACTTGGATAAGGAATCCGACAAGGAAGGACCTTTTTTCTGCTCATGGTTGAGAATTACGTTGATGCGATGTGGCGCTTCTGTAGTAGTAACACGCCGTGTCACGTCTGTCACCTCTTTTCTCTTCGTACATTCATGCTATGCAGAAGAGCCTAGAGAGGTGATTAACGCAGTTCGCTGTATGGGTTCTGGCTAGGTTGTCCGCCATCGAGACTGTAATCACTGCCCGATGAAGAGAAGTCGTCACGATAAACACGGTTTTACAGAATATAGTTAGATCATTTTCGGCTTTTTCCCAAAAGAGGTGCAAGTTTGAAACCCAAACATGTTATTATACCCATAAAATTATTGTTACTTACCTTCATCATCGGTTGCCAGGCTGTTCAAGATCAAACAAAGAGGCTCTTAATCAAAAAGCTCATTTGGAAGGTAGAAAGAAACTCAGGGAATCCAGCGGTTAAACAATCAGAAAGTAAGAAATAAACAAAATATGTAGTACGCTGTATTGAAAATGGGAAATGCAACAACTATCCAAATTAGCATTGGTTCTCCTCAATTAAACTCCCCGTTTGTTGAACAAGAAAAAAAGGTAGTTATGGCAGCAACTGTGCGAGAAAGAATTAACACATTGCGCCCCTAATCATGATTAAAAAAGGCTCCTACATTGCGAATTTCACAACATAAGAGCTTCATCTACGGTCATTTTACTCTTTAGCTTTGATTTAGCGTTACAACCTTGGAGAATAACAACAATCAAGAAGAAAAGAAACCGTATCCGCTTCATTGTGCACTCAGCCTCGATTCCACTATAGAGAGTCCATATTTCTAAATTATCATTTTTTGATCGGAACAATAAGATACACTCTACTGGTATAGCTTAATCATGCGAAGATAAGTTAATTTAGCATGGACGTCCAATTCCCACCATGCCGTTTTCATTTTCACGAAAAAATTAGAACAATAGTGGAATAATCCCTTATTACACCCTAAATTTATTTCCGGAGATAAGAAATCTTCAATTGTGCATGCTATTTCTGTGGTTAAAACCAAAGAAATTTGATGGAGGCTCATCTATTCGAGGTTACGTTTAAAGAGGAGGTGGAAAAGCATGCGACAGGCTTTGATTTCGTTACTAATGCAAGCGATTAGTTCAATGAACGATAGGTACACAAGAGGCAGGAACAACAAATGGCAACAAATTCTACGACCCGTGACAAATAAACGAAACAATAATTTCATGACCTTACTTTGGGTTGTCGGATTTGGCATCGTTGCCCTTACTTTAGTAAGAAATTTTAATACCACAAGAATCTGGAACCAGATATCTCAGCCTTTAAAAAACATGCATATCAACGATAAAATCTCGCAATCGCTTCAATCCTTTGGAGCTGTATTTAACAAAAGAACTCTAAATGGGAAAACTGAGCAACCTCAGTCATCTTATTATGACGGACAAGCAGTACACGATACTGAAAATGCAGTGGAAGATTCTGCTATAGAAAAGGGAGTGTGATTATGAAGAGGATAATGTTTCTGTTTTGTAGTGCATGTTTAACCTTTGTACCGATAACGGCTTGTGGAACAGCTGATATTAATGAAGAAAACAATCGTGGTCAAATTTACGACGTGAATACCCCTGGAGATTCACCATTAATAAACAATCCAGAATATAACGACCCTAACAATAACATATTCGGTCCAGATCGTGACGACTTATTCATTAATGATGAAGATATTAACATAACCCCAAATACAATTAATCGTGGAGATTCGCCATTAAGAAATGACCAAGAAAAAAATGATCCAGACAATAATATTTTAGATGCTGATAAAGATGATGCGTTTATTGATGATGAAGATATCAACATGACTCCAAATGAAAGAAGATAAATAATTAATGAGAACTCCTCAGATATTGAACTGGGGAGGTCTTTCTTTTACAATAAAAAAGCATCTTTTTTTATAAACTGTTACTTGATTTAAAATTGTTTATTATCGAGCATTGATAGCTTTGAAGTAGAGTTTTTGGCCGTGTTTTTTGTATGATGAACGAGTTTGACAATGTCTTTATAAGCTTGTTTTGCCCCTATCACTAACAAGGGTACCCCAATAAGATCAATTCTTAACCAACGAGAAAACATCCCGCCAAATGTCATCGGAAGCGGAACCGTAGGTGATGTATTAGATAAAATGATCTTTTCATTTAATACTTGTTCCTTATGCAGCATTTGGATAAGATTGTGAATACCGGGAACTAGGATTTTAGATCGCCCTCTCCCCATTGTATAGACTTTATTCCCATCTTCGTCAACCCCGTGAAAATATAACTTTCCTCGATCCTTATATCTAAGCTCATTAAAATTATGTGCAGATAATATTTCATTTTTGGTGGGTTCACGTGTTTCATCCAACTTTTTAAGGTGGTAAGCAGCAGCTAGGACCGTTGTGTGAGTACCACCAAAATCATGATAAATAAAGATCATAGTATTCCTTTCCGTAGCCATCAAATTTTTGGCGTTCACATATATTTGGAGCCTACATTCATCACAATATCATTATTTCCATTTTGAGGAGTCTAAATCAGGAATCAGACGATTTATCTCTACGGGTCAGAATTTTTATATAACACTCCAATGATTTCAAACATATACTCCCGTTCAACGCTAAATTGAATCCGATTTATGATCTTTATCCATGCTGTTATGGCATAGTCGACTGAAGGGTATCCACAACAGAACCACAGAATCGAGTTGTTAGAATGTGTGTTTTATCCTTTCATGTCATCGTCAATTTTTTTCATTTTCTTTTTCATTTTATGGGGATCATCTAACGTATTGGATTCGACCTCTTTTTCTGCGCGTTCTATTTCTTTATACAATTTGCTGTCTGTTGTTACATGGACTTTATACCCCTTAAATTTCGTTTTTAGTTTTTGGTGAAGTTCCTTTCGTATTGTTTTCATTTTCTTCGTATTCAAGGGTTCCGATTCGCTTTTCAAGTGAATCAATGACGTTCTGTAATACGAGACTATTTCTTTTAAAGATGTCTTTCTCGTGGGCAGTGGATGACTGGGAAACGTATAGATCGAGAGTAGCTTTTACGCCTTTTAAGCTAGCTGTTGTTTGCTTTAGTTGAGAGTCAACAGTCATCTTTTTCCTCCTCCTAATAGAGATTCGTTGGAAATGAAAGGAGATGGATATTTTAAAAAATAGATACTTTTTGGGCAGTTTCTGGGCATTAGTCTATTCCTATAAAATCCAGGGCGAATAAATATAAACTATCTTCAAATTCCCCAATATCTAGCTCACCATCTGTTAAACTATAGAATACCTTCAGCTAATTGGCTCAGTAAGCTTTCTGAGTCCCTTTTTTGCAAAGTAATCCCAATGCTTAGATCACAATCAACCTAAATGGTACATACCTGTTATTTTCCTATAGAGAACTTTCAAAAAAATAATTTCCTTAGTAAAAGCAATAAACAATTGTCTACCAAATATACTTTTGAGGTGTGGAACAATTCGAAATTTATGTATGATCTGGGAGGGATAAATTTGAGTTTAGCAAATTGGGAAGATATTATTGAAATTTGTACGGATCAGCCTATTGTGCCTAATGGACAAAAAATCATGAAAAAGAGAGTTCGTCTTCAACGTCGAGTTCAATTAGAAAATGGTATTATAGAGGAATTTCCAGTTAAGCCTGAGATAGATCGGATGGTTATGACTCGATAACGGTGACTCTTCCCCATGGATGGTTAATTTCGATAATAAAGCCATGCCATAACAAAAATTTGTATACTTGGCACAATGATCGCATACCCACTTTGATCCCCAATAGCTGCAATACTCAATGTCATATGGACCATGCTTTCACTATCTCTCATCAAAATACAAAGCACCACAACAGGTGCTTTGTATCTATAGAAAATTATTCTACTTTAGGATTCTTAGAGTATTCAATCATACTAATGAATTTGACCGTATACTTTCTCAAGACTTGTTCCAAAGTGTATACATTACCGGGAACATCTTCCCTATTTAAATGGTCAATTCTGTTTAACAGGATGTCCATTGAGATCTGACCGATGTATTGGTCTTCGTAATCCTTAAATTCATTTTTAAAATCATCATCAAATCTCAAAATTCTTCTAAACGATGCTTCAACAAATGCATTAACGACTGTAATTTCATTGATATCATCATCAATTGTCTGTTTTACAATCGTATAGTAATTTCCTAGATCATCTTTAATTAGATCTCTTAACGGCAGCAACTGCATACAAGTTCACCTCCCTCCAACAACTACGATTAAAGCAATTGAACAACAGGAACCACAATACAAAGGTTTCTAAAATGGTGAAAAGGCCTCCCTTTTTGGGAGCCCTTTTACTTTCATTAATAAGCAAATTTTATCGATTGATGATCCAACGGGCACGCAGAATTTCAGATTCCTTCCCATTCCCTTTTTGCGCGCTTAAAAGGGTTCAGCTTGGAAATTCCGTGCAAATGATGAACGACATTGGCTGCTGTGCAGGCGACATGGTGTCCGCTGATTTTTAACGGATTCGTGATAGTTGAACGGCCTCTCTTTTCTTCCCGCAGTTGTTCATAAGTGAAACCCTTGACCCTCATCGCTTCGTCAAATTCTTTTTGTGCCGCCTGTTTGGCTTTGAACAGCATCATCTGAGTGCGGCTGTAGACGTTCACGGCTCCATCCCCTGTAGTTTCAATAGGGAGAAAAATGGCTTCCGGATACAGCTCCGTAATCAGCGACTGTACTCCATCGGAAACCCCGGAAGAAGGCATACATCCGAAAGGCTTAACGGAAATGGTCATATTGACTTTACGCTTGACTACATTGAGTATTAGCTTTCCTACCTCCATATGCCCTTCTCCGCCCCGCAAATGGTTATCATAATGCTCGTGGGCGGTTTTGGCGATCTCATCCATATCCGGCAGATGATAACCGCGAAGACTAAAAGCCCTGGCATACGAATGGAATAAAATGCGCAGGATGCGATCAGCCACGTGAAGCATAAACAACTTCTTATATGGATTTATCCCCTTAAGCCCATACTTTCCGCCATCCGCCTCCCGCAAACGCATCCGTTTCATCGTGTCATAGCGTCCCTCCCAAATCAGGTACAAGGTCCATGCTGTCACCGATTGAACTTCCACCTCGGCTCCTTCACTTTCCAAAAATCGCTGCAGCTGATAGTTTCCGTCACCCTCTGTGGTCATCGCCCAAAACTCCCCAATAATGCTTACCTTTGGCTTTACCTGGATCCTGTCCACTTTCACTGCCTGCAATTCCCTCCTGCACCGGTATAGAGCAGGCATAAGCATTTTGCGTCCCTTGAATGCTTCATAAAGATGCTGCTTGCAGCGTTCCAAAGCGGCATCGGTGGAACCCTGCTGTACTTCATAAGGCCGGATCCGGTAGCCCAAAGCATTCAAAATGTCTCCGATCAGCACCGCCTTCAAAAACGTAATGAAAAAAGAACTATCCAATTTTAGGGCAGATTCTTCTCCTGTTGCTTGCTTAAGGCCACTCTGTTGCTGGAACAGGAGCACCCGAAAACCGTCGAATCCGGCATCCCGCAAAGCTTTTCTGTACTCTGTCACGTAAGTCCCAAACCGGCAGGGCCCACAGGAGCCGCTCGTGATGAACAGATAGCTGCGGACGATTTCCTCCTTCGATTTGCCCACCACATCTCGGAGATGGGTTAAATATTTAATTAAATTGCCAACTGTAAAATAAGTCGGGTTGCACTGCCCCCGATTGCCGAATTCCTTGCCGTAGCGAAGGGACTCCGTATCCGGGCACTCCAGATGACGGACGCGATATCCCAAGCCAGCCAGCGCTCCCTCCACCAAATAGTCATGAGCCATGGTCAGGCCGCCGAACAAGATGGTAGTCGAGTCTTTATCTTTGGCAAAAAATTGCCGGGGGACCGGGTCAAACCACTGTTCTTTTGACGGCTGTTCCATACCAAGTCGGGCTTCCCATTCCGCTTGGTATTTCTTCAATTCCTGCTCAATCGTTCCTTCTTTTACTTCTTTTGCCATCGCTTTTCCCTTCCTTTTCGTTATTCTGAGATCGCTTTTTGGTGGGGATACTCCTCCTGATGCTCTTGACGGCCGCCTCTGCCGAGCAATTCAAGCCTTTTCTGTTCAATCCGCTGCTGCAGCTCCTGCTTTCTCCGGGCCAAATCCTCCAGCCGTTCCTCATGGAGCCCCAAACTGTGGGCATAAGTTTTGACGCGGATCTTAATGGAGCCGCTTGGCTTGTTCGCATCAATATCATGCAGAGCGGAATACGGAGTACCCGCTGTTGAGATGATGGAATCAATCAGCCCGTAGGTTGGGGCGTCGTGCCCGCATTTGAAGCTGGAAAGATCCAAGACGGCTACATTGGGATGTCTGGCGGCAAACTTGGCGGCCCACACCTTCTGTACACTGTTGGAACTGAAGTTTTCCGGCCAAACGTCAGATACTTCCAAAGCTACCTCCACTCTTCCGCTGTCGAGATCCTGCTGGAAAAACCGGCGCAGCCAAGCCTCATCTTTCGGTATGGAACGCATGGACAAAATCGGATAGCCCAAGACTTGAAATTCATCCAACACCGAATGGTTCATGCCCGGATCGGAATGGTACGGCCGCCCGATCATCAAAATGGCGATTCGATTCTCCGCTTCGACCTGTTCGAGAATGACCCGGCCTTTTTCCTGCATTTCTTGATCAAACAGCTCCAAAGCCTTCCACCCTTGATCAGCGGCAAAGTCGCTTTCATCCTCTGTAATCTGCAGGAAATCCTTAAACGCTTGAAACAGTTGCTCCTTCAGCAGGTTCGGTTCCGTAAAGGTCACCGCCGGATCCAAATACCGGATCCCTCTTTCTTGAAAAAAGTCCGTTTCCTTAGTGAATGCCGCTTTGATCACCTTTGGCGCTCCCGCTACAATCGGACAGCTGGAGGAATCCATGACGTTGTGCAGATGCGTCGGGATATGCGTAATGCATGGGAAAAGAATCGCTTCAAGAACCTTATGCTCCTTATGATGCTTGAATAGCAAATTATGTATATGAGCCTGGGCTACTTTCGATGGATAGCACGGATCAATGGAGCCGTACTTTCCTCCCTCCTGCCACATTTCCTCACTTGTATTATCACTGAATACGATATTCTTGGGATCCACGCCGAGGGTCTCCAAGTACGTGCGCCAAAAAGGAGCCGTGGACCAGATGTTGAGCACTTTAGGAATCCCGATGCGCAGATGTTTTCTCCATTCCATCGCTTCCTCGGAAGAACGCTGGATCGGGCGCTGAATTTTCACCCGCTTCATGCCGAGGCCGAACCAACCTGGCTTAACCTGCACATCCTCGATCACTTGCCCGATCTTAGGGAGCGATTCCGCATCGTAGAAATGCTGGAACATGCGCCGCGCCTCATAGTCAACCAAATTGGGGTACTGGGTTTTCAGTCGGTTGCGCGCCCGGGTCAGGGCAATGACAGCTTCCTTGTCTTCCACCGTTCCCTTTTCGCAGCTGAACCCGGAAATGTAGCGGGCCGTTTGCCCATCCGGCGTGGTTGAATCGATAAATGTGCGGCTGCAGTTATTTGGGCAAAAGTGGCAGCGGGTGCTTTCATCATTGCGCGACTGGTAGGTGAGTCCGGTAGCCGCCTCCATGCCCAGGAACGTGGAGTAGCCTCGCTTCTTCACCACACGCAGGGTTTCCATGGCGGCACCAATGGCTCCCGCTTCTCCCGTATGGGGATGGATGAACACCTCGGCATCCGGAACTCGCTCTTTGATATAGTCGACCTGCGCTTTCACCGCAGCCAGGTTATGCTGCGTCCCTCCTTGAAGGACAAATTTCCGGCCCAATTCTGCCATCCTTGGAATTTGCACGACATACTGCCACACATTTTTGGGCAAAACCATGGCCAGTCCGGCCAGCAGCTCTTCTTTGGAGTATCCTTCCTTTTGGAAATTGACCCGGTCGGAATCGAGAAATACCGCACAGCCATACGAAAATTTGGGACTTAAGTCCGCTTTGAAAGCGGTTTCGGCATATTCCTGGATCGGGATACCGAATTGATCCGCCATGGCTTGCAGCAGCATGCCGTTACCAGCCGAGCATTGATTGGACAAGCGGAAATTTCGGATATCCCCATTTTTCATGAAAAGAACCTTGATATCCTGCCCGCCGATATCGCAAATGACATCCACATCCCCGAAAAAATGGACGGCGCTCATCATATGGGCTACCGTTTCAACGATGTTGACATCTGCCTTTAACGTCTTTTCCAGTACATCGGCTGCATACCCCGTGGCCCCAAAGCCGATCACTTCCAGCTTGGCTCCTGCGGAATGAACCTTTTCCCATATTCGGCCGAGAAGCTCCTTCGTATCCTGAATGGGGTTGCCTTTAGACAGCTGATATTCCTTCAACAAAATCGTGCCTTCCTCATCGACCAATACCGCTTTGGAGGAAGTGGAGCCCCCGTCCATGCCAACCACAGCCCGGACCACCTGTCCCGATTGGAAGGACGCGGGAGTAAACTTCGGGATGCTGTACCGCCTGCGGAATTCCTGCAATTCCTCAATGCTTTTCACCAGGGGAGCCCCGGCCTTCTCTCCCAGCTTCGATTTCCGGCCATGGGAAATAAAGATCTTTAAATCCTCCAGACCTTTATAAATACCAACCCCTGCCGGTTCATGGAGACCGTACATGACAGCACCATAGGCCGCATAATATTGAGAGTTTTCCGGCACAAAAATCAGTTCTTCAAGCGGCATATCTTTCGGATAATCGTATCCCCGCTGTTTCCAGGCTTCAGGGATCCTCTTTCGCCAGCATTGCTGCAGAAACGGCAGATAGGTATTGGGTCCGCCCAAGAGCAAGACCTTATGGCGCAACGTATTTCCGCGGGTGAGGACAGAAAGGTTTTGCATGACGATCGCATCTGCCAGCGAGCACATGATTTCGGGGGCGGGAATACCGCTTTTGACTAAATTGACGATATCCGTCTCGGCAAACACGCCACACTTTGCTGCCACATGATGAAGCTTCGTGTCATCAAAATCCAGCTTGGCCACTTCCTGTTCGGGCATACCGACCTTGATCATGCATTTGTCAATCGTGGCCCCTGTGCCGGAGGCACACTTGTCATTCATGGAGGTCGTCGCCTGCTTGTCCCCCGTTTCTTCATTTTCTTTAAAGATGATGATCTTGGCATCCTGTCCCCCTAGCTCCACCACACTTCCTACATCGGGATGAAGCATTTCGACCGCCATGGTGACCGCATTCACTTCCTGCACAAACTTGGCTCCGATGTGTTCAGCAATGGGGCTTCCTCCGGAACCCGTAATGAACACGCGAATATTTTCTTTTTTGACATCGGGAAACTGATTTCCGATTCGTACCAAAAATTCCAGCACGTTTTCCGCCTGTTTTGTGTTATGGCGCTGATAGTCGGACCAAAGGATTTTCTTGTCGAGTGGGTTTACAACTGTTGCTTTGACGGTGGTGGAACCCACATCCACGCCAATGACGATTTGTTGGACATCACAGCTTTCAACCAGATTTTCCACATAAAACCTCCATATGTATAAATACAAAGTTTATTATGAGAAAAGTATTATTCAATTATTCACTATCCATATGTTGGAAACATAAAAAGAAGCTGCTTACCGCAGCTCATTCTGAAGAAGACATGGGTGGTGGGCATCCCATTAATGAGGAGATTGAATATCTGTCAAGCAATCGTTCTTTGGGCATCACCAAATATTTGGGTGTAAGGTTGCCTTTTTTCAAACACTTTAACTTTCCATTCGGGTGCAAAAGGATAAACATGGGAATAAGAAATAACTCTTTAAGTGTTTTATAAACAGAATTAGATATGTCTACAACTTCAAATCCCAATGGTTTAACCCCCCTAGTGAGCAGCGTTATGCCTAAAAGGGCCTTGATCTTTTCCTGATCGGGATGGCTTGCTAGGAACCGAGCCAACCCAGGAAGGGACTCCTCGACGCGATGATAAACGTAAAGGGCTCGTTTCACATCATTTTGGATATGTTGCATCTCCCTCATGAGAAGACAATTATGCAGGTGAATTTTCAGGAGAATATCCGAACTATGGATGGTCGTTCCATCCTCAAGGGATAGACTGGGCCCCCGATAGGTAAGCAGCCGGACTCGAAAAATGTTTTGTTCAGTTTGATCAACGAGCTGCAAGCGACTGCAAAGATAATAAAGTTTATCAAGAATTGACCATGTTTGAATAATCGTGCTCATGATTTGCTCCTCCGTAGCAATAAAGTTGCTTTACTTAAAATCAAATATCTGAATAAAGCTTTCCCGAGCCTGATCATCATCATGTCTTCCTCATTTTGGGCACTCCATATCTCGACAGCGTGAGCGATGCAGGGGATGCTTTCCTTTTGCTGAAAACTTATCGGGGATAGCAAAGCCCCTGTTGCTACGATCAATATTCTGTCTAATTCCCCTCTTCTCATCCGATTCAAAATATGGCCATAAGTGACCTTGGCTGAACATGCACAACCGCTCGCCCCAGCTTGAACCGGTGCATCGTCTTTGTAAATCATCATCCCGCAGTCCACATAACGATCCCCCATATCGAAACCTTGCTTTTTAACCGGTGCCCATTATTAATGGCCAAGAAGCTTTGAGGAAAATGGGAAAATTGAAGATTGAGGTTGTTGCCTGAAAGGGTATGGCTTTGGTAAAAAGGAGATAAAGAAACCTTCCAGAGGATTGGAAGGTTTCTTTAATTAAAGGTGCGATTGTGCCCACCAAAGTTATGAGCATGAGTTTCATTAGGATAGGGGCGGTCCAGGAACAGGATCATTATCTGTCTTTAATGGTTCTCCGGGTATGTTCTTCATTTGGTTCTGCTGTAAGAGCTCGTGTTCCAGCGATTGACTCGTATTCATCAGTTCGGTTTGCAGCTGATTCAATTGTTCGGTTAATTGCTCCATTCCTTGCTGTCCTTCAAGATCGGAAATTGATTTTTGGAGAGAGGCTTCAATTTTTGCGATATTCTCCCTCATTTGGTCGACTGATTGAGCTCCATTCTGATTCAATAATTGATCTGCCATTTGTGACAGATTTTGGATGTTCTGCCCTTGTTGATTTTGAGTGAGCTGTTTCAACTGATTGCTTATATTAGTGAGGTTATTGTTCATATGTCTGTCGAACTCCTTTTCAACATTATTCAAATACTAATTCCTTTACAACAATCGGATCTAAAGCATGTGTTTCATCTACATATACAAATGCATCGTAACGTTCAGACATAACGGAAGGAACGTAGTTTCCGCGTTCATCCTCTGGGTGATAGACAACCCCGATGGCCCGATGGCCGAAGACCTGACTAAACGCATCATTCGCTTGATCAAAGATAAGGATTTTGTCCCTGCTCCCTGCGCGATGCAGCAGGTCCTCCCAGCTATCGGGCAGCGCTTTTGGAACAGGCATCTTTTCCATCCTTTCTGCCCAGCCGCGTGCTGCAATAACGGAACCGCGGTGCGTCCCAAAACCGACTGCAAAAACATTTTCAGGGCCATATTGTTCACGAACCAATTGTCCCACATTCAGCATGCCTTCCTCCGCCATGTCCGTGGCACGCGCATCTCCAATATGCGTATTATGTTCCCATACGATAGCTTTAGCCTTTGTTCCGTGGAAGTCCATCAGCCGATCCAAAACTTGAACCATATGCTCATCGCGAATATTCCAGGAATCTGGGCCTCCTCGGACCATGGAGCGATAATACCGTTCAGCATTGACGGCAACTAAAGCATTCATCTCCATATTAATGGCTGCTTCTTCATTTCCATAGTGATTTCGATTTGTACGCAGCGCCTCTAGGAGCTCGACCACTTCATTTACACAGTCCTCTGATAAAAAAGCGGCAGAAACCCCATAAGTCTGAGCACTTCTTGAAAACGGCTCGAAACAGGAAAACGCTTTTCTAGCCAGATCCACATCTTTAGAACCAATTTTCTCTAGATGCTTTACAATCTCTTCCATAGACTCCCATAAACTATAAACATCCAGGCCATAAAATCCAATTTTCTCTTTCTGCAAATGGTTTCGGGTATTATATCTCCGTAACCATTCCAAAAAATGAGCGGTTTCCCTATTCGCCCACATCCATGTCGGCCAGCGGTTAAATGATTGCATCGCCTCTCCCATGCTGGATGTCCCTGGATATTGCTTGATATATCGATTCAATTCATAGCATGAAGGCCAGTCCCCTTCTACGGCGATAAAAGAAAAACCCTTTTTCTCGATTAAACGCTTGGATATCTCTGCCCGAATCGTATAAAATTCAGATGTTCCATGAGATGACTCGCCGAGCAATACGCAATCGGCATCCCCAATCGCATCAATTAAGCAATCCAAGTCATCCTCTCGCTCTAAGGGGCGGGAGTTATTTTGGATCTGCTGAATGACATATTGGCTGTCCAGTTTACAACCCTCCTTAGATTCTAGTCCGCTGTGAGCAATGATGATCCATTCCCCTCACATGCCGGACATTCATGGATGTGGGCAAACTCCAAACCGTATTGATAAAAGCCTTTTCCCTTGCACTCTGGGCATTCTTGACTCCGTTGAGGATTGTCATCATCAATCTGCTTTCGGCCCGATTTCTGAAAAAGCCCCATGTTCATCCCTCCCATCACCTTTTTTATATTCTCCTCCAACAGAAGAAAATAATGAGCGATTTAGTGAACTTAAACTTTCTTAAACAGCAAAAAAGGTTACGACCCGCTAGATAAGCGGATTGTAACCCTTTTTTGCTTTATTATTCTCCTAATTCTTCCTTTTGCATGGTTTCTGCTATAGCAGCCAGAGCCTCTTGTGCATCCGCACCATCTGCAGTCACTTGAATTTCCGCACCTTGCTGTATGCCAAGTGACATCACGGCCATAATGGACTTTAAATTAATGGTTTTCCCCCCATGCTGCAGATTAATCTGAGAAGAAAACTTTGTGGCGGTTTGCACTAATGAAGTCGTTGGGCGGGCATGAATGCCTGCTTCGCTTGTCACTCTAAAAGTTTGAGTTAACATGATATCCCTTCACCTTTCTTTTCTTTTCACTTTTATCTTATACCGGCTTCTTTTTCAAAAGATTGACCATTAGAGCCGTTACTATCGTTCCAGCAGCAATGGCTACGAGATACAGCCACATATTTCCGACAACCGGCAAGACGAACAAGCCTCCATGCGGAGCCGGGAGTGTATTTCCGAAAAACATCGATAATCCCCCTGCAACTGCAGAACCCACCATAAGGGAAGGAATGACACGAGCAGGATCGGCTGCCGCAAAAGGAATCGCTCCTTCGGTAATAAAGGAAGCGCCTAATACATAAGCTGTTTTCCCCGCTTGACGCTCTTCTTGCGTAAATTTATTTTTAAACAGCGTCGTCGCTAGTGCCAAGCCAAGTGGAGGGGTCATCCCCGCTGCCATAATAGCGGCATGCGGCAAATAGTTTCCGTCCGCGATCATGGCAATACCGAAGGTAAACGCGGCTTTATTTACAGGACCACCCATATCAAAGGCCATCATGGCGCCTAAAATAATCCCCAGGATAACGGCATTTCCTTGACCCATATTTTTCAGCCAGTCACCAAGCCCTGTATTTACAGCGGCAATCGGATCTGAAATGACATAAATCATAATCAATCCCGTAAACAAAATCCCAAATAGCGGATAAAGCAGCATCGGCTTAAGACCTTCAAGGCTAGCAGGCATTCCGGCCAATCCTTTTTTCAGAAGTACGACGATATAACCAGCCAGGAACCCGGCAATAATTCCCCCTAAGAAACCAGCACCAGAAGTCGAAGCGATCATTCCGCCAACCATCCCTGGAGCCAAGCCTGGGCGATCAGCAATACTCATGGCGATAAAGCCTGCTAAAACAGGAATCATCAAGCCAAAAGCGGTTCCTCCCCCAATATCCATTAGTACCTTGGCAAAAGGATGGAACGAAGGATCTTTCGGATCAAACGCTTTAATGCCAAACATAAAGCATAGCGCTATGATGATTCCTCCCCCGACAACAAAGGGAAGCATATTGGAAACCCCGCTCATCAGATGCTTATAAAATGCGGACTGCTTCCCTTTTCTTTCTTCCTTCGCTTGGGAGACCGATTCTGAATACCCCGCTCCCCTTTGGCCTTGATACACGCTTCCTTCTTGCCTAGAAGCCCGCTGCAGCAGTTCATCCGCGTTTCTTATCGCCTGAGCTACCGGAACTTCGATAACCACTTTTCCTTTAAAGCGATCCATATCAACCTGCTTGTCCGCCGCAACGATAATGGCGGTCGCCTCTTGGATTTCCTCATCCGTCAGCTTGTTTTTCACACCGCCAGACCCATTAGTCTCGACTTTTACCCAAATGCCTAATTGCTCTGCCTTTTTCTTAAGAGCATCTGCAGCCATATAGGTATGAGCAATCCCTGTTGGGCATGCGGTAACGGCTAAAACCTTCACTTGGCCCTCATTTTGGGATGAATCCTCTTCGTTATCTCCATCAAATTCCTTTTCCTTGGAAGCAATCATCTCCAAAATTTCCTTTTTGCTTGAGGCGTTCATCAGTTGTTCGCGCAGGCTTTCATCCATTAGAAGCTGGGACAAGCGAGCCAACGTTTGCAAATGAGCTTGATTGGCATCCTCTGTGGCAGCAATCATGAAGAATAAATGTGCTTTTTGTCCATCCAAAGAATTAAAGTCGATTCCTTCCTTGGAATAACCGAATGCAATGCTCGGAATTTTGACGGCAGCCGTTTTCGCATGAGGGATGGCAATGCCCTCTCCAATTCCTGTAGAGCTTTGAGACTCTCTGGCCCAAATGGCTTCCTTCATTTTCGCAGCATCTGTCAGGCGTCCAGCTTTCTGCAGCTGTTGAATCAGTTCATCCAATACGTCTTCCTTTGTCTTAGCAGAAAGAGGCAAAATCATCGTATCTTCTTTAAGTAAATCGGTAATCCGCATCTTTTACACCCCTTTTTTCTTGATATTCTTGATTTGGACCTTCGGTAAAAAGGCTTTGATTTGTTCTGGTGTACAAAAGCCTTGTGATAGGGCGGTTGTGCTTCCTGCTGCGACGGCGAATCGAAAGGCTTCCTCTGCCTCCAAGCGCTGGGTGAAGGCATAGAGGAAACCCGCCACCATCGAATCCCCTGCACCGATGGAATTCACTGGCTCGCTCGGTGGAATCTCGGCAATCAGGGATAGCTCGCTATTTACAAAAACGGCTCCTTTTCCCGCTAGCGAGACGATGACATTCTCCGCTCCCATCGCTACAGCTTCCGCTCCGTACCTTAATGCCTCCTCAGCTGACAGAATCGTAACATTAAACAATTCCCCCAGTTCATGATGATTCGGCTTTATCAAGAAGGGGCGGCTGGATAAGCCTTGTTGAAGGGCATGCCCTTTGGCATCGAGAAAAATGCGTACCCCTTTCGGCTGAAGCTCCTTCATGATCGTTTGGTAAATATCCGATGGAAGACTATTTGGAACACTTCCGGCCAGAACTAAAAAATCTTCGGCATTCAGGTCCTGAAGCTGCTGAAGCAATTGTTTCGTTGCAGCATGGGGAATAGCTGGCGAAAGCCCTGTAATTTCCGTTTCGGTTTCGGCTTTCATTTTCAGGTTGATGCGGGAGTCTTCCTCTACGGAAATGAACCGGTGGGAGATCCCGAGTTTTTCCACTTCCTTTTGAATGAAGGCGCCTGTAAATCCACCTACATAACCTAATGCCGTACTTTCTTTGCCTAGTGACTTAAGTACTTTAGAAACATTTATTCCTTTTCCTCCGGCAGCTTTCCACTCTTCTTTAACTGGATTAATCACTCCTTGGGAAAAGGATTCCAGCCGAATGTGATAATCTATGGAAGGATTAAGGGTCAATGTATAAATCATGATGTTACCACCACTTCTATTTGAGTTTGTTTTTCATATTTTTTGCGGTCTTGTTCATCTAAACCATCATCCGTGATAATCGTTACCTGCTCCAATTCCGATACTTTGGCAAAGGAAACTCGGGAAAATTTATTGGCATCGCACAGGACAAACTTCTCTTCCGAGTATTGCAAAGCAAGCTGCTTGATAAAAGCTTCATCTGGATCCGGTGTCGTTAGACCATACCTCTCGTGAACGGAGTTAATTCCTAAGAAGCATTTATCAAACCGATACTGGCTGATCGCTCTAATGGCTTCAGGACCAACCAATGCCAATGTTCCCGGCTTTATCTCCCCGCCCAGCAAAATCGTTCTTATATTTCTCTTCAATAACTCTACACCGATTTGAATCGAATTCGTTACGACAACCACACTCTCATGTTTCAGGAAGGGAATCATATGGTACGTGGTGGTCCCCGCGTCTATGAATATCGTATCCCCGTCTTTAATCAGGCTCGCAGCCTGCTTAGCAATAGCCATCTTTTCTTTTTCATGCTTTACTACTTTTTCATGCACAGTAGGTTCTTCTAATTTGCGCTGGATAATGGAAGCGCCTCCATGCACGCGTTTTAAAATCTTTTTCTCTTCTAACTCACTTAAGTCACGCCGTATGGTCGATTCCGATGCACTAGTCAAATCGACCAGCTCCTGAAGACGTACAACATCTTTCTCCTTAAGCAAGCGAATGATCATCTGGTGGCGTTCAGGAGTTAACATCTGCATCCTCCTTCTTTATTTCAGAAAGAACGTTTTTGATTGTTTTAACTAAATAATACCTTATGAAACTGTATTATTCAATCATTATTTTTTAATATCAATCAAAAACAATCATAATAAGGTATATGTTGTCATATTTTGTCCATAAATACCGCTTGGTGTATCTCCTTATTTTTCCTTTTTTATATTGACTAGCTCTCTGTCATTTGGTAATATATTCATATAACTCTGATAATTAATCTGGGTTAATTTTATTAATTTAGGAGGCGATGGAATATGGATGGAAGAGCGTTATTATTTGTTGGCCCAGACGGATCCGGACGCTTTACGTTGGCTGAGGCCATGGGTATTACCTTTCAAATCCCTAGAGTCGTCTCTTACACGACACGTCCTCAACGAAGAAAGGAAACCCACGGTAAGGAATACTTCTTTGTCACTCCAGAAGAATTTATCAGCATCGAGAATAATGGAGAGTTTATTGAAGTCGTACAAGCGGACGGATACCGTTATGGGATCAAGCAAAGCGACTGCGAGAGACTTCTAGATGAGGCGGGTAGTTTCTTTGCCATTCTGAGCCCAGAAGGATGTGAGATCTTCAGGAAACTCTTCCCGAAGAACTTAGCCATTTTCGTTTATGCGGATAAGGAAACGGTTATTTCGCGTCAACGAGAACGTGGGGATGATGAAGAAACGATTCAGCGTCATCTCAGCCATTATGAGCAAATCATGGACTACCAATCCAAGTGCGACATTGTCATTCCGAATTATGACTTAGCCAGTACCGCTCAAGAATTAACCAATCGTATCGAACAGTTTCTGAACCTAACTTATCATCCGGATAGCAAATATTAACCTAGCTTAGTTCGCCCTTTTCCTCGTTCACTGCAACGCAGGCTAAGGGTTAAGCTTCCTCGGGGTAAAAATGATGAATGAAAAATAAAGAAGGCTTCCCCTTACATTCACCGGATGGGAAGCCTTTTTTCCTTTGCCGCAAATTTATTTTAGCATCTCTTTTAATGCGGCGAGCTTATGCAGTTCATTCTTATTTCTTAACCCTTTCACTTTTTTCTTTTGTCTGCAGGAGTCACATAAAAACCCCGCAATCTCCTCGTCTTTTCCCGTATAAACAGCGTAAATCTGCTCGTGAACAAGGCTGCCGCACTCTAAACATAACTCCCGATCTTCCATTGGATTTTCTTCCTTCCCTTTAGAATGTTCGTTCACTTTTGACAGCCGGAACAATAAAACATTTTTCGAGATGAAATTTCGGCCTTTTGTATAGGATGCCCGCAGCGGAAGCATCGCTCACCTTCCCTATCGTATACCTTACACTGCTCGTTGTACCCGCCTGTTAAATGATCCTCTTTGAAAAGAGGATGCTCCATATACCCCCCAAACGAGATTGCTTCCTGCAAGACTGCGAAAATGGAGGAATACAGTCGTTTCTTTTCGTCAAGCTGCAGCCGATTCAATGGCCGATCCGGCAAAAGACCCGCAGCATAGGATATCTCATCACTATAGCAATTCCCGATTCCCGCCAGCCATTTCTGATCAATGAGCGTTGTCTTAATTTTGCCTTTTTTCGCTTCAGTCCTATGAAGGAATGCTTGTTCGCTAAAGGACGGAGCAAAAGGTTCAGGCCCCAATTGACTAAGCCTCTCCTCTGCCTCCTCTGCAGTTAAGAGATGCAGATAGCCCAGGCGTAAACCGATGAAATATAAATGTTCAAGATCAAAAGATAAAATCACCTGAAATGTTCTTTGGGGTTTATCCAGATCTGTGCCTAGGTACATCCATCCGCCTAACATAAGATGGAGAAGCAAAACAAACCCGTTATCCAAATGAAAGAGAAGATGCTTCGCCCGCCGGGTAATGCCTTGAATCTGGGCACCTTCAACCGTTTGAATAAACGATTGCGCGGAAACATTGACTGTCTTTTCTCTATCAATTTGAACACGGGTGATTTTCTTGCCAATAAGCTTGTCTGTAAGGAGCATACGATAGGTCTCCATTTCAGGCAATTCGGGCATGGTCATTCTCCTTCCGAGAAGAGGTCTTTATTCGTATCTCCCCGGAAGTTGTTTTTATTCATTTCCCATTTAAAGCCTAAACAGATAAATTATAAAAATAAGGACTGATACCAGCGTCGAAATCCCATAAATCACCGTCAGACGCTTTACATTGGCCTTGCTTTTCGCATCGTATTTCTTTTCCCCTGGTTTGATGGCTACCCAAAGCGTGCCTACTAAAGATAATAAAATGGCAATAATCATAATGGTATACAACACGACTTCCATTCGCTTTCCTCCTCCCCTCCCAGTTCCTACTTATTACTATAACGAATGTTAATATATCGTTATGTGACAAACGTCACTAAAGAAAAAAAAGCTAAAACCAATCCTCGGTGCATACCTCTCTTACACGCGACACGCCCCTGATCAATTAAAGAATCATCTCATGTTTTTAACTAAATTATCACAGTTTTCAGTTCATGGCTAGTTGACTCGTTCTCTTTTCAATTGCTGGAGCAATCCATTCAAGTAATCCACTGCCTTTAACATCCGAACCCCATACCAACTAAACATCTCTCCATCCACCAATACGGCTTTAACGCTTGGAAGACTTGCTTGGATCTCTTTGAGATGCTCTTGGCTAAACGGGAACGGTTCAGAGGATAAAAATAGGAACTCCGGCTGTTGCTGTCTGATGATCTTCACATCCACTACAGGATAGCGCCCCTCTAAGTCTTGGAAGACATTTTCGAATCCGCATTGATGAAGCATCGAATGAATGTAGGTATTTTTCCCTGCGGCCATATAAGGCTTTCTCCAGATAAGATAACCGACTCGGCAAGAAAGCGATGTTAACTTTCCGAAACCCTCAACAATGTCTTCAGCCAAACGCTCCGCTTGTATCTTGTGATCCGTAATGACCCCCAGGTCAACAATCATTTTTAACGCTTCTTCATAGCTCTCTACATTCGTGACATATACAGGGAATTCCCTTTCCAAATCCTCAATCATCCCTTTAGGGTTCTCTTCTTTTTCGGCCACAATCAGATCAGGCTTGAGCCTCTCAATCATTCCTCTATCGATTTGTTTGGTTCCTCCTACTACATCAGCCTGATGCACAGCATCCTGCGGATGGATGCAATACCTTGTACGGCCTACCACCTTGTCGCCCAAACCCAGTGCGTAAAGCGTTTCTGTGATAGAAGGGCATAGGGAAATAATTCTCCCGGGTTTTCTTGTGAGGTTCACCTCCCGCTGCACATGATCTACGCAAGTACGATACATGATTAGCCTTCACCTACTCCCTATTTTGTTTCCTATTGACCTCTACCTACTTTAACATAAATTTCCATACACGAATATCATAAAAAGAAAAAAGACCGGGCATAAAGCACCGGTCTAACCTACGATATTGCGATATTGAAGATAGCGAATCACGCGATCTACACTTTCCTCTAATGTCAGCAAATCCGTTTCAATGACAAGTTCAGGGTCCAGCGGTTCCTCATACGGAGATGAAATCCCTGTAAAATCTGGAATTTCCCCCTTTCTCGCCTTGGCATACAAGCCTTTCGGGTCACGATTTTCGCATTCGTTTAATGTGCATTTTACGTATACTTCTATAAATTCTCCAGGTTCAAGCAAGTCCCGGGCTACTTGGCGATCTTCGCGAAACGGTGAGATAAAAGCCGTAATCGAGATAAACCCGGCATCCACGAATAGCTTAGATACTTCAGCAATGCGACGAATGTTTTCTTTCCGATCATCGGCTGAAAAACCGAGATCTTTATTTAGCCCATGGCGAACATTATCTCCATCTAAAATGTAGCTTCTTAGTCCCAGCTCATATAATCGTTTTTCAACGGCATTGGCTAAGGTAGATTTCCCCGCTCCGGAAAGTCCCGTAAACCAAAGTACGCAGCTCTTATGGCCATTGAGCTGTTGCCGGTCTTGTTTTGCTACCGTTGCAGAATGCCATACGATGTTGGTTGCTGTTTGCTTTGTCATGGTTGTTCTCCCTTCTCTTATGAGTAAGATTCTACGCGCATTCCGCGGATCAATACCTCTACGACTTCCTTGCGGCTGAATTCTTGAGGAGGAACTTCACCATTGCTCAACATCTCTCTAACCTTCGTACCGGACAGAATCAAGCGATCTTCCGCTCCATGCGGGCAGGTCTTGGTGGAAGCCATATTACCGCATTTCTTGCAATAAAAACTGTGCTCAAAGAATAGAGGGTGAATGCCAAGTTCTTCAGCTGTAAAATTGTTGAAAATTAATTGGGCATCATACGTCCCATAGTAATTGCCCACTCCGGCATGATCACGGCCAACAATGAAATGAGTGCATCCGTAATTTTTGCGAACCATAGCATGGAAAATGGCTTCGCGCGGTCCTGCATATCTCATGGCCGCTGGGAATACCGCAAGGAAGACACGGTCCTTCGGATAATAGTTTTCCAGCAATACCTGATAGCTTTCCATTCTGACGTCCGCTGGGATATCATCGGACTTCGTTTCCCCAACTAAAGGATTTAAGAACAAGCCATCTACTATTTCCAAAGCGCACTTTTGGATATATTCATGTGCTCGATGCACTGGATTGCGGGTTTGGAAGCCCACAACTGATTTCCATCCCTTTTCCTCAAAGACAGCTCTGGTTTCCACCGGATCTAAATAGAACTCCTTGAATTGGTTTACCTCCGGGCGCTTAACCAAAACAATCGCTCCCCCAACGTAAACATCCGGTCTCTCCAGCATCTTTTTCACACCAGGATGAGCTTCATCGGTCGTACGGTAGACCTTTTCCGCTTCATTCTGCTTATTCGGGCGATAGATATCTTCTACATCCAGAACCCCATAAACGGTTCCGTTATGTACCAGTTTCACTTGTTCACCAATGCGAAGCGTCTTTGCCTTCTCTTCTGAAACCGGTAAGGTAATGGGAATACTCCATACGTGACCACTGCTTAATTTCATGTTTTCAACCACAGAAACATAATCATTTTCTGTTAAGAAACCGGTAATAGGGCTATAAGCACCAATAGCAATCAGTTCTAAATCCGATAAGGCAAATCCATCTAATTCCACTTCTTGGGTAAGATGCGAAAAATCCAGACTCAAATCGATTCGGTTGATTAATTTTCCGCCATGCGGTTGACTAAGACTCATAAGGTTCTCCTCCACTTTTCTTTTATTTTTGTTATAGATGCAATCCACATTCTGTTTTTTTCGATTGAGCCCAACGTCCGGCTCTCGAATCTCCGTCACCCTCTACAGGAAGCGTACAGGTCTCGCAGCCAATGCTCGGATAACCTTGATCATGAAGCACATTATAAGTTAATTGGTAGAATTTAATGTAATTCCAAACATCTTCCCAAGTCCAATGGATAAGGGGGCAAATTTTCAAGGATTCAAATTTGCGGTCCTTGTTGACAAATTGGGTATTCGCCCGGGTCGGGGATTGCTCTCTGCGCAATCCGGAAAGCCAAGCCTTTGATCCCTTCAAGGCTTTGTTAAGGGGTTGGATTTTCCGAATCTGGCAGCATTGATCCGGCCCTGTCTTCCAAAGCTCCTCGCCATATTGGCTGGCTTGTTGTTCAAGTGTGAGCTCAGGCTCCAATAATTCAATGCGCAGCTCAGGGTATTTCTCCTTGACCCGGTCAATTAATTCATAGGTTTCCTTAAAATGCTTATTCGTATCTAAGAAGATGATTTTCGCATCCTTGCGAACTTTATAGATCAGGTCGATCAATACAACCCCTTCAGCCCCAAAGCTGCAGGCATAAACCAGTTCATCCTGAAAGGTTTGATAAGCCCATCGCAGCACATCGAGCGTATCCTTTTGACCGAGCTCGGCATTGATCTGTTCATAATCCTCGTCGGTCAACGTTTGATAGGAAACAATCGTATTGCTCATTCTTTCTCCTCCTCTTCTCTGCATAAGATAATCCTGATCCGAATACTTGGTATTGGTTTGAAAAAGGAAAGGAGGAATCCCTCCTTTTCCTATTTTCTTAAAAGCGAAGGGTTTCTACGACATAACCGACTCCGCCTCGCTCCAGTGGTTTTTTCTGTACAATGCTCAATTCTTTGACCCGAGGCGGGGCAACCGTATGCCGAAGAAGGTTATTCTCCGCATATGTGAATGCCTTGCTATCGGAATCAGAAACCACGATGATGGTCATCAGCTGATCATCTTCCAGCACCGCTTCTAGCTTGTAGAGATAGACTTCATGATCGGGGTGCTGTTTCTCCAAACTCTTCACTCCTCAAAGCTAAGGACTAGGCCGTAACCAAAATGCGATCCACTTGGGCCTGAATATGTTCGATTCCTACACGCTCAACATATTTCCAATATTCTTCGTTTTCCATACGCTCTTCCTTGTACACCCCGATGAGTTGAGCCAAGAAAGGTCCAAGCACGTCAGCTTTCACACGCGCTTTAAGCTTTTTATTAAAGCGAGCATCAATACCTAAGGTACCGCCCACATGGACATCGAACGCTTCGACCATACCCTGTTCGGTTTTCACCAAGGCTCCTTGAAGGCCAATATCAGCAATCTGCCGTTGACCGCAGGAATTCGGGCACCCTACCATATGAATGCGAAGAGGGGCATCAAGATCCACGGTATCATCCAAGTACTGAGCTAAGGAGCGCATTTGCTCTTTGGTCTCCACGATGGCCAGATTGCAATATTCATTCCCTGTACAGGATACAGCGTATCCGACGAATGTGCTTGGCTGCAGGGTAAAACGGTTAACAATGATACTTTCTTGTTTAAAAGCCTCTACCTTATCGCTTGGGATATTTCGAATCAATACATTTTGGGAATTACAAGCCCCAATAGTACCATCTCCATACACATCAGCTAGTCGAGCCAATTCCACTAATTCTTCTGCACTCATCCGTCCAACCGGCACGGATAATCCGGCATAGTAGACTCCAGCTTGCTTCTGTTCGTGAATGCCGTAGAAGTATCCCGCATTCCATCCTTTTGTTAAGTCTTCCCCTTGGGTTTCCAATGCGCCCGTAACCTTTACCAGCTCTTCTTGGAACTTCTCTACGCCCCAATCAGCCAAAAGGAATTTCAAGCGGGCATGGGTGCGCTTTTCGCGATAGCCAAAGTCACGGAAAACAGTGGTAACCCCTGCTGCAACTTTCACCACGTCTTCAGGTCTACAGAAGACATCTAACTTTTGCGCTAAATAAGGCTTCGCAGAAAGTCCGCCGCCAACCCAAACATGGAATCCTAAAACTTCTTCTCCGTCGATGACTTTCTTCGCAGGAGTAAAGGCTAAGTCATTGATTTCCGCATGCCCTGTGTTATAGATGTTCGCGGATACGGAGATTTTATATTTGCGCGGCAGATTAGAGAATTCGCGATTCAACAGGAAGAACTTTTCCAGTTCATCGACAACTGGGCGAGTATCCATAATTTCGTTCGGATCAATACCTGCAAGCGGGTTTCCTACGATGGTACGCGGGCAATCCCCACAGGCTTCGAAGGAAGACATCCCCACTGCAGCCAATCTTTCGAATATGTCTGGAAGAGACTGCACTGTCAGCCAGTGAAACTGAATCGCCTGACGGGTAGTGACATCGACCAAATCACGTCCGTAGTCTTTCGCAATCGCAGCCAACGCGCGGGCCTGCTCACTATTTAAGAGTCCGCCAGGAATACGAACCCGCATCATAAAATGACCATCTTTAGGACGCTGCTGATAGACTCCTGCCCACTTGAAGCGATCCATATCGGTCCCTTCGATGGAATCATATCCTTCGTTGGCATATTTAGTGATAATCGTATCGATGACATCTAAGCCGTCTTTCTCTAATTTGGCAATTTCCATCTTATTTAAGTTGGTATCATTTGCCCATTTCCATTCCCTTACTGCCATTTCGTTTCACTCTCCCTAACTCCTGTTGGAAATCTATGTTTTAAATCTAAGTTAATAACTGTGTTTTATTGGTTTAAAGTGTATAGTAAACGCTGTGTATCGTCAATCCTTTTCTCTTGTGGGAGGTACAGCCTTACCATATCAGCCAGCCAAACTGAAATATACGGGTGAGGCAACAAACCTTCTCCCCGGTACCTATACTCCAGGCCCTTCAATCGGCTGGGAATGGCTAAGTTGGTAAAGTAGCCTTCACTCAAGAAAAACGGCAAGACTATCAGACGGCTTTTCTTTGCTAGCTTCTCCGCACGTTCCTGAATGTTATCCGGATGAAAAGTTGCATACGCGATTTCCGAAAAGGCCCATTGTTTCTGCAACGATTCAGTCAAGCTCGTTAATAAAGCTTCCCAACGTTCATGAAAGCCTTGTATCTCGCTGCCATGTCCAATCAGGAGAAGTCCTTCCTGCAACGGATCCTGACTGAGATTTTTAACTCTTTCCGATAGGATGGCCTGCACATACGGGTGTGACTCTAATGGTGCACACCAGATGATCTCGGCCTTGGATTGTATTATACACAAATCTGTAGGAATGGGGGATGCGGGAATAAGTCCCAAGGCATATTGAATCTCGGCTAAATGGGTGCTTCCCATGGTCAGAAATAGAGGCACGGCTAGAATTTGGGTCAAGCCCTGGGATTCCAGACGCCGAATGCCGTCTTCTATGGTCTTGCCGGGCACCAGTTCTAAAAAAACCGTTTCAACAGGAATAGCCAATCGCGCATCCGACACCGCCTGTTCAATCTTATCAATCCACCCTTGATCACGAGATCCGTGAGAGATGACTAATACTCCCGAAGTGACCACAAACATAGCACCTCCGATTCTATTTCGTCCATAGACGCTCTAGATCATTATAGCTTAGATCCAAAGCCATACATACAAAGGGAAGCATTAAAATTTTCATCCAGTTTTTCTTTGTTTTCCATCTTGTCATGTCTTATTCCCCCATAACCAATTCCGACTTACTAGATAAGAATAATATATTTTATAGTTTTGTTCTTGTCAATACACTCTTTCTATTCTGATGGTTTAAGTAGGAATTAACCCGTTACGCCTACTTCTTCAGTTGACTCTGTTCACTTCTTATAACCGCCTCGCGTATTAGTTTCTCAGCTTCCGAATTTCGTCTCTCTAGTTGTCTTTCTTTTGTCCATGTCAGAAAGCGATCATCAAGCATCTGCTTAAGCAAGGCTCTTTTATCCTGGGACTTAAATCCTAAAGCAAGTATTTTTTTCCTCATCTCCCCGAGGAATGTAATATATGCCTCATACTCCGGCCCGATCCACTGCTCGAATTGCTTCCTTAGCTTCATGGATAATCCAGGGTAATTCCCCCCAGTGGAAATCGCAATTTGAATGTCACCCCGTTCCACAGTGGAAGGAACCGTAAAGGTACAAAGATCAGGACGGTCCACGATATTAACTAACGGGCAAGCACTTGCCGCACGATAGACTTGCAGATTTATCTCTGGTTTGTCTGTCGCGGCAATGATCACCATCGCATCTTGAACATCCTCCTCGCGAAACGCTCTCAATACAAGATGGAGTTTACCTTGTTCCGCCCACTCTCTTATTCTTTCGGTACATTGAATGCAAACCACAAGAATCTCGGCTCCGGTCTGCAGCAGTCCTTTAATTTTTCTTTCCGCAACTTGACCGCCTCCTACAATTAAGCAGCGTTTCCCGTCCAGTTTGATCATGAGTGGATAGCTCTTCACTTTAACCCCTCCTACACTTTCTCAAAAACGTTTCAATCAACCGATATTATACACCATGGATTAAGGTCTATAAAATTTAAAAGCCGTCTATATGAGGAGTGAAATCCTTTTCTCATGACGGCTCATACCTTCTTATATGATTTTTTTCTTCCCGGGGCGAGGACGATAGGCTTTAATATAGTTTTCGAAGCTCCATTTGGAAAGAAAGCGGTCTGCGGAGATCCTGCCTAATTCAATGAGCTTCTCCTTTTCCTCAACCGATAGTTTAAACTGTGTTACCCTTACCTCAATGTCTTGAATAAAAATGGTGCGGGCGGCACTATGCCCGCCAATAAAACGATTATCCCATCCGTCCATCATCGTCCGCACCACATCCACGGCAAGGTAAAAAGGACCTGTCGCCTTCTTGGCTTGCATTTGGTTGTTTGCATTCTTTCCAGACAAACGAAACCCAAATGTTGGCCATCGAGGATCCTGTTCCTGATCAAAGATCCAAATGGGATAATTACTCAAAATGGCTCCATCCATGATGATATTTCCGGCTAAGGAAACCGGCCTGAAGAAGAAAGGGATTGAACAGCTCATTCGAACAGCTCGCGCTAGGGGAAACCTCGCCGGATCGATGCCATAAAGGGGCAAGTCATCCGGTAGAATAGACATTCGGTTTTGGGTCACGTCGGCTACGACTATTTTTAATTTATCCTTGGGCAGATCCCCAAACGTCAACGTTCCTTTTTTCCTGAGTTGAGTCGTTAGCCACTCTTCTAGGATATCCAAACAATATACCCCGTTATAAAACGTTAGACTTGCCCAAGGTCCGATATAGGGTATCCGGCACACCCCTTTTCGCTCTTCCATTCGATCAAAAGGGAATTTCACAAATAAACTGGACACTTCATTTGCCGTAAAACCAACCGCCAGCATTGTCGCCATGATAGACCCTGCAGACGTTCCCGCTAGTCTCTCCCAGCGATATCCGGCTTCCTCGATTCGCTCAATCGCCCCCAAAAAAGCTAGACCCCTGATGCCTCCGCCTTCAAACACTGCATCCACCTTCATGCCGATTCCTCCTTCTAGCTGCCTGTTACATTTTATCAGCACATAAAAAGGAGTATGCCAACCGAAGCAAATATATTTAAAGAATCCGAAATCTCTGAAGATGATCGAGCAGTCCTTCTCTTTTCAATATTTCCTGCTGCCTCTCACCAAGCAAGTCAAAATGAGGGTAGCCGGTTCGATTGTGAATCCATTCTTTCTGAAGGCCATATAACTCCCCCCATTCTGCTAACTTTTCGATGTCCGAGCATCCAACCTTGGTTACCGTCTTAATCTCGGGAAAGCGGGGATGCTGCCAAAAATGGGTTAAAAAAGCAATTTCCCCTGCCGCCACGCGTTGTTTCCAAAGGTTAAGCTCATCACGCCGAATCCCAAAAGCCATGAACCTCCACTCCTTTGTTTCCAGATCTCTTTACATCCGAGTAGCTATCTTGAGCTTTTGCGCGCTTCCTCCATCACTTTCGAATAAATTTCTTGCATGATCAGCAAATATGGGAAAGGAGACGTCCAGAAAGGCGGAGTCACCAAAATCCTTTTCTTTTCTCCCCCAGCCGACTTCTTCTCAGGTATAGGAACCAGCTTGTACCCCTCCAGGGAAGGAGAGGGCTCAAGCGGTGCCTTTCCTTCTTCGCCATAGCCGTCCAAAATTTCACCCCAAGGGATTCCATTGAGCAAAAGAAATTGAACAGGATCACCATTGCACTTCTCAGCCGCTGCCCAAACTGTAGCGAGCACATGGACACAAGGATCGCCATGGTCCCCGCAATGACAGATTGCCCTTGTCGTGAGGGGAATTTGAAACCCAAGGGAATGGGGAAAGCGACCCGCTTCTTCTTCCGTGAGCGATCGGAGATAAAGCTTGCTAACCAGGTCCGGATGCTGACGGAAGCTTTGGACGATCATGCGGATCTCCCCATCCGCTACAGGAACAGTCTGGATCTCCACCGAATGGTTTTCACTTCCCCCCACTTTAGAAACAATAGCCCCCTTGCGAATGTCAAGATTCGTGACTTGGTTTTGCCTAAATACAGCCCTCGCTTTATTCCACCGAGAAGAAATGCTTTTCCTTTCCCAATGAAGCAGCCATAGCCTGATAAACCAAAGATAGTTGTTCTTTGTCACGCCTCTTCCCTCCCTCCAGGCTCCTTGTTACTCCTCTAGCAATTGGTTCCTTAACATCAACAGCTCTCGAAGCTCATGGGAAGACATCTCGGTAATCCATGTTTCCCCTTGCCCCATAATATCGGAAACCAGCTCTTTTTTCCGCTCAATCATTAAGTCAATCTTCTCTTCTATTGTACCAAGGCAAACGAATTTATGAACGTGCACGGTTTTCGTCTGACCTATGCGGAAAGCGCGGTCAGTCGCCTGGTTTTCTACAGCAGGATTCCACCAGCGATCAAAATGAATCACCCGATTGGCTCTGGTGAGGTTTAATCCAATTCCTCCCGCTTTCAAGGATAATAGAAATATGGGAGACCCATTTTCTGCTTGAAATTGAGAAATCATTTCGTCGCGTTGATCTTTCGTCAATCCTCCATAAAGAAAAGGAACCGGAACTTTCCATTTTTTCTCTAGCTCTCTCTTAAGCAAATGCCCCATCTGGGCGAATTGCGTAAAGAGCAAGATTCGATCTCCCTCGGCCAGCATTTCCTCCATCAACTCGCGCAGGCGATCCATTTTTCCGGAACGAAAGCCTTCCAGGGAGTCTCTTTTCATAAACAAGGCAGGATGATTGCAGATTTGCTTTAATTTAGAAATTGCAGCAAGAATCAGCCCTTTTCTTTCCATTCTGCTCTTATCCGTTTCCTTCTTCAAAAGTTCTTCTACCACCCGTTCATAGAGGACAGCCTGCTCGGGTGCGAGGTAGCAATATTCTTTTTTCTCTATTTTATCCGGCAGATCTTGAATGACGTCAGGATCGGACTTGGAACGGCGGAGGATAAACGGGCTGACAAGGCGCTTAAGCGTATCCATTCGCTTCTTATTGCCGTCTTTTTCAATCGGTAAAACAAACTCACGGCGAAAAGCTGGCTGAGGTCCTAAAAAACCTTTGTTGAGGAAGTCCAAAATCGACCACAATTCATTCAAACGATTTTCTATAGGCGTTCCTGTCAGCGCAATGCGATGCCCCCCTGACAGCTGCCTGATCGCCCTGGATTGGATGGATCCTATGTTTTTAATATGCTGCGCTTCATCAAGGGCCACTCCATCCCAATCCAGCAGAATCAAATCCTCATGATCCCGCTGCACAAGAGAGTAGGTGGTGATCACAAGATCGTACTGGGCTACCTGGTTTCGCAGCTTTTCCCCTGAAAGCCGGTCCGGACCATGATGAACAAAAACGGATAAATCAGGCACAAACCGTTGAATTTCTTTTTGCCAATTTCCAAGCACAGAGGTCGGGCAAATGAGCAGAAAGGGATGCTTCACCCAATCTTGTTCCTTACAGTAAGCCAGGTAGGCTAGAAATTGAATCGTTTTGCCCAGCCCCATGTCATCGGCAAGACATGCTCCCATTCCCCATTTGCGCAAGTGAATTAACCAAGACATCCCTAATTTTTGGTAAGGGCGCAACTCTCCCTCAAACCAGTCCGGCGGAGCTAGGATGTTATGCCCACTCTCCCCTAAGGTAAGCCATTCTTCCAGCCAGCCCTGCACATCCGCGGACCGAACCTCCACAGGAGCCAGCTCCTCATCGTCGATGGCGGCATGAAAAAATAAAGCATCCCTAAGCGTAAATGACTTCCGCTTCATCTGCTTCTCGATCCAGCTCGCTGATTTCTGAAGTTCCTCCGGATTTAATTCAATCCACTCTCCCTCCAGCCGAAACAGCGGATCTTGGTTTGAAGACATCCGTTCCCATTCTTCCCAGCTCAGTTCACGATCTCCTAATGCCAGGGTAAAGTCAAAATGAAGGAGGGAATCTAAACCCATTCCGCTTGGTTCCAAGCTATCAGCGTAACGGATGTTCATTTTTAGTTTATTTCGCTTATTTTGCAGCAAAGAGGAAGGCACGAAAACGGCATAGCCCTTTTCTCTTAACTCCGGCGCTATTTTCTTGAGAAAGCGATAGGCCTCCTCCTTAGTGAAGCGGTAACCGGTTGGATGATTTATCCATAGATGCTCCTGGTCCGAAAGCATTCTTGATGCTTCAGCCAGCTCGAGAAGCAATAAGTGGCGCTCCCTTGGGTCCTGCAATTCCATCCATCCGAAAAGGCGTCCTGAACGGTTCATCCAGTAAAATCGCAAATGCCATACTTCCGGGTCCTTCGAGGGTTCCAGGCGAAATGCACATTTTCCAGGGTCTTCACTTTGTTCTTCGTCTTTGGCTGCCCAATCTGCATAGGCATGGTAAAGCTCTTCCCACTTCGCACCCTCACCTCGGACATGCTCTTCCATGCAAAGGCGATGCATCCATTCCTCATGGAGGTAAAAAGGCTTGAATTTTAACAGCTTGCCTAATTGGCTCGTCTTGAGTGAAAACTTGGTATTAATCACTTGACGAACCCATCCGTCCAATACATCATGGGCAAATGAAACAATCCACTCTTTCGCTCCCTGTCCTTCGGGAACAAAAGCTTGCCCTCGCTCCATCCATAGCGCCATTTCCTCTGTTTCCTTAGGCTCATCGGAAAGAAGCTGCCACTTGGCAAAATAGCCTTCACCTTCAGTGACCAAACTGGGGAAGAAAAGACCTTTACCGGCTAAAGTCATGACCCATTGGCTCAATCGGATCCAAAAGCCGAGTTCATCGGAAATCCGGTTTCTATGAACAGATAATTCATGCAGCGCCTCAGCCATTCGAATCCGGGAAAGATAGATTCTTTGCTCATTTTCCCCTTCCTGGGCGTCCCATAGCAGTTCCCGAACCCCAGCCGGGACAGCACAAGGCTTTTCCCCATCATGCGCCCAAATGCAAAAGGCATACTCTTCATTCATCCGATTGGATGTATATGTACCATACAGCGTGATCATGTGCAGAACTCCATCCCTGAAATCATGATCTTATTATAACAGAAGGTCTTTCCTAAAAAAAAAGATGCTCCGTAAAAGGAGCTTTCCCAAGACAACATTACTTATCCCTTTCATATAGAAAAATGACCCCGACATTCGTGGAATCCTTTCGGACAAAACCCAGTTCTGTAAGATGCTTTACCATAGGTTTATTGTCTAGTCCTGTTTGGCAGCTGATATGCCTTGCGTTAGGAAACGTGTCGAATAGCTGGGCGATCAGCGCCTCCAAGGCGGTTCGGACAAATCCTCGCCCTCGGTATTCATCAAAGATACAAATGGACGTTATATCAATCGATAACCCAAAGAAATCAAAGGGCCTTGAAAAAGCTTCGACGAATCCAACATGTTCTTCATCGGCGTAGATCATATAAAATAGATAGTCCGGGGGATTCTGCAGCTTATCCGTTACAATCTCGGAGCCATCCTTCGTGTGAAAAACGGTATCCTCCAGCCACTCGCAATGTTCCTCGTGCTTCTGCAGCGCGGGCTCCTTGACCCAATATTCTAACATTTTCCAAACCTCTTTGGCTTGGATCTTCGTTCTCAATTCCAGCTTCAAGGAATATCATCCTTCCTGCATGTCCAACTTTGCACTTACATTATACACGAAAACGCCGCATAAGCGGCGTTTTGATTTAAAACTTTTCGTAATTAACGGTAGGCAATATAGCCCTGGAGCCTTTGCTTCAATTCGCTTTTAGACATCGTACTTGGTTCTCGCAAAGAAGGGTCTGCTTTTTCTAAACGCTGGACCTCATTCAAATAGTCCATATACCAAACAGCGTTGCGGCTCCCCACTACAAACTCTTCATAAGCTTTTACTTCCGATTTTTTTGCCACCGGTCCGTTCTTAACGGCATCCATTGTCATCTGCTTTCTTCCTCCTTGCAGTATGTACATTCATCCGTTAATACTACCATATTCCATTTAATAACGCCAATATCTTAAATAATTAAAATGGGCAGTCGGAATCTCCTTTATAATTTGACCTTTTTCGTCAAGATAAATTTCATATTCCTGAAATTTCTCAACCCTCCAATCGCCATCTATAAATTGCCCAGCTGGCTTCCACTCCAGAATCATGGACGGGGTTGAAATTCCGATCTCGATTGGAGATGTCGCAGCTTCCCGGTCCAGGCTATCCAAAACATTTTTCGGATTTAAATGTCCTTCGGGCGCTAGGATGGCCATTGCTATAAGCAAATTAAGCACGAGTACAAGCAAAGTAAAACCTTGCATCGCATTCGATGAATATTGTTCCTTCATTCCAATCACCTCAGGAACAGTATATGTACAGGCTGAGGGGTTTAGGTCAAATAAAATACGCCATCTGCAATGAACTCAGCAGGGCCTGTCATGAATACCCGATCATCTTCCGACCACACAATTTCCAAATCTCCCCCAAGGAGATGCACAGTAACCGGCTGATTTTTCTCCAATCGATGGGTTAAGACTCCAGCCACCACCGCTGCGCAAGCGCCTGTACCGCAAGCCTGGGTAATCCCGGATCCCCGTTCCCATACTCGGAAAATAACCTCCGTCGGACTAACAATCTGGATAAACTCCACATTCACTCGCTCCGGAAACAAGGGGGACCATTCGATCGCCTTGCCTTCCCGAGCCACGTCGATCTCATCGATATCCTCCACTACAATAACCGCATGGGGATTCCCCATCGATAAAGCCGTCAAAGCATACTCGCGATCATCCTCAAACTGCCAGATTTCCTGAATGGTTTCAGATTCCGGATCCCCTTGCATAGGTACTTCTTTTTTCTTTAGCCTCGGTCGCCCCATATTAACCGTTATAGAGGAGACCTTATTGTCCTGCAGGTTGATTTGAGCCTCTACGATGCCTCCCAGGGTTTCAATAGAAAATCGGGTTTGCTGCGTCAGCCCGCGATCATAGACAAAACGCGCCACGCAACGAAGGCCATTGCCGCAGTTCTTCGCCTCTGATCCGTCGTTGTTGAACACTCTCATCTTAAAGTCTGCCTGATCTGACGGACAAATTAAAATCATTCCGTCTGAACCGATACCGGTATTGATTTGAGACACCTTTACGGCCAAATCGGCAAGATCTTCCTCCAATAGCTTTTCCTCAAAACAGTTGACATAGATGTAATTATTTCCCAATGCATGCATTTTCGTGAACTTCAACACCATTTCCACTCCATTTCTTCGAGATCACTCCATTTCCTCTTATTTCCTGATGACCCCTAGGTTTGCCTCTTATAAGATTAAAGTATCAAAACCAAGGAGAAACGGGATGATTAAATGGATTTTCAGCCTCTTTGTCATTATCTTTAGTTTAACAAGTACATCGCTTTCTGCCCAGTTGCCCAACCTCAATAATTTGATTTACTTATACGGCGGCACATCCGATACATACAAAAAACAACTGGAGAAGACAAACGGTCAAGTGGGCATGCTATCTCCCAATTATTTCAATCTAACAGCAGATGGCCAATTGATCTCTGAGGTGGATTCGAAATTCGCAAGCTACGCTCAAGCCAAGGGATACCGCATTACACCCTTTATCAGCAATCATTGGGATCAGCAAATTGGGATAAAAGCTATGGAAAATCGGCAAAAGCTAGCCGATGATTTAGCCTCCGCTATTTTGAAGCACAATTTAGATGGTGTCAATATTGATATTGAAAACCTTACGCCTGCACAAAGAGAAATGCAAACGGAATTTTTAAAAAGACTGGCTGACCAACTAAGGCCTCATGGCAAGACGGTCAGTATTGCCGTAGCACCCGCTCAATATGAAACTGCTAAAGGCTGGGTGGGCTCTTACGATTTTGAAGCGATTGGCAAAATCGTCGATATGGTCTTTATTATGGCCTATGACCAAAGCTATCCGAATGGTCCTGCAGGACCTGTTGCAGGTTTGCCTTGGGTAGAAGAAACGGTTCGCTTTTACCTTAAGAAAATACCGAAAGAAAAAATAGTGTTGGGGGTCCCTTTTTACGGGCGCTACTGGACTGAAACCGACAAAGGAAAAGGAATTCTTTATCCGGCAGCTATGGACCTAATCACGAAAAACAATGCTACTGTGGTATACGACGCCAAGCATAAAACGATGAAGACAGAATTTAGGGATCAAAAATCAGGGAAAAACTATCAAATCTGGTTTGAGAATGCGGAAACCCTTCAGGAAAGAATCGGCTTGGTGGAAAAATATCAGCTCCGGGGCTGGGGGGCTTGGCACTTGGGGCAAGAGGATACGCGTATCTGGACGGCCCTCAGCGGAAAAAGTAAAGCCTTTCAGGACATTGTGTCTCACTGGGCTAAAGATGATATTTTAGCTATGAAAAAGCGGGACCTACTTCGCGGATACCAGGATCAGACTTTTCGTCCGGAAAACGATATCACAAGAGAAGAAATTGCCACGCTGTTTACTCAAGCCCTACGCTATGATATCAAGACAGAAGGATCCTTTAAAGACGTTTCAACCGCCCGCTGGTCTTTCCCTTATGTAAGCACCATTTCCGTTTATGGAATGATGAAAGGATACCCAGATCAAACCTTCCGTCCCGGTTATCCGATCACCCGTGCGGAAATAGCCACGGTCTTGGCTCGAAGTTTTGCCATCGCACCTGAGGGAACTTTGAACACCACATTCAGTGATCTAGGCAACCATTGGGCTAAAGAAGATATTATGAAACTGCAAAGGGCTGGCATCATTTCCGGGTACCAAGACGGCACCTATCGACCTGATGAAACCGTGTCCAGAGCAGAAACAGCAGCCATGCTTCATCGCATCTTACAATAGGATCCTGATACACACAAAGGGATGTTCTCTTGACTGAGGCATTCCTTTTTTATGTTTCCACAAAATCTTCAAATTATCCGCCATTGGACTAAAGGAAAAAATGCATATAGTTCGAATTATTGAAAGGAGACATTTAGGGGAGGAATTGGGAATGAATTATATCGTATTGCAGAACATCACACTTCGCGACTTTAATAATGAACTGATAACGGAAACTGATTATCTTCACGGGGAATTTAACCTTCCCTACCTATCGCCTGGCGTTACTTTTATTACTCCAGCATTGGGACTAAAGGGATTTGAGATTGTCGTCGATCCCCGCATTGAACCCAAAAAGTATAAGGTACTAGATATTGAAATCAGCCTTCTGGAAACGGGCGATGCTCCAATTAAAGTATACCTTGAGCCGATTGCGTTAATTATCGGTCAGCACGATATCGGCGATGTTCTTCAAAATTAAACAAACAATGAAAGGAGTCCCCCCTTGCGGGACTCCTTTTACTTGGCCGTACAAGCCGCGACAAATGCTGTAAAAAGCTTGAACATAATGGGATGTTTCAATATGAGGTCCTCGGGATGCCATTGAACGCCCAGTACAAACGCATGTTCCCGACTATCGAAGGCCTCGATCACCCCATCCGTCGAAGTTGCAGCAATACAGAAGCCGTCTGCTAAATTTCGGACTGCTTGGTGGTGAAAGCTGTTAATTTTAATTCGTTCTTCCCCCATGATGCGGTGCAAAAGAGTCTTTTGGCGAATATCAGCATAATGCGAAACATGGTAACGCGGTGCATTTTGACTATGCTGAAGGAGGGGGGAGCTTTTCTGAGTATAGATATCTTGATACATATCTCCTCCTGCCGCGATATTCAGGATTTGGCAACCACGGCAGATTCCTAAAATCGGTTTATCCAGGGAAAGCATTTCTCGAATCAGCAGGACTTCAAGAGTATCCCGTTCCGGAGTAATGGATCCCAACGATGGAAGGGGTTCATCCCCAAATAGAAAAGGGTCTATATCTCCTCCGCCCGTAAGCAGCAATCCGTCTAATTGGGAAGCGATTTGACGGATCGTTTGCTCATCTTCCGCATAAGGAAGGATAAAGGGGAGACCGCCAGCCTGTAATATCGCTTGAATATTCTCTTTTGGCACTTTAATATGTGTCCCATCAAAGGAAGCTGTGATTCCTATCAAAGGTTTCAAAATTACTCCCCCTTTAGCCTATACTTTTTGCTTTAACTCCTATATCATGTTACAGATATATCGCTGCAAAAGAACATCCTGCTCTTCATTATGAATATGCAAAGAAGCTGGGATGAGATCCAATGAAAGCATAAACATTTTAAGGAAGGTGTCAAGTCTTGAAATTATTTATTTCAGCAGATATGGAAGGAATATCAGGCATCGTTGACCCTAGTTACATTAATCCTGATCAGGGGAAAAATTACGAGCGAGGAAGAGTGTTCATGACGCATGATGTCAATGCCGTGATAGAGGCAGCGGTGGAGTATGGGGCAAAAGAAATACTCGTGGCCGATAGCCATGAAAAAATGACGAACCTGTTAATTGAGCGTCTCCATCCGAAAGCCATCCTGTTATGCGGATCGCCCCGGGATTTTTCCATGATGCAAGGACTGGATAGCAGCTTTGATGCGGCTCTCTTTATTGGCTACCATACTCGACAAGGCGTACCGGGGGTATTAAGCCATACCATGTCAGGCGTGATTAGAAATCTATACATAAATGGACAAGTGATGGGAGAGTTCGGGTTTAACGCCATTTATGCAGCCCTTTTCGGGGTTCCTGTATGCTTGGTTTCCGGAGACGACCAAGTAGCACAGGAGGCCACTGCCCTGCTTCCCGACATTACCGCGGCGGTGGTAAAAACGGCCATCTCGCGTACCTCTGCCTCATGCCTCTCGCTGCAAAAAAGCAAAGAAATATTAGCCGAAAAAACCAAACGAGCCCTAGCTTCTATTCCCGATCTGGCTCCCCTCAAGGTTAGCTTGCCACTCGAACTGGCCATCGACTTTGCTCATGCCGGACAAGCAGAAATGGCTGCCATTCTGCCAGGAACGAAACATGCAGCAGGAACATCTACGGTCTCATTCACCGCCTCCGATCAGTTTGAGCTGTACCGTGCGATGAGGGCCATGATCAACCTCGCGGGGACCGCAGCCTTCTGCTAAAAGCGATGGACCTGCGGAACGAATGCTCCTCTTTTGACCAACTAAGGAGATTTTGCCTCCTTGGTTGGTTAAAGCATCGGTGACATTAGCCTGGCTACTGATTCTTTGATTTTCTCGCGGAATGGCCTTTTTGCGAACTCCTCCAGAAGAATTTCCTCGCCGTCCAGCAAGTCCTCCAGAAAATCCTTTTCCAACCGTTCTGCAACCTTGGAGTCATAGATGACCGCACTAACTTCAAAATTATGATGGAAACTGCGGATGTCTAAGTTGGCTGTTCCCAAGGCCACAATTTCCCCATCTGCAATGATGATTTTGGCGTGAATGAATCCTTTTTTATACCGGTAGATCCGGACTCCCGCTTCCAATAATTCAGTGAAGTATGAGTGTGAGGCCCAAAACACGACAACATGGTCAGGGATGCCTGGTACGATAATCCGAACATCCACTCCACTTAAAGCGGCTGTTTTCAGCGCCATTAGGATACTGTCATCTGGGATGAGATAAGGGGTTGTTATATACACCGTACGATTGGCTTGGGTAATCAATGAAAAATAAAGCTTCAGGATATACTCCCAATCGGAATCGGGACCGCTGGCCGCAATTTGAATGAATAACTCTTCCTGTATTTGGTGCCGGGGAAACGAATGGGTAGCACAGAATATATTCTGGTTTGCAGTAAATCTCCAATCCAAAAGAAAAATCAGCTGTAAGAAATACACGCTGTCCCCTTCAACCATCATATGCGTGTCTCGCCAGAACCCTAATCTTTTATGTTTCCCCAAGTATTCATCCCCAACATTCAACCCGCCAACAAACCCAACCCGGCCATCTACAATGGCAATTTTTCGGTGGTTGCGGTAATTTACCTTTCGGAGGTATGGGAAAAGGATGGGCGAAAAAACGGCTACCTCTACCCCTGCACCTTGCAGCTCTTGGATGTATTTTGCAGGCAGCTTTCGGCTCCCTAAGCCATCAATGATAACCCTTACCTTTACTCCTTCTTTTGCCTTAGCGATAAAAAGCCGCTTTAGCTTTTGGCCGATCTCATCATCCCTGACAATAAAAGAGATGAAGTGAATATGGTCCGTTGCCCCTTCCATTTCTCTAAACATCGCTTCAAACGTAGCCTCGCCGTTTGTAAGAATTGTCGCTTGATTAAACCGGGTCATCGGAGAACTCGCATTATGCAGCAATAGGTTCACGATACGTTCCGGTTTCGACTTTAACTCTACTTCCATCGTTTCATTGAAATCGTAGGGAAGATCGATGATGTGGCGCAATTCATTCAAATCAATGGTCTTATTTTTGTATCTTCTCTTTTTCCTCACATTTCGTCCAACAAAAATATAAAATATAAATCCAATAATAGGAAAAATAGTTAAGATAACCAGCCAAGCCACCGTCCGGGATGGATTTCGATTCTCCAGCACGATAATCGAAGCAATCAAAAGGATGGATAAGGTGAATAAGATGGTGAAAAAATGGGTAATCAAATAGGTTGCAAGGGTTAAAAATGCCGATTCTTCCTCAAAGGATAGCACAGGAAATGGTGCCCAGCTTGAGAGCTGTTCCAGTAGATAATGGTAATAAATTCCTATAAAAAAGCCGGATAGGAGAATTAATAAAAACATCAACTTCGACCGCATCCGCATGCTCCCTTCTGCTTTCAATAGGGACGTAGATAAGTTATTATTGCTCTATCTTCAACTAAAGCTATAAGGAATGCTTTTACAGTTTCCCCTTATTGGGAAATATAATGAGCCAGGATATTTGTTTGAATTTATTTGTAATTATTACACATACATTATATACTATTAGGTAATAAAAACAATACTATTGCTAAAGGAAGCCCGGTGATCACAGGATACTTGGAGGTAACCCATGATGAAAGAAAATATGATTGACCTAGTCATTGAAAAAATTAAGGAAAAGGGCGGGCGAGTGACGATCCAGCGCCTCGCAATCATAAATGTGCTATTGAAGCTAGACCATCCTACAGCGGAAGAGATTTTTCAATTTATGAAGAAAGAATTTCCTACGTTATCCTTTACCACCGTGTATAATACCCTTCATTCGCTCCATGAAATGGGGATCTTGCGGGAATATCGGTTCGGGGAAGCCTCGCGGTTTGAGATGGCGGAACATGATCATCACCATTTCCTATGCTACTCTTGCGGCAAAATGGAGGACATCGATGAATCGGAGGTTCAGATTACTCCATCCCTTGAGGTCTCTTCGCGTTATCAATTTGTGGATACTGAGGTCGTATTAAAAGGATATTGCAGCGATTGTAAACCCGCTACTTAAATACCAGAAAAAAAAGAAAACATAGGGATTTATTTTCCCATGTTTTCTTCCATGCCTACTTTATGATGTAAACCGGGCAAGTCGATTTTTGAACCACATAGTGACTTACACTGCCTAAAAACATTTCTTTTAGCCCGCTTAATCCCCGGCTACCCATCACAACGAGATCGGAATCATTTTGTTTAACGAAATCGACAATAATAGGGGCTGGATTTCCTTCTAATACAAAAGTTCTTGTCTTGTTTGGCAAGTCTTTAATTTTTTCCTCTACACCATCCATCATTTCTTTGGCGGAAGCTAGATGAGCCTCTCGAATGCGATCATCGTTATAGGCTCCGTAATAGGCTACCGAAGTAGGGATATTGACTACAGTAAGGACGTCTAGCTCTATTCTTTCATCTTGCTTGGCTAACATGATCGCAGTTTCCAGTGCCCTATTGCTCAGATCGGAATTATCGAAAGGTACAGCAATGCGAGAACATACGGTTAACATATTCATCTTCCTCCCCGAAGGAATAATATACCATTTGCTACACTTTTATTATACATCCATGGTATTTTAATAGCTGTGAACAAATTATGTTTTTTCGTACCTAATTGAAGAAGGAGGAAACTGTCTTGTATGACCGGCTTTATATTGAATACCTCTATTTTTTCAACAAACAGCGAGACTATTACGAATGTCATGAAGTGATGGAGGAGTTGTGGCTGCAGGAAGGCAAAAACAAACTGCTGCAAGGACTTCTTCAAGTCGCTGTCGGACTCTATCATTTTCGCAATGGCAACATCACAGGCGCTATCAAGCTCTTCGAGCAGGCGTTAGCAAAATGTGGAGAGTCGTGGAATGGGGAGCTGGGGATCAAGAAAGAGAAGCTATTCCAGGAAGTTCAAGTGTATCTCGCGAAACTCCATCAATATGAGTCCACACCATTTTCCTTTTATGACCTTACCATTGAGATCACAGACCCTCATCTCGACCAGCTCGTATCGGACTGTGTCCCTGAAGGAGTGGCGGAGGAAGATAAATTCTGACGGTATCCAAAAATAACGGGCCCTGGGAGGCCCGTTATTTTTTTCTTACTTAAGCACATACCAATGCTTCTCATCTACAATCGACACCGCTTGACTGCCCAGCTGTTTCCAGCTTTCAATAAACGTGCGCTTAGAAACCTTCTGCGCCTTCGTTCCAGTCAAGGGATCATTAATGTATATATGCAGGTCGTCGTAGCCTACTAGCAGTACAGCGTGCAACTGAAATGTAGCTTTGATCGTCTGATCTTCCCTTTTCCAAGATACCCATTTATCCGTTGGTTGGTAAGAAACTGTCGTCCAGGCCACAACAGGCCGGCCTTGACTGAGTACCCATTCAACCTCTTCAAAGCTTTTGCCTGATAAATTAACAGCCCCTTTTGGAACATATTCCTGCAAAAGCTGAAATAAAGGGCCGTTATAAACGCCGTATCCTTTCCTTTTCCCAGTGATATCCCCGACAAATCCTTGATTGGGATCACCCCATTCCTGTATTTCTTGCAAGGATGAGCCTTTAAACGGTGTCGGGTCTTTTCGGACTTTGGCTGCTAGCTCCATCTTGTCCACAGACCTCCCCGAAGCAGCCAGAAGCATGGCTAAGCTCGTTACCTCACAGCCATTGTACAATTCGGGCAATTGTCGTATGGCAGGCACATCTACTAGAACAGAATGAGCACGTTGTGTAATTTTTGTTAAAGAAGTTTTGGATTCAATCTCCGGATGGTTTTTCTTCGCTTCAACATCCTCGGTCTGGGCTTGGGTTTTGTGTACCGGACTCACGGTTGTCTCTTGGTAAAAGAAAAGGCCGGCTAAAAGAACACTGATTATAAATAAAGATTTTCTCATAAATAAACCTCGAGCATGATTTCATGTCATCTAATTAGTAACGAAGTGGAATTTCCGACAGGATAAAAAATCCCGTCGACATAAAGAATTCGACGGGATCTACCTATTCTCCTTCTCTGATAAGCTTACGCACATGGTTCCTCAAGTACGATCCAATATGTAGATACCATTCCCCACAACTTTGAATAAACTGTAAAACTACTTCTCTAAGGAGGTAAGTAAGTGTCCAGGAAAATCAAAAAAAGTATCCTGCGCAAGCTAGACAAAAAAATCAGAAAGCTAATCAAAAAGAAAAAAGTGATCGGTTCCGGAAAAGCAAGGATTGTTTATGACCTAGGCCATGGAAAGGTACTAAAGGTTGCCAAAAAAACATGTGGAGTTAAGGATAATGAAAACGAAGTCAATATCTATAAATCGTCATCTTCCTCAATAAGAAAACATCTGGCTCGAATCAAAGACCACGGTACAGGCTGGTTAATCATGAAAAAGGTGCACAAGGAGTTTCCGAGGTCCATTCATTATAAAAAGAAATTATTAAAACTTAAACATAAGTTGAAAAGACATGGGATTATACCGGCAGATATTTTAACTCGCCACAATAATCCCAAACGGTCGAATCTACGTATAAAAAAAGGCAAAATTATTGTCATTGATTATGGAAAGTTCAAATTGAAAAGTTAGTGTGCCATGGTACAGCCAGAAACCTGACACATTCTTCGGCCGCTTGCTTGTGCTTCCTCTTCGCTTTGAAAATACACTTTATTGCTTTCTAGGATGCTCGCCGCACCCGGACAACCAAACTCATGATATACCTGGGAATTCCTAGAAGCAATAAACCCTTCGTTTGCTGATGTCTCAGCGGCAGACTGCTGTTTCCGTTCCTCAGTCGGTTCCAACGTCTCCTCATGCACCTCTTCCCATAAGCCACGCCCTTCTTCCCTAGCTTTCTTCTGCAACTCCAGAAGGTATTCTGCATGATCTGGATTATCCTTGAAGGTATACACTTGGGCATATCCTTCTGCCACAAGGTGTCCATTCACGAACGTACCATCTGCCAGCCAAACCCAAGCCAACCATCTGTCATACTTGTCCTTCGGTGTTCTCCCCCACTGCAGCCACACCTTCTTTCCTTCAAGGAGCTTCTGGGTATACTTGCTGGCTTGCTTGCCATAATACTCGACGGGCCGCCTGGGATCTACGGATTCAGGAGTATTAATGCCTATCAGACGAACCTTTCGATTATCCTCAAGAACGAACGTATCCCCATCAACCACTCGTTTCACCAAACCCTGCTCTGCATTGTCCGGTACGGCTAGGTTATCTGCAGCTTTTGGAACGCACCCAACAAGCATCCAACCCACTATAAGCAATATTACCCCTAGCAGGAAATAATCGTACGGTTTTCTGCGCAAACTATTCACCTCTATATTATTAAAAATGGCTTTATGTGTTTGTAAATTTTTCGTATAAAATGAATTTACCCTTGGGAAGATAGGCAATGATAAGATATACTGATAGTAACCTTACCCAAGATGGTAAGGAATGGAAAGGGGAATTATTATGGATCCAATCGAAGTAGGCGAAATTTTTACCCTCGTTGACGAAAACAATGAGGAACAAGAAGTCGAAGTTTTAGGCATGATGGAGATTGAAGGCTCCAATTATATCGCAGTCAGTTTTTTGCAAGAAATTGAAGAAAACGAAGATGAGGATATTGACGTATTTTTCCTTCGCATCGACGGGGATGGGGAACTTGCCGCGATTGAAAGCGATGAGGAATTTGATAAAGTGGCCCAAGCTTTCGAATCCGCCATGGAAGAAGAACACGAATGCGACGACCCTGAGCATAATCATAGCTAACACCATCCCCCCTGTTGAAGGGGGGATTTCTACCATTCCTGGTTTAATTCCTCTACCAAGCTTTGCAATTCCTCCGGCTCCATCACCCAGATCTCATACCCTTGCTTGTCCTTTTTCTTTTGTGCTTCAACAATGTAATACCAAGGATGCGTTCGTTCCACGCCGTTAAAAAAAGTGATGAGCCCATCGCTCTTATCGATCAAATACTTATTCTTTTGCACCAATTGCCAAGGCTGAGTATACTCTCTCTTCGAGATGTAATCGACAAAGTCAGCCTGCGCCAGCACTTCTTGATAGAGCTCCTGAGCATCTTCCTTCCAGTTCTTTTCTTGATTATAAAACGGAAGAAGCATGGCTAGTTTGATATGGCGAAACTCCTTCCGGAGCTCAACAAGCCACCGGGCACCATACAGCTCTAATCCCTGCCCTCCGCTGCAGAGGAACCATTCGGCCCCTCCTTCCCCTATGGCTTGAATCATCTTTCGCTGATAGGCCATCTTTAAATAAGGAAAAGCTGGATGTTTCTCTCCCCAGAGGCCGACCTCTTGCTTCTTATGCCCTGTTATAACGACTGTTTTCATTATGGCTTAGGCTTTGCCTGCAAATGGCTCTGGATTGCCTCTTGTGCCATTTTGTCATAATCCACCTTAAATTTTCCGCGAACGATCTGGGTTACAGCGACCAAAATCGCCCCTCCGTAAACGGCAACGATAAGCAGACCTATGATCATCATAATGCTCATTATCCACCCACTCCTTTCAACAAGCATTATTATAACATACTGTTCTTCTGCATGGTCCTATCTGTTATGGTAGAATAGAGGAATCAAAACAGCGGAGGGACAGCCTGATGAGTTTTTGTTGCGGATCGGACATGCTTCTTACTATTGCCCACCTCAATTTGGAGGAAACGGCTATGTTAAATGTACCGGTACTGTTTTGTCTTGCTTGCGAGCGTATGGCGATCCACCCGGATGTGGAATTCGAATTTCAAATGTTGAAGGAGTATGCGCGGGGAGACCGAGCAGGGGAAGTAGATCTTCAGCCTTATGTCAACCCCAAGGCAAGAGAGACACTGTATAATCCAGCAAACCATGCGGAGTATTTGCGAATGGAACATGTCGTAAAGGAGCAAATAGACCGAGCCCTAGAGCTATACTCCATGGCTCAATCCACAGGCGATCTTGTATGGAAAGAAGAATTAGTCGAGCGCCTGGCAGCTTTAAATCAAAAAAGTTCACGAAAAGCCAAGCCCTAACAGCTCTTGCTGAATAAAGCAAATCTCATCCTGGTGCGAATAGGTTGAGGAACTGGGGGTTTCCAAGACCACAGGCAGCCCCTTGACCACATTGGACTGCAGCAATTGCTTCATCCCCCCTTGTCCGATGTGCCCCCTGCCCACGTTGGCGTGACGGTCCCGATAGGAGGTATAACCATACGCTGAATCATTCAGGTGAATAGCCTTCAGGTGAGAAAAATAGTCCAATTTCTCTCCAGCCTCTACCACCTGCTCCCAATTGCTGCCGTTCCACAAGCCGCTGGCATAAGCATGGCAGGTGTCCAAGCAATACCCAATCTTATCCGGGTAGTCCGTTAGATTCCGCACCTGGACCAGTTCTTCAAATGTTGTCCCCATGCGTATGCCTTGACCCGCATTATTCTCAATGAGGAGAAGCAACTGCCCTTTCCAATCGGATAATAATTCATTAAGCATTTCAATCATTAATCTATAACCTTCCAAAGGATCTTTGCCCTTGTATTTTCCAAAATGTACAACCAAGCCTACAGATCCACAGGCTTCAGCTATCTCCATATCGTTGGCTAGCGAAGCTTTCAACACTAGCCGCATTTCAGGTTCATCAACGGATAAATTTGTTGGATAAGGTGCATGGGCTATAGATTCCATCCCTTGTTCCCGGCAAAACCTGGCACACCTTTCCGCATCTTTTACATCAAATGACTTTACCGACAAACTGCGAGGATTTTTCGGAAAATATTGGAAGGATTTTCCTCCTAACTTTGCCGCATGCTGCGCTGCACCTTCATATCCATTCCGAATGCTCACGTGACTGCCCAGTTTCACAAAAACCCCCCCACCAGAAAACTTGGCTAACGCAAGCTAAAATAGTGCGTCAACAAGTTTTCCTCGTGCTGTCCTAATAATAATAACGGAGTTATAAATTCCGACAGTATACAAGAAAACTTGGCATTCGCCAAGTTTAAACACGGTCACTTCTATTCAGGTTCTCTCTTTTTGCCTTTGTCTCATAACAAATCGAATCACATATAGGGCTCCAGCCCATACCGCCGTTGCCAACATGGCTGTACTCACCCAATTATCCGTTCCCAGGACAAAATATAAAGCAACATGTGTGACAAATATGATTCCAATCCATCCAAGCAAGTTCATGCTTTTCCCTCCTATTGCCTTCATTTTTCCAGTATGTCAAATTCTAAGCCTGTTTATTCCAGAGGCTCGTTCCCTGATAACGGTACAGCATCTACGATCGTACTTACCGGAATATGCCGTAGCTCGCTTCTCCCCACTAAACTAAGGGAACGAGACAAAGGATCGTACTTCTTTATTCTTCCTATTAAATTTTCCATTCGTTTATCTTGAAAGAAAGTAAGCGTGATCTCTGTCTTTTCTTCAATTGCCTTCTGTATCACAAATTGAAGTTCTTCCCATTTATCCTCAGCCAGCTCCGGACATTCTCTTTCATCTTGAGATTCTTCTAATTGCTGCAGCAGCTGCCGATGTTCCGGCAACATCATAGCGGTCCATTTGATATTTCCTCGATCACGGATTTGGTCCATCTTCTCTTCCTCCATCCAACAAAAACATTTGTTCTCATTTATTGTATCACCTTTCTTTTTAAATACGCAAACAAATGTTCCTAAAAAACCGTCCCCGTATGAGACGCTTCACCGCGTACGAATCAAACCAAGGAATCGTATAGCTTCTTCTCCTGCTTGAAGCAACGCTTCAGTCGCTGAAGGGGTATCAAAGGAGTGAGGCGCCGATGGAATTTCCAGCAACTTTTTTTCCGTGGCACCCAAGGCTTGAAAGAGGCGAATCGATTGCGATGGAGGAACGACTGGATCCTCTGAAGAGTAGATAATCACTGAAGGAACCTGAATGCCTTGATAGGCACTAGGATGAATCCGTGAAAGATCCCGGTAAAATTCATAAGCGAGAGGATAGGAGCTTTGGTCCTTCCCATTATAGATCGGAAACGTTTGGTCCCGCTCCCACTTGGCTAAAGCAGCCTGAGCATCTCCATAAGCTGCTTGGGCAAAGCCCAGGATCATTTCACGCATGGAATAGGGAGGCGCAACCAGCAATAAACCGTCTACCGCGTGCTGAAGAGCAAACTGGGCCGATACCGTGCATCCCATACTATGACCTAAAAGAAATACTTTTTTGTACCGATGGCGGTAGGCCTCATACACCACATTCAAATCGTCAACCTCGCCAGTGATCGTATGATAGGTAAACGAACCATCGGACTCATTTAAATTATTCGTAAAGTCAACGGAAACATTCGATATCCCCTTTTTATCCAAATAGTTTCTAAGCGAGGCAATAACATGCGAATTCAAACTTCCCGTAAAGCCATGGGATAAGATAAAAAGCTGATCATCTCCATGATGATGCTCTAAATGATGGATTTTTAGCCCCATCTGATTGTGCAGGTATCGTTTCATACGGTTTCCCTCTCTTCTTTCTACCATAATATCTTAGTTTGTCCCAAAGCAGTGTTGAAAGCAACCCGATATCTGCGCAAAAAAACACTCGCTCCGGCACGAGTGCTACGTTTTATAAAACGTGTTCGTCTTTTGCATCAATTCTTTCAGTATCGCTATTGCCCGTTTTAGTCCTTCCTCCTTTCCAAGAAGAAACTGGGCCTCAGCCTTTGTTTCCGTCGGCAGTTTCGAAATGACTTGAGCTTCTTCCTCCAACATTTTGCTCAATACATTCAGCTGCAATCGACCTAGTTCCCGGTCCATTTCCTTGTCTTTTTCCTTCGCTTGGTTCCTTAATATGGCTTCTTCCACATACTTATCTACTTCCCCGTCTTTGAACCGCCTTGCACTCTTAATAATATCGGAAAACTCATCCGTCCGGTTCGGAATGGCTTTGATATGATGGCCGAGATGACTGAGAAGGAAACGGCATAGCAATTCATCACTCTGCATCCGTCGATTATGAAGCAGCGAATACTCTCCTTCAAAGTGCCCTTCCTTCTCCACATAGTGCCCTAAAGAGCTGTACTCGTCACAATATGTGCAGTAGAGAAGATATTCCCGCAAACAATCACCTCAAGTTGTTTTTAATCCATTATATGTAACTCGCTAAGCGATTCGTGCGTCGTTTCCTCGGTCTTCCAGATGCTGTATTGTAACAATAACACTTTATTTAATTTTGTTCAATAACACGAGGAAAAGAGAGAAAATTCGAGAAAAGAAGATAAAACATTGGGATAAGCCCTTAAAACAGGGTTTTGTTTTTTTGTGCTGTTATAGTACATTATATATAAATAAAACAATAACAGATGGAGGAATAAAAAATGATCCAATCTACTAGTGAATTCTTCAAAATGCTACCTGCAAAATGCTGCAACAAGTGTGGAAACACCATTAACGAACAAGCCGATTGTTATACTACAACCTGTGAAGATTGCAACGGATTTCATCACTATGCCATTCACCAGAACTAAATAAAAAAGTCATTCCAAAGGAAACTAATCCACGGAATGACTTTTTTATTTGAATAATTATTTATTAATCTGGTGAATGGCGTGACCCAGAGCGCCTTCAGCTGCTTCCATCACGATTTCACCCAAGGTAGGATGAGCGTGAATAGTGAGTGTAATATCTTCTAGGGTAGTCCCCATTTCAATCGCTAAGGCGACTTCTGCAATCAGATTAGATGCCTCAGGACCGACAATTTGCGCCCCAAGAACAAGTCCGGTTTCTTTATCCCCAATAATTTTTACAAACCCTTCCCCTACGTTCATGGATAACGCACGTCCGTTAGCGGCATATGGGAACTTACCGACTAAAACTTCATACCCTTGATCCTTTGCCTCCGTCTCGCTTAAGCCGACACTCGCAATTTCAGGGTCGCAGAAGACCACAGCAGGAATAGCCTTGTAATCGATCATGCTCGGAAGTCCGGCAATCACCTCAGCCGCCACTTTCCCTTCATATGAAGCCTTATGGGCTAGAGCCGGCCCTTCAACAATATCGCCAATCGCATAGACGTTAGGCACATTCGTTTTGCACTGATGATCAATTTTGATTAAGCCGCGTTCCGTCATTTCCATATTAATGGCTTCTAACCCGAGTTCATCCGTATTCGGGCGACGTCCGACCGTTACCAAAACATAATCGGCTGTAACTTTTTTCTCTTCGCCCTTGACGGTAAAGGTTACAGTAGCTTCCGTGTCCGTTTGCTCGACACTTTGCGCCAATGCTTCCGTATGAGTGACTACCCCTAGCTTTTTCAGGTTGCGTTCTACCCAGCGGGACATTTCCTTTTCAAAGCCCGGAAGGATCGAGTTAGAACCCTCTAGGATTGTAACCTCAGTTCCAAACTTAGCATAGGTTTGACCTAATTCAATTCCAATATATCCGCCGCCAATAACAACCATGCTTTTTGGAATGTCTTTCAGCTCAAGAGCTTCCGTGGAGGAAATCACCCGATTGCCATAAGGGAAAGCTTTCAGCTCGATCGGACGGGAGCCTGTAGCAATGATGCAATGTTCAAAGCGATAACGGTTCACTTCGTATCCATCAAAGACACGCACCTCGTTTTCATTCACAAAAAGGACTTCCCCTTTAAGTCTCTGAACCTTATTTCCTTTCAACAAGGAAGCTACTCCGCCAGTTAACTTGTTAACAACGCCTTTTTTCCACTCTTGAACCTTCGAGAAATCAACTTGAACGTTTTCCGCACGAATCCCGATATCGGAAGCATGATGCATCGTTTCATATTGATGAGCAGCTGTAATCAACGCTTTTGAGGGGATACAACCGCGATTTAAGCAAACGCCGCCCACTTCATCTTTATCCACAATAGCGACGGTTTTCCCTAGTTGGGCCGCACGAATGGCTGCTACATAACCACCTGGTCCCGCTCCAATGACAAGAACATCAATTTCTGTTGTAAATTCTCCTACGACCATGGATTTAAACCTCCATTACGAGCAGCTGAGGATCGGCAAGCAACTGCTTAATATAGTTTAAAAAGTTTTGAGCGGTAGCACCGTCAATGAGGCGATGGTCAAAGCTTAAAGACAACGCCATAACTGGGGCCACAACAATTTGGCCATCTTTTACTACTGGCTTTTCAGAGATGCGGCCTGTTCCAAGAATCGCCACTTCCGGGTGATTAATTACAGGAGTAAAGAACATCCCGCCAGCAGAACCGATATTGGTGATGGTAATTGTGCTTCCTTTCAATTCACTCGGAGCCAATTTCCCTTCACGGCCACGGGCAGCTAAATCCTTAATTTCTCCTGCGATGTTCCAAATGCTCTTGCGATCCGCGTCAGCTACCACAGGAACAATTAGTCCATTATCCGTATCTGTTGCAATCCCTACATTATAGTACTTCTTATAGATGATCTCGTTCTTTTCATCATCAATGGAAGCATTCATCGCTGGATATTGACGGCAAGCTGCAACCAAAGCCTTCGCGATGAATGGCAAGTAAGTAAGCTTTAAGCCTTTCTTCTCAGCAAACGCCTTGTTGGCCTTGGCACGAAGAGCGACTAGCTCTGTTACATCCACTTCATCCATCAGTGTTACATGCGGAGCTGTTTGCTTGGATTTCACCATCGCGTTGGCAATCACTTTGCGAATTCCTTTTAATGGTACACGCTCTTCAGGACGGTCTCCTGCTGTTACAGTAACGGAAGGAGCTGCTGTCTTTCCCTCATTGGATGGGGCAGCTTGAGCTTCCGGTTGGGCTGGAGCTGCTGCTTCAGTCACCGGTTGAGCACCACCGGACGCGTAATTCAATACATCTTCGCGGGTGATACGGCCATTTCGGCCTGTTCCGTTTACTTCCACCAGGAAAATGCCCTTTTCTCTTGCCAATTTACGCACACTAGGAGTCGCCATTACCTTGCGGTTAGCAGGTGCTGGTGCAGCTACCGCTACTGAACCTGTTGCCATCGGGGTATCAATGGTTGCGGCCGCTACATTGGCAGCCACTCCGCCGCCTACTGCACATTCCGCTTTCTCTTCCTCAGCGTTGCCGGCCCCTTCCACTTCGAACACAAGGATGACATCTTCCACTGTACATACCGTACCTTCTGATACCTTGATTTCCACAATTTTTCCGCTCACAGGAGAAGGCAGTTCGACAACGGATTTGTCATTTTGGACATCAGCGATAATCTGATCTTCTTCAACCTGATCGCCTGGCTTAATATGCCACTTTACGATTTCGCCTTCATGAATTCCTTCACCCAACTCAGGGAGTTTCATTTGATATAGTGCCATCTTGAAAACCTCCTATCATCTATAATCTAAAAATCTAGAACTTTATTTAATGCATCAACGACTCGAGCCGGATTAGGCAACCATTCATCTTCCACTTGCGCGAACGGATATACCGTGTCAGGAGCTGATACGCGCAACACAGGAGCTTCAAGAGAAAGGATGGCTTTCTCATTGATTTGAGCGATGATTTCAGCGGCCACACCAGAAGTCTTTTGAGCTTCTTGAACTACAATCGCGCGATTGGTCTTTTCAACAGACGCCACAATGGTATCGATATCGATTGGACTGATGGTACGAAGGTCAATGACTTCAACCTTAGCCCCTCTAGCTTTTTCAATTTGTTCCGCAGCTTTCAAAGAAGTATGAACCATGGCACCATAAGTAATAATGGTAACATCGCTCCCTTCTCTCACTACATTGGCCTTGCCTAGCGGAATAGAGTAATCTCCTTCTGGCACTTCAGCACGGAAAGAACGATAAAGCTTCATATGCTCTAGGAAGATGACTGGATCATTATCACGAATGGCGGAAATGAGCAGTCCCTTCGCATCGTAAGGATTAGAAGGAATAACGACCTTTACCCCTGGGGTTTGAAGCATCAATCCTTCTAGGCTGTCCGCATGAAGCTCAGGTGTTTTAACGCCTCCGCCAAACGGAGAACGGAAAGTAATCGGAGAAGAATATTTTCCGCCGGAACGATAGCGCATACGAGCCGCTTGAGCCGCCACGGAATCAAACACTTCAAACACAAAGCCAAAGAATTGAATTTCTGCGATTGGACGGAAGCCTTGCAAAGTAAGACCTACAGCTAATCCGCCGATTCCGGATTCAGCCAGCGGGGTATCAAATACCCGATCTTCGCCAAATTGCTTCTGAAGTCCATCGGTCGCACGGAACACCCCTCCGTTTAACCCTACATCCTCACCGAATAACAGTACATTCGGGTCACGTTCTAATTCCACGCGCATTGCGTCGGTAATTGCTTGAATCATTGTCATTTGAGCCATGATTATTTGCCCTCCTTAGCCAAAAACTCTGCTTTTTGTTCTTCTAAATGCGCAGGAGTTGTTTCAAACATCGTATCGATTAAGCCTGGAACGGTCATCTTCGGCGTCTCATCCGCCTTCTTGATCGCATCCGCTACAGCTGTTTTCGCCTCTTCAATCACACGGTTCTCATCCGCTTCCGTCCAAAGACCTTTCTTCTCAAGGAACTTGCGGAAACGAATTAATGGATCTTTTTGCTCCCACTCACTGGCTTCCTCGCTTGTGCGATAGCGTGTCGGATCATCCCCGGCCATCGTGTGAGGACCATAGCGATAGGTTAAAGCCTCGATAAGCGTTGGACCTTCTCCATTTCTTCCGCGTTCTGCGGCATCGGAAACCGCCTTATAAACAGCTAAAATATCCATTCCATCTACCTGAATACCGGTAATCCCTGCAGCAACAGCTTTATCCGCTAGGGTTTTCGCGGCGGTTTGTTTTTCAATTGGCGTCGAAATCGCGTAGCGATTGTTCTGAACAACGAAAATCGCAGGAAGCTTATAAGCTCCAGCAAAATTCAACCCTTCATAGAAATCGCCTTGGGACGTTCCCCCGTCTCCAATGTACGTAATGGCAACATTCTTCTTATTCCGCTTCTTAAAGCCCATCGCTACTCCCGCACACTGAACAATCTGCGCGCCGATGATGATTTGCGGCATAAGGACGTTAACGCCATCAGGAATCTGCCCTCCATGCTGATGTCCGCGAGAATATAAGAAGGCTTGGTATAAAGGAAGTCCATGCCATACAATTTGAGGAATATCCCGATAGCTCGGAAGAATAAAATCTTCTTTTACTAAAGCCGACTGACTGCCGATCATGCTGGCTTCCTGTCCCGCTACAGGAGCATAGAACCCAAGTCGCCCTTGACGATTCAGGCTGATGGCTCGTTGATCCCAAACCCGGGTAAAAACCATCTTTCTCATTAACTCTCTCAATTGCTCGTCACTTAACCTAGGCATTTCCTGCTCATTAACGACTGATCCATCAGGAGCGAGAATAGACAATGTTTGAATTTGTTCAGCATGAACTTCAGAAACCGCTTTACTCAACTTCATCACCTCATATAAAAGTTAAAATCATAATCATCCATATATTTCTGTTACATAAAACAATTACTTCTGTATTACTACAATTTGGTTAACACTGTTATCTACATCAACACGGTGAATATTGATTTTATAACAGCCAATACCCATTATATAGTACAACAAAAAACAAATCTACCCTTATTTTTCATAATATGCTCTATAATTTTAATGAGTGTTATACAATTTATGATCAAAATAACAAAACAGATAATTAGACCAATCTTTGACAATCAGAAATGAAACATCAAATCAAAGTTATAAATACAGAAAAGGATCCCATGGAAATGGGATCCTAATAGAAGAAAGTTAAACCAAGAACCAAGCACAATGGTATTTGGCATTAAAACTCAGAAGATTATGATTGTCGATTATAGCTCCCATTATTCGGAGCCTCCCCGCTCACTTCTCTTCTCATACCGATCTCTTAGTTGATCAACAATAAGCTGAATCTCCGGCATCCATTCATCGAGCATCCCACCCGAAGAAGGAACAACCCCACATGCGTTGAGGACAGCGATTAGTCCCTCAAGGTATGAATCAACAGACTGAATCCCTGCAAGCTCTTGCAGACTTGCCATGCTTTCCTCTGTCACTTGGGGATAGCTGATTTGATCCGTCCCTTCCGAAGCTTTTTGGTAAAATTGACGGACCAGCTCCGCTCGCTCGTGCCCTTTCCCCTCCACGACAATAAATGCTTGAACGACAAACGCTTTGGTCTGGCGACGCTGGGCGATGCCGCAGAACTTCTTCCCGTTAATGCTAAGATCAAAATCTCCCGGACAGTAGGATCCTACTACTTCCCCCTTCATAACCAACGGCCCCAAGCTTTCTCGGATAAGTTGGTACATGAGCTCAAAATCCTCATGAAAATCAATTTTCCCCAAAGGATTCGGCAAGATAATAGACATATTGACTACCCCTGGATCCAAAGGAACCGCAGCCCCGCCTGAATTGCGCACAGTCACGGCATAACCTTGCTGCTCCAACCAACTCATCGCTTCCAGGGCATGAGGCAGCTTCCGATCCCTTAATCCCAATACGAAGGCTTTCTCATGCCTCCACAGATGGATACCTGGCAACGCTTGTCCAAGTCCGACCTTGCGCGCCCAAATTTCATCAATGGCAAACGGGCAGAGAATATCACCCTTAAATAAATTCTTCGTAGAATCTATGATGTGAATGCCGTTAGGCAACTTTGAAACAAGCATCTCTATACCTTCTTTCATTACAACTCAAATTCATCCAACTTGGCACTATTATACAGCAATTAAGGAAGTTACAGATCCCCGATTGTAACAAAATGATCATAAAAGTGTAACCCTCGCGTAATGTACACTCTATATAATCAATAGTAGTAACCCCCTACTCCTAAAAGCTCCCCTATAAGGGAGCTTATTTTTTGCCTCAACTGTATAAAATCCCCTTTTATGAAAATAATATCCTTATCTTTAGATCCCATTAAGAAGGAGTTAAAATCCAATGATCCGATTGAACTTTATTCTACCTTTTCTTTTCAGCATTTCAATCATGACCGGATGCGCCGGCCAACAAAAACCATCTCAAGCCCAAAGCCTTGCTTCAGACGCGATGTACCAACAACTCAGTTACAATCAAGTCTTATCTGAACATACGGCAGCAGTAGGAAAAAAAGTGAACGGAGTAGACGATGCCGTTTCTGTCGTAATGGGAGAAGATATTTCTATCGCCATCAAAGTCACAGGAATTGATCGTTTTCGCTTAAAAGGAATCAAAAGCGAGGTAGCCAACCAACTTAAAAAAGACTTATCCGATCGTTATACCATCCATGTAACCACAGACAAAAAACTATTCCAGGACTTGCAAAGCCTGCAAAAAAAAATGAACCAGGGACAAAGCAATCCGAAAGATATCATGAAATCTTTTAAAAAGATCAATAAGGATATGCATGGGTAAACCCGTTTACACGCCCCCTTTTGATGTATGCTATAGTTAAAATGATAAAAAAGGGGGCGAGGTCATGGGAAAAAAAAGAAAAACCTATTATCTTGACGAAGAAACGATACAAAAAGTTAAACTTTTCGCACACCAGCAACAGATGAGTGAGAACGATGCTTTTGAAAAAGCCGTTTCCATTTATGAGAAATTTTTTGAACATGCCAACCAATACCTTGCATTACCTAAACAATTTCAACCTCTGCTTTTAGAAGCGGTTGACCATATGATCTATCAAAGCAAACGGATGATGGAAACCCCTTACCCCGATCCCCAATTGGCCCAAAACGTTCAGGAAAGCCTAAGCGCCCGAGTTTCCTATCTGTACGAAATACGAAAAGTACTAACCGAAGAAAAAAACGGCTGAGCCACAGGTCTCAAGCCGTTTTTTGTCAAAGCTTATTGCGGGGTACCGTTTCGCATAGAGATTGTCTCTGAAACCCAATGAACACTTTGTGATACGATCATTCCGCCACTCATAGCCATCGCTACATTTACCGTTTCCCAAACCTCCTCCGGGGAGGCCCCTTTCTGTAGCGCTTCCCCCACATGGTATCGAACACAATTTTCGTCCCGATGACTCAAACTGATCCCTAAAGCGATCAGTTCTTTCGCCTGTTTACTCAAAGCCCCTTCTTCAAAGCAAACCCCTGTAAAATCATTGTACCGATCCGCCACTTGCGGCATGATTTGGTGCAATTCCTGGATCCCCAGTTTATAGTCATCTTCATATTGGAAAGACATAACTTCCCCTCCTACTGCTTTTCATAATTGGCTGGAGTTTCTTCCTCCATCCCATCACCCTTATAGCGAATCGGATCAGCTGCCGGATCCAAGCGAGGAAGTCCGTCATGGAGCTGCTCGTTCTCAAAACCAAAGCGTTGTTCATTTTCTTCCCCGGTATCCCACCCAGAGCTTTTCCCTAATTTTTCGGTTAATAACATGCTGCCATATGGCCCTTCAGGAAACTCCTCCAACGCCCGGGAGTGAAGATGAATCTGTTCCGTAGACAACAGCGAGTATTTTTCATTCTCTTCCATTATGAATCCCTCCTCTATATATTAATGAATCTTATCATTCCTTAGAATTCCCCATGAAAGGAAACTTAGTTCTTTGATTGATTTACAAACTTTGTTAAGTTATACGAAAGTTATACACTATTCCTTTTGTATAACTATTGTATAACTGCCTTTATCTTATCTTTCATTTACTTTTGGTTTTTAAGCAACAAAAAAATATCATATCGTGCATCTCAACATCTTTTTCGCAACCCGTACATAAATATAGGACAAGGAGGGAATACATTGAGACAGAGATATATTTGGGTGTTGCTTACGATCTTATTTCTGGCAGCGTTTGACATGCATGCACAGGTCCCCATACTAGCCCCCTATGCGCGAACGCTTGGCGCCACTTCTGTGGTGATCGGTATGCTGCTTGGGGCCTATTCAATGAGCAATCTGTTGGGACACTTGATTGCTGGACCATTTCTTGATCGTTACAGTAAAAAACTTTTCATTTGTGCTGGTCTATTTATTGCTGGATGGCTGCTGATCGGCCACGGGTTTTCCAATAAACCCGATACACTGTTCTGGTTACGGCTGATTTTTGGATTTACCATGGCTTTTGTCACCCCTACTTGCCTTGCGCTGCTGGGCCAGTTAGCACGGAATCCGAAAGAGCAAGGTGTATTTATGATTCAAAAGGGGATGGTCCTTACCGCTGCTTCTATCGTTTCCCCAGCTATTGGCGGCTTATTGGCAGCAAGGTTTGGCTATGGTGACGCTTTTTTCATTTTCGGAGGGATCATGATGGGGGCCAGTCTAGTTGGATGGTTAACTTTACCCAGCCCCAAATCATTAGAAAAAATGGGGGCCAGCCAAAAGCAAGAGGGGAAAGCGATCTCCCCCTTCCGCACGATGCTTGTCACTTATTCCATTTATCCCGCTTATGTCTGCGGCTTTGCCACAACGTACGCATCAGGGACGATCATGTATGAAATTCCATTGATGCTGCAACAGCAAAATCTGCCTCCTACCGTTTCCGGCATTTTGTTCAGCGTAATGGGTCTAGGCTCCCTAATCATGCTTTGCCAATTTTGGCTGAATCGTATTTCTCCGATTATCCGATGCTCCGCTGCACTCTTTGTCCTAGCTTTGACCATGTATTCGCTCGCGGTGGCGGCATCGGCTTCCTTGTATATTCCGATCTTTGTCGTTGGTGCCTGTTTTGGTGTGTTGTATCCCGCCATGACGGTATTGCTGGCGCAAAGCGCACCACCGGCCATCTACGGAACAGCGTTTAGCTTATATGCAGCAGCCCTGTCTATTGGTTCCATTATCGGACCGATGGTTGCAGGCGTAGTCCAGCAAGAGCATCAATCCTACTTTATTAGCTTTCTTGTTGCATTGGCAGCCAGCTTAATTACTGGTTGGATGTACTCCCTCAGGACGATCGGACCGAAATCACTTATTCGATAGTTTGAGTTATGCAGGAAATTTTTTCTGTTATAATGAATTACAAACCACCTTTCCTTTGTTTATTTAACAGAACATATATTATGTAAACTATGGCGGCATCGGAAAGGGTAAAAAGAAAGAGAGGTTTGTATATGAGTTTTCATCCCACTTCAACTTTTTTGAAAAATGACCCTTTCCAACAACTGGATGAACCAGTACGCTTGATCGTTACCCAGCTCCCAGACCAGATCCAGCAATACATCGCGGATCTCATTGCCGAAGAACTTTCCTTGCTTAGTGTCAAAAACTACGTATACGATTTAAACCTCCTATGGGATTACTGCAAAAATGAAGGAATCTCTTCCATTCCAGAAATTGATTTTCGTGTGCTGAAATCCTTTTTCCAATACATAGCCAATGGTTACGAGCGTATTGTGCACACAAAAATCAACAAAACTGATGTAAAAACGGGAGAAACTACAGAAGAGTGGGTGGAAAAGCGATATTTTCGCAAAAACTCGATGACTGGCGGCCAAGCTCGGAAAGTGTCGACCTATAATTCCTTTTTTGATTATCTGCTCCGAAACCACGAAGTTGATGTCAATCCCATGAAGGAGCTAGAAAAGAAAAAAGCGAGCAAGCGAGGAGGCTCTAAGCACCAAAGTGACCCTATATTTTTAACCTACCAAGAGTGTATGGATTATTTGAACGCCATTAATAAATACTATATGGATCATCCGGACGATAAACGCTTTAAGGCAGAGCTAGAGGTTCGTGACCGGGCGATTATTCTTTTGTTTCTTAACTCTGGTCTTCGCGTGTCTGAGCTATGCAGTTTAAATACGGAAAGCCTGCGGCTTCACCGCGAAACCACCACCTTGTCTGTACTGGGGAAAGGAAAAAAGAACCGCACGCTTCACGTCAATGAGCAAACCTTTCAAGCCATCAGTGACTATTTGGATTCGAGACCTAAGAAAGTTCCAAAAGAACATAAAAATGCTTTGTTTTTAAACCGTGACCATACTCGCATCAGTCGCAAGGCAGTCTATGAAATTGTCAAAAAGTATGCCCGGATTGCTAATATTGACGAAACTTCGGTCAGTAAGCTATCCCCCCATAAACTGCGTCATACTTTTGCTACACTGCTTTTGCAAAACGGAGCCAATATCAAAGTGGTACAGGAGTTATTAGGACACGAAAACATTTCAACAACCAATATTTACGTCCATGCCGTAGATCGTGAAAAAGAAGCGGCCATCTCCTCATTAAATCAATTGTTTTCCTAAGAAAAGATCTTTTCTCCCAAAGATCTTTTTTTCTTCTCAAAGTTAGTTAATTGACTAATTAAAAAAATGTACTTTTCTGACGAATAAGAGCGAATGAAAACGAATGAAAGGGACATTCGAAGAATGTCCCTTTGTCGTGGCGTGAGCCAAGTTATCTTGTCATTTATTAGAGTTTAACAACATTAGAAGCTTGAGGACCTCGGTTTCCTTCCACGATATCGAACTGGACGGTTTGACCTTCTTCTAATGTCTTATAACCTTCTGATTTAATTGCACTATAGTGTACGAACACATCTCCCCCATTTTCCCGTTCGATGAATCCGTAACCTTTTTCCGCGTTAAACCACTTTACTTTTCCTGTCATGCCTTGAACCTCCTTAGGGCTAATAAGTCAGTGTCGATAAGCGGACAACGAAGCTTCCTCAGCCCTAAACTGGTCTAACAGATATGGCCTTAAAGACGCGTTTTTCACCACTCTCAAACACCCTTCATTTAATGGACTTCTGCAGGAGTTAGAATCTTCATTCTGTACTTACTCCCTGATACCATTCTATGCGGTTGCTTCAATTTGGTTAGTATCTTAATTCGTTTCTTTTGCTTAAATACCGGGAAAAAGCGACGGCTGCCTCGGCGCGAGTGACCTTTCCTTGGGGATTGAATTTCCCATCCTCAGTTTCCATGATGCCTAGCTTCGTAACAAGAATGGCTGCGCCCTTAGCCTTGATATTTTCCGCATCTTTTAAGTCATTTTTAAATAAATCATCCATCTTCGCCAAGTTCTCAAATCCCAAGGCGCGAATGATCATGGTTGCAACCTCTTCACGGTTGATTTTTTCATCAGGGTTTAATTCTTCTTGGTTACGATCAATCCAATTTCGATCAACTGCACTTTCTATATAAGCAAAATAAGGAGATTCTTTTTTCACGTCCGAGAAAGTAGAAGGGCGAGCTTGGTCATACCAAACCGGGTATCCATTGTTTTCCAACAAGACAAGCATCTTAATCATCTCACCGCGAGATATCTCTTCATCCGGCTTGATTTGTTGATCGACCGCATCGAAAACGTTATATCTCAAAAGCAATCGCAGTTCCTTCTCTGCCCAATGTCCTTGAATATCATTAACCGACCCTGATTCAACGATGCGTTTCCCGGTCTCCCGATTGGTCCAGCTTCCGGTTTCCGCGTCAAGGAACACCGGTTCGCCGAAGTCCTTGACCCGGGGCTGATAAACGAGCATCGCTTCCTTATTTGGCCTAGACTCCCCTAATTTGGTTATCGGCCTCTCATTTGGAAGAACATAGACCAATGGGATTTCCAAGCGAGAAACATAGGCATTCAACGCTTCACTCGCACTGATTACTTTCTTTGTTGTTTCAGGAAGACTTAAATTGTCCGCATTAAACCAATAGTTATTGACAGAACCGGTAAGGGCGTCTATATTGACCTGGATTCCTCCATGCTCGAGAGAAACGCCATTCACTTCTCTCATAAACGTAAAAGAATGGTAGCGTCCATTCACCTCTTCATAGGGCATGGCCGGCAACTTTAAAAGATAGAGCTGGTGGGCTATGTCTGGATGCAAAGCTTTCATCAGATTAATAGCCTTCTTTTCGGCCTCTTCTTTACTAACCTTCATGGCAGGCTTTGGGGATCCCTCTTGGTCCATATAGACATGCTTTTCATTTGAAAAGTTTAATACCCGACCTGTCTTCGCGTCCACTGCAGCCATCGACCATCCCGCAATCATTCCTTCATTTTTAGTCTCCCAATTGAACTCCCATACTGAAGTTTGCGTCTCTCCCCATTGTTCTCGAAATGAGGAACGAATCATGTTGGCATCCTTCGGCAGCTCAAAGTGAGTCTTTAAGATCTCAAGTGCCTTTTCTTGCGAAATCTTCCCGTGATTTAATTCACCAAGTTTTTTATCTGAGACTGCAACTCGTCCAGATTCACCTTCTGTGATAGGATCTCCCCAAAGTGTAACTAAAGTTCCATCGGTCGCTCGAATATATAGGGGCTCATAATGGTAGTTGGCATTTTGAGGCATATATCCAAGCTTTGTATTTTTCACTTGGCCCGGTCCCCATAACGGTAGATGTTTTAAGGAAAGATTGACATTATTCTGATAAACCTTCAGGGCTTGCTCTTTTGAGATTACTTTGGCAATTGAAGGAAATTGAATATCTTCGTTCCAACGATACCCGATATTTGTGATCTTCCCATCCCCATTTACATTGACTCTTATTTCGTTATTTTCAAACGGCAGGCCATTCACTTGCCTCTTATAGATGATAGGATATTCCACAAACCCATTCAGAGGCGGCTTTGCGGATTGCTCATAGCGATCATCATATACAATTTCCTTTGCTTTCTCCGGGAAGTTCTTTTGAATAAATTCCAATGCTATATCTTTAGCCTTGCCTAGATCCACCTTCGGAGGATAAGTTGATTTTGTGTTCTCGCTATCGTACAGTTCAATATTAAGCAAATCGCCCGTATTGGCATCGACTACAATCTGGGCATGCCCGTAATTTGGAGGCGTTTGCTTATCCCAATAAACGATCCAAGCCGCGGTTTGGTTTCCCCACCAGTTGGATTGGAATTCGATGTTTCTTTGAACGAACCCCTTAGGAAGAGGAATAGCCTTTTTGGCAATTTCCAGTGCCTGATCTTTAGAAATCTTTGCCGCTTCCATGGCTTTCGTCTCCTGCACTGCAGGGACTGGTGCAGCTTTCATCATCGCGGGCTCATTAGCAAATGCCGGAATAACGCCGCTTGTAAACATAAGCGTACTCGCTAGTAAGATAGGAAAACCTTTCTTATGAAAGCCTCTCATCGTAATCATTCCCTTTCCAGGTAAAATGTTCTTCTTACCTGGTTAGACGAGGCCTTCAACCGAAAGGTTGCAAGGATGTTTAACGCAATTTATGACAAAATTATTCTTACTTTGCTATGTTTGAGAATCTTTCCGTTATATTGGAAAGACCCTGCAAATTCTTCTTCTCTTTCTATCGGGGCCTGACAGCAGCCACTCCGGTAACGGTCTGGATTGAATCGTTTCATCATCCCTAGGGGTTTCTTACACTTCTGGCAGGTCAGCTTGTAGACCTTCATGGGCAACCTCACTGTGTTCGTCGAAATGGCCCCTACCCTCCTCAGCTCTTGTTCAAAAACCGGGTGATGATCCTGGTATGGTTTGTTCTGAATAAAAAGATGATAATGGCACATCTCATGGAGCAACACAGCAATGAAAATCTCCCGATCAATAAACTGAGCCGCATATTTGCTCATCTCAATCTTCAGCGGTTCGCGCTTCTTGCCTTGTTGCCGAAAGACAAAGCGCCCCATGGCTCGTGTCAGTCTCCCGTTCCAGATCACGGGAATGCGGATTTTTTCCTGCCAAAAATGCTCAGATAACTTGTCAGCTAGAGCTTGCAGCTTCGCTGGGTCAAAATCTATTTCTCGTTTATGCACCGTGATCCCTCCAACTTCTCCTCTATTATACACCGAACAGAGGGAAGATACAGTACAAACGTTCTTATTGGATCTCCCTTTTCTTCGAAGCGACCCCTGCACTCACACAAAATTGCAGAGCCTCTTGTACGGGCGTATCGACGAATACGAGCCGGTCTTTCGGCAAAAGGCGGATCTCCCCAGATACTTGCAGCCCATGCGGAAAATAAACCGAAACAAACTCGGGCCCCAATTGAAACTGCTGCACATCATAGGTGGTCAAAAATCCGATTCTCATTACATCCTCTTGCTCCTTATACAAGACGACTTGAGAAAATGCCCGCTTCTCTCCTGCAAGGGATGCAAGAGTTTCCTTCGTCATCAGGTAAAGGGTCTTCACTCCGGGAAACTTCGTTATAACAGCTTCCATAAGAGCAATCCCTTTTTTTCCGACCCACCATTGACTAACAAAGCCAATTAGAGAGATAATCAGGAAGATATAAATCACACCTGAGCCGGGAAACTCCGGGAGGGGAATGAACGCAGACAAAGAATGCAGCCAATTATAAATCAAATAAAGCACATAGAAGGTAATGCCGAGCGGAATAGTAACCATCAACCCGCTAAAAAGAATTTTTTTCACTCCTAACGTCTCCTTTATTCCCATAATATACTTATTTTTATAGTTATACGTATAAGCAGTTTACAAGTTTCGTGGAGGGAACATCATGGATGTTTATATCGGAAGTATTTTATCCGCGCTATCAACAGGGGTCGGAGCCCTGCCCATACTTTTTTTCAAGGAAGTCACCCACCGGTGGCGAGACATTCTCTTGGCCTTAACTGCTGGCGTGATGGTGGCTGCCTCAACATTCAGTCTCATCCCAGAAGCCCTGGCTCTTTCAAACTTGTTCGTTCTCTGCTTTGGCGTATTATTAGGAACCATATCTTTAACGATTCTCGAACAGTACGTCCCTCATATTGATCTTGAGCATACTCGATTTAATCTTGCAATTGATCAGAAAGCTTTTTTAATTCTCTCCGCGATTACGCTGCATAACCTGCCGGAAGGGTTATCCGTCGGGGTAAGCTATGCGAGCGGGCACGGAGAATTGGGTGGACTGATCGCGTTTGCTATCGGCATTCAGAATGCACCCGAAGGCTTCCTTATCGCGCTATTCCTCATTAACCAGCGCGTAGGGCGCTGGAAGGCTTTTGCCCTGGCTTCTCTTACAGGTGCGGTCGAGATCGTAACCGCTATAATCGGATATCATCTTACGACATACGTATCCGGCCTAGTGCCGTATGGCCTCTCCTTTGCTGCAGGAGCAATGCTCTTCATCGTGTATAAAGAATTGATTCCAGAGAGTCATGGGGACGGTCATGAAAAAGGCGCTACCTTTTCTTTTATCATTGGACTACTGATTATGGTGAGTTTAGTTCAGTGGTTTGGATAAAGGAGAGATCTGAATGATGAATAGCAGGAGAAAGTCCGGTTGTTCCCATGCTTTCTCCCGTTATAACTCTAAAAAATAGACACTACCCTATCAATTTCAAGATAAGGGAATATTTGAGACTGTCGATTAACTGTAGGTTAAATTTACAGGTGGCTGGATGATAACGGGAGTTTTTCCGGCTAAACCTCAAAATCATGTTTTTCTTCCGTGTTTTCAGAGAGATAACCGGAATTACTCCGCTTATTATAGCAAAAAATTCCCCATCTTTAAAAATAGTCGGACTTTCTCCTATTATCTGAAACCTGCCTTCTACAATATTCATCTCAAAAGAACTATTAATCGACAGTCTATATTTCCCCCTTAAGCCTTTAAACTTCTTTTAGTCTTCTTCCCCGAACATTTCTACGATATCCTCAATAAACGGGCTTTTCTCCCCAGCATTGTAACGATCGATGATCCGATCAAGAAACTGCTCAAACATGCTATTATAAAAGGTGGATGAGAATTGTCCCTTTTCCCCTTCTCCAAATTGAAAGACGACTTCATCCGGCTGTTCCAGCAGCTGGTTCCAATCTTTCTTATGCAATGCTATATAAAATTCGCCATTGGCATTCCGGAGCCGGAACCCTATAACGGACTTTCCTTCCAGTTCTCCACCGTCAAAATCTAGGGTTGCTTGCGTCGCCCCATCGAGCAGCTTTTTAAAATGCTCTGCAGCCTGAGGAACATAGCAACGCAGAACAGCTTCCTCCTCCGCTTCGTTATACTCGATTTCGGTTTGTTGGCTAATATGATAGATCTCCCATTCCATAAACGTAACTCCTTCAGGTTTATATATGATTCATGTCTATGGTAATCTTCCCCACGCCGAATTGCAAATACGAACTAGACCATCGGGACCTAACCGCGTTATATTATAGTAATGTACGTCAAACGCAAAGCAGGGAAGAACCCATGACCACTTTTCTTTATGACATCTTTAAAAGAGATGGACTTTTATCGAAACGACTCAATCCTTACCAACCGCGCAAAGCTCAATTCCGTATGGCCAAGAAGGTATGGGAATCTCTATCCGCTAGTCAGCATGGTCTGATTGAAGCCGGAACCGGAACCGGAAAATCCTTCGGCTATGCTCTGCCTGCGGCCTATTGGGCCATGAAGGAAGAAAAGCGGGTGATCATCTCCACGAACACCATCACCCTGCAGAATCAATTACTGCAAAAAGAACTCCCCTTAGTAAAATCGATCCTAGCTGACATCGATTCCGAATGGGGCGAGACCTTCCGATATGAATTGGCCAAAGGCCGAGGAAATTATATATGCAAGCGAAAGCTCGATCAATATATCTCCTCCTCTCTCATGAAGGAGACACCTTATGCGACGCTGGCCAATCAAGTCCAACAGCAGTTAGGCAACATGAGAAACGGAGACAAGGATGATATAACCTTCTCCCTGCCAGGAGCGTTTTTTGATGAAATAAGGGGCGATGCCGATGACTGCATGGGAAAAGAAAGTCCCTTTCATGATACCTGCTTTATCCAGCAGGCTAGGCGAAAGCTGCAAAAAGCCCAAGTGATCGTAGCCAATCATGCTTTGTTTTTTACGGACCTGGTTCTGCGCAGCCAAGGAGCAAGCATATTACCGGACTATGACTGTGTAATCATGGATGAAGCTCACCGGATAGAGGATCAGGTGACCAAGCAGTTTCAATATACCGTCAACCTGGATCTTTTGACCAATCTTTTTTATCGGTTTACGAGAGGGCGAACTCACTGGGCCAGATCCGTGGAAGATCAAGAATTAAAAGCCACCGTGGAAGCCAAATACACGCAGTTTTATGCCAACCTCGTGGAGCTGTTCGCCCCGTTAGGTAAAAATTTGGCTACTCGGGACCGAACGCAATACTTGCTCCAGCGTCCCATCCTGGAGCATTATCCGTTCGAAGAATTCTTCAAGGAAGTTACCCAGCTCATCTTGGATAAAAAGAACTTTATGGAATTGGAGCATGGGGAAAACGAAACCACAGCGGGACTAGGGCGCTATATCAACCATTTAACAGCGATGGATCTGATGCTTCGCCATGTTCTGTTGCGTCTGAAATCTGCGGCTTGGGCCACTTGGGTAGAATACACTCCCCCCAAGAAAGATCAAATCGTCAAGGATGATCTCTACTGGGCCCATTGCCTAACCTTAAATTCAGCGCCTATTGAGATTGCGGAGATTTTGCGGGAAGAGCTGTTCCAAAAAAAGACGGTTCTGCTAACCTCAGCAACCTTAACCACCCAGGGCAATTTCGGCTTTGTTGCCCAGCGGCTAGGGATTGATGAATACGGTACTTTTGAGGCCCCAAGCCCGTTTAATTATGACGAACAATCATTGCTCATTGTTCCGGAAAACGTACCAGAGCCAACCCATCGATCCTTTGATTCTTTTGTGATGGCAGCCATGAAGGAAATCCTGATGCAAACGAAAGGAAGAACTTTCCTTTTGTTTACCTCCTACCAGCAGATGAATCGTGTTTATCAAGAGTTATCCCCTTGGATGAAGAAAGAAGGAATGAAGGGGCTTTTGCATGAATCCGGGGTATCTCGTGAGCAACTTTTGAAAGATTTCAAGAACAGCTCCAATACCGTGCTGTTCGGCTGCGAATCGTTTTGGGAAGGGGTCGATGTTCCCGGCCATGACCTGATTTGTGTCGTGATCAGTAAACTCCCCTTCCCTGTCCCGACCGACCCGATTACGAAAGCCAGGACCGACCGTTTAGAATCCCTAGGCAAAAGCTCCTTTGAGGAATATACCCTTCCCTTTTCCATTCTGCGCCTGAAACAAGGATTTGGACGCTTGATTCGGACAAAATCCGATAAAGGCGTGGTCGTTATCCTCGATTCGCGCATTAATACAAAGCGCTACGGGAAGAAGGTACTAGATAGCCTTCCTAACAGCCCGCTTTCCAAACAGTTGGACGATATCGGCTCTGCCTTAAGGAAATTTAATATTGAGCAATAAAGATAAGAAAACTCCATAGAAGCTTGAAAAGAGAGGTCTTCCTCTCTTTTTTATTTTGAAAATGCCAAAGACCCACAAAACGGGAAAATAGATTGCGAATTAATTTAGGAGAAACTGACTACCCAGAAAGAGGAATAGACATGAAAAAAAGATGGCTAACTGGCGTTCTTCTAGTCCTTATGACGCTGTCTGTTGCCACAGCAGGGGCCGCAGGAGCCTATGTATATCAGACTGTCGAGCAATTGGATATACAGCAGCTTTCCAACGAACCTGTCCCGCCCACCTTGATATTCGATAAACAGAATCAGCTGATCGCTGAACTTAGCATGTCGAAGAACGAGCCTATCACCTTTGACCAGATTCCCGCCACATTAATCCAAGCCGTCGTGGCCACCGAAGACCGCCGCTTTTATGACCACGTTGGCATCGATTGGATTGGGATTCTTCGGGCAGGATGGGTTAACTTTCGAGCGGGGCAAGTCGTCGAGGGGGGCAGCAGCCTGACCCAGCAACTAGTGAAGAATGCCTTCTTATCATCCGAAAGGACCATGGATCGCAAGATTCAAGAGGCCTTTGCCGCCGTACAAGTCGAACGAACTTATTCCAAGGACCAGATTATTACCTTATACTTAAATACCATTAACTTTGGAGAAGGCGCCTGGGGGGTTCAACGGGCAGCTCAAATCTATTTCGGGAAAGATGCTAAGGACCTTACCCTTGCAGAGAGCGCCATGCTGGCAGCCATTCCTAAAGCCCCTTCCCACTACTCTCCTTTTAAAGATGCCAAACGCGCTTTGGAGAGACGAAATCTCGTTCTTCACCTTATGGTGGAAAACGGATATATAACAGAGAAGGAACGGATAGAAGCCTCGGAAGTTCCCCTGCCCGAAACCAAGCACGATATTAAGCAGGAACTGAAATATCCTTCTTATGTTTACCATGTGATTCGGGAGCTCAAGCAGAAATATAACATTTCGGAGGACGACGTCTGGACTGGGGGATTAAAAATTTACACTTCCATGGATCGGAAGCTGCAAGAGGCCACTGAGAAAATCTATGGTAATCAAGCCTTATTCCCAGCGAGTCCAGATAAAATTCCAGCTCAAAGCGGAGCAGCTATCTTAGATGTCAGCAACGGCGAGATTCAAGCCCTTATGGGAGGGCGGGGAGAAATTCCTTATTTAGGATTTAACCGGGCGACGGATCTCCGACGACAGCCAGGTTCCTCCATTAAGCCCGTTGTCGTTTATGGTCCAGCCTTAGAAAAAGGCTATACACCTGACTCCTTACTCTATGATCAACCGCTGAATATCGCCGGCTATCAGCCTCAGAACTGGGATCGCGGATACCGGGGAGAGGTCACTTTGCAAGAAGCGGTAAACAAATCTTGGAATATACCTGCGGTTTGGCTGCTCCATGAAATGGGGATCGACTACGGGATGGACTTTGCCAAAAAGCTTGGCATCCCGTTTCACCAAGATGACCGGGTGCTTCCTATAGCGCTAGGGGGCATGAAGCAAGGGGTTTCCCCGCTGCACATGGCCCAGGCCTACGCTGCTTTTGCCAACGATGGTCTCCTGCATGAAGCCCATGCCATTCGCGCCATCCGTGATGCAGATGATCAAGAGATTGCCTCTTGGACAGGAGCCCCATATCAAGTAATGAAAAAAGAAACCGCCCGACTCATGACCCACGTTCTTCAGGGGGTTTTGCAGCAAGGTACAGGAACGCGCGCTGTCCTAAACCGTCCAGCTGCGGGCAAGACGGGGACCACTCAATTGGCGCCTTCCCTAGCCGCAAGTAGAAATGGTCTTACGGATTCATGGTTTGTAGGATACACCCCTCAATTATCCGCTGCCGTTTGGGTAGGTTACGACACAACCGATACTAAGCACTATCTTCCAAGTGACGGCGGGAAATACTCCGCGTTGATCTGGAAGGAAATCATGCAGCAAGCTCATCAGGGATTGTCCGCCGAAGCTTTTCCTCCGCCTCCGGTCTGGAAGAAGCCCACACCTGTGGAGAGGAACGCTTCGTTTAAATCAAATCAAGGAAAAGGGAAGTCTCTTGAGAAAAAGGAAAGGAAAGAGAAAGAAAGAGAAAAAGAAAAGAAGCGAGGAAAAGAAAAACGCGACGATTAGTGTCGCGTTTTTCTTTATGATGGTTTAATTGATCCCATGGCTTGGAAAACTAGATATAGAATCCTTTACCTTAGAAAGGAGTGGGAAAATGAACCCGTCTCAATTTAAACAGTTATTGCCAGACCAAGAAGTCGAATTTGGCGATGAAATAGCAGGGGATGAGGTATTCCATCTCAGGGTGAAATTATCTCAAGAACAATCGGACACCCTCGATCCTGCCAGTTATGTTCACCATGAATGGGTAGAGACTGCTCCGGAACAATATAAGCTTCGGGTAAAGAACATCACCGGCAGCCCGGTGTATGTGGCTATGGAGGACACCGACGTTTAAGTTGGTGTCCTTGATTTTTACCTTTCTTGCTTCACTGCTCTTCTAGGCAATTCGTAAGGGGTTTCCTGGTACACGTAATAGTTCAGCCAATTGCTGAATAATAAGTTTCCATGGGATCTCCAGGTTTGGATAGGAGTTTTACTCGGATCATCCCCTGGAAAGTAATTTCTAGGTACAGCGATAGGAAGACCCTGCTGAACATCTCGGTCATATTCGCTCTTTAAGGTTAACGGGTCATACTCTGAGTGCCCCGTCACAAAGATTTGCCTTCCGTCTTTTGAGGCAACAATATAGAGTCCGGATTCTTCCGATTCCGAAAGGATCTCAAGCTCCGGCACCTTCTCTACATCTTCCCGTCTAATCTCCGTATGGCGCGATTGAGGTACATAGTACACATCATCAAAGCCTCGCAAGAGCTTGGTGTTTTTCTTTGCTATTGTATGAGGGAAAACACCAAACACTTTTTCCGGAAGAGCATACTTTGGCACTCCATAATGATAATACAAGCCAGCCTGCGCTCCCCAACAGATGTGGAGGGTCGAAGTTACGGATTCCAACTTCCAGTCCATAATCTCCTTTAATTCTTCCCAATAAGTGACATCCTCAAAATCTAACAGCTCAATAGGGGCTCCCGTTATGATCATTCCGTCATAACATTGATCCTTAATGTCATCAAATGTTTTATAAAAAGACTCCAAATGCGCTGCGGAAGTATTTTTCGAAATATGCGTTTTCGGATGGATCAAGTCGATTTCGACCTGAAGCGGAGTGTTCCCGAGCAGGCGAAGGATTTGGGTTTCCGTAGTCTCTTTCGTCGGCATCAGATTCAAGATCACGATCCTTAGAGGACGAATGTCCTGAATATAAGCTCTGCTCTCAGACATGACAAAGATATTTTCGTTATTCAAAATTTCCATTGCAGGAAGATGGTCTGGAATTTTTATCGGCATGGTCTTCACTCCTTCACAAGCAAACTAAATGATCAAAAAGGTCATTTATATTTTTTATTCTATATTGTATATTAAAATATCAACTGTTAACAGAAAAAATTATACGAAACTCTCCCCTTCCCCTAAACAAGCCATTATGACGGCTTGCCTCATGCTGAATTCCAGTGCAAAAAAGTCCAATAGGCGATTCAAGTTGAATCGCCTTTTTGTGTTACTCTATTGCCCGAATGGCTTCAATTAATGATTCTGCCAAAGTCGGATGGACAGGAATAACATCTACAAAATCATCAATCGTAAGCTTCCCTTTCATCGCCACCGTAATCAAGTGAATCAATTCATCTGCATCCTGACCGACAAAGTGAGCTCCAACGATCTGACGCGTGCTTTTTTCAACGATCACCTTAAAATGGCCTTCTGTTTCGCCAAGTAGAATGGCAGTCCCGGAATGAGCATAAGGAAGTTTCCCTACGGCGATATTCATTCCCTTCTTCACGGCCTCTTCTTCAGTCAAACCAACGCTTCCGATGGGGGGCGAAGTAAAGATAGCACGAGTCATATGGGTGTAATCTGGCTTTTGATGATTACCCTTGAGGGCATTACGTACGGCAATTTTCGCTTGCTGGGCAGCAATCGGAGTAAACATATAGCCCCCAATGGAGTCTCCGGCTGCATAAATTCGTTCCGCTGTCGTCTGCAGGTAATCATTGACCTGAATTCCTCGTGCGGTATACTCAATCCCCGCTGCTTGCAAATTCAGGCCCTCCAGAGCGGGTTTCCTCCCGGTTGCCAACAGCACCACATCCGCCTCTACAATACGATCCCCTTCAGGAGAGCTGATGTGTACACTCTTTTGTTGCCCTTCTGCCGTTATTTTCTTCACTTGGCAATTTAATTGAATGTTCATCCCCATCTTGCGAGAAATTTCTTGAATAACTTGTGAACTTCCCACATCTTCAGTAGTGAGTACGCGATTTGATCGCTGCAGAAGGGTTACCTTGGTCCCCGCACTGGCAAAAACGTGACCAAACTCCATACCAATGATTCCTCCACCTACAACGACCATACTCTTGGGCAATTCCTCCATAAACAGCAGTTCTTTGCTTGTGATGCCATATTCAGCGCCTTCAATGGGAGGAATCACGGATTCTGACCCCACTCCAATCAGGAAACGCTCCGCTTGATAACGCTCGTTACCGACTTGAATTTCTTGAGGCGATACAAACTTCGCCTCCCCCATGACCAGATCGACGCCCATTTTTTCGAGATAGGGGCCTTTCCCCCCAACGAATTTACCAATAATCTCGTTTTTTCGCTTTACAACATGTGACCAATTCAAGGTGTGCTCAGACAGGAAGATGCCAAACTCTGAAGCCCTTTTTACTGCGTTCCATATCGACATAGACCTTACCAAGGCCTTTTTGGGCATTCATCCCCAATTCAAACAAGTTCCGCCGACTCGTTCCTTTTCCACTAACAATACCTTGGCTCCTTGTGCTCGAGCTTCCCTTAAGCCGTCAAACCCTACCGTTCCCGCTCCGATAATGATCAAATCATAGAGTTGGCTCATGTTTACCTCCCAAACGAAATACTCATTCAATAGGTAGGATTTGTAAAATCATACAAACCTATACAATAGGAAAGACCCATCCGTTCTACGTGTCCGGATGAGTCTTTTTCATGCAGGTATTGCATATCAAGGGTAACTTTTTTTTGGATACAAAGACCACAGCCAATACTTTAGCAAAAGAACGGTTATCCTTTTTCCGTCCGCAGGACTCACATTTCTTCATGCTGCACCAATTACTGAAGCAAAGGCTTCTGCCATGTGATTAGATTTTCATCAGCTGTCAGGTAAGTATCAAAGGCAGGGGTAGCTTTAAGATAGGGCCGCAACTTAGCATAGCTGACCTTCATCTCAGGATTCCCGTCCATAATAGGAAACTTGCCTTCCGCTTCGACATAATCATCAACCGCCCGCTGAATATGATCAATCATTTGGGCGAAGGATTGATCTTCGAAGATTTCATAGGTCTCCTTGGACATATAATAGGACTGTCTAGGTATGGCCTTTAAGTAAGGCAGCAATAAGGAATACTCAATCCCGTGGTCATCTTTAATCAATACACTCAAAGGCACTCCTTGTGGCTTTTCTTTAGCAAAAGCCGATGCCGCCTTCCGAACTTGATCTATTGTTATATCTTCCACGGGCCACTCTTTCTGCGTTAAAGCAGGCTTGGGGTTTGCGGAGCCAAACCACCTTTTGATGAAGTCCAACATAACCTCTCCTCCACTTTCCATTCCCTTTAACCCTTATTATACCAACCTTTTCACTGATACTGATCGAAAAATTCTTTCAATTTGTTAACATCTGTTGAAAAAGCCCGAAATCAATCCTATTACGTACCGCAAAAGGTTCGGTAAGGACGGGTTGATGGCTCAGGAAGTGTACAGTAATCAGCCTGTTCAGGGGAGTGCGCATAAGGGCTTGAAAGAACGCGGAGAAGCCGCTCCGTCACGCCGTAGTCTCCTTCTTTCACTGCGGCTTCTAATGCCTCTTCTACCCGGTGGTTGCGAGGGATGACCGCAGGATTAGAGTCCCGCATCAATTGATGGGAGGAGGCTTTCGATTCCTGCTGCCTGCCTAGTCTCGCCTGCCACCGCTCTTGCCACTGAGTAAATTCTGGGATGCCAAACAGCACCGTATCCTCTGCCCGATCAAAAGTTAAAGCGCGGAAGGTATTGGTATAGTCCGCCCGATATTTCTTCATTATGCTGAGGAGGTCTTCAATAAGGGATTCATCATCATTCTCCTCGTTAAATATCCCCAGTTTTGCTCTCATTCCCGCGAGCCAGTTCGAGCGATACAACGGGATAAAATCTGAAATCTTATCCTGAGCCAATTGGACAGCCTGCTCCTGATCGTCATGAAGCAGCGGCAATAGGCTTTCAGCAAATCGCGCGAGATTCCACCCGCCAATAGGAGGCTGATTCCCGTAGGCATAGCGACCTTGACGGTCAATGGAACTGAATACCGTTGCCGGGTCATAAGCATCCATGAAGGCGCAAGGACCATAATCAATGGTTTCTCCACTGATAGTCATGTTGTCCGTGTTCATCACCCCGTGAATAAAGCCCACCAGCTGCCATTTCGCAATCAGCGAGGCCTGGCGCTTGATCACCTCCTGAAGCAATGAGAGGTATCGGTTCTCATCCGATTCAACGTCTGGGAAATGGCGTCGAAGTGTATAGTCAGCCAGGCCCCTGAGATCTTCTAAAGTGCCCCAATTTGCAACGTATTGAAAAGTGCCGACGCGCAGGTGACTGGCAGCTACGCGGGTAAGAATAGCACCAGGCAGCTCGGTTTCGCGAAAAACTGACTCACCGGTTGTCACCACTGCCAGACTACGGGTGGTAGGAATGCCAAGCGCATGCATGGCTTCGCTGATGATGTATTCACGCAGCATCGGTCCCAGTGCCGCTCGACCATCGCCTCCGCGGGAATACGGCGTTCTGCCTGGACCCTTGAGCTGAATATCAAACCGTTCACCTGAAGGTGTGATCTGTTCGCCAATCAGCAGCGCCCTGCCGTCCCCTAACATCGTAAAATGCCCAAATTGATGCCCCGCATAAGCTTGAGCAAGCGGCGAAGCGCCTTCAGGAACCCGGTTCCCAGCAAGCACCGCTACTCCATCTTCGCTTCGCAGTGCCTCAACGTTCAATCCCAAGGATGTTGCCAGCGGATCATTAAGAATAATCAACTTCGGTGAGCGTACAGGGGTTGCGGTGAGCCTGGAGAAAAATGATTCCGGCAGACGGGCATAACTGTTGTCAAAGTTCCATCCTATTTTTTCTTTTTCCTTTGTCATCGTATCTCCTTTTCTCCTTTTCTGCTTTTGTATTAGTTTTTTCTTTTACAAAAAACAAAAATCATATGCATTCTATGATATTTTGGTTTTCTATTTTCTATAATAACGCATTGTAACCTATTTTATTGTCTACTTCTTCCAATTTATTATACCTTTTCTACACATAGATGACGCCCTTTAAGTGTTTTTTGTATGAACTGAAATCAGAGACGTTAGAGCTAAAACATGAAAGTGAATCTCCACGCTCCTACCCTTACCTAAGCGCAATCTCAAGTAGTATTAAAACCATTTCTATTAAATTTCAGCATTCGATAATAAAAACCCATATCTTTACCGCATTATTTGACAAGCTCAACAATTCCATTTATAAATAAATCAATTAAAAGTAGGCAAAAAGAATCTAATACAGTTCTTTTTTTGTATGATTGTAACAGCTTATTAAACCTTTTGTAACAGATGGGATTTCACAACATTTCATCATTGCATAAATATGCAATGATGAATAAAGTTATCCACAACTCCTTTAAGATTATTAACAATTCTAATTATTCACAGAACAAAACAGTTATCCACAACCAAACATAATACATACCCTATACATGTATTATGTTCGATATTTCCCAAATTCATATACAACTCCTTTATTATTAAAAATTTTAATTATTCACATAACAGAGGAGTTATCCACAACCGAACATAAAACATACCCTATACCTGTATTTACACACATTATTTCCCGTTGTGCTCTAAGATCGTGAGATATAGTTTACATAAGTTTTATTATTTTTACTTATTCTCAGTATAAAGGAATACAAAAAAGACACTAACTGGCTTGTTAGTGTCTTTTAGTTAAAAATTTCTTTTAAGGATTCCTAAGCAGCATATATAAGGCACTTGGCGTTTCGCTTGTTCATATGGAATGACTTCTCCGCTCTCTTCAACAATTAAAAGCCTGTTGGTTTATTGTATCTCTGATATAAGACGTGATGATATTTTCTTTCTTCAAACTCCATTTGATAAGAAAAAATTCAAGCTTTTCCCACAGCTTTTTAAATTGGTTTACCTTTTCCTGCATCCAAAGCTCGCATAAATAAATCCTTTCCTAACTGAAGCAAATAGATGTTCTATTTGTGCCGCTGCAGAAGCAAATATATGAATTGAATATTAAAATGTTCGAGGTGGCATTACAATATTTGAGGTTGTTTTGGGATATTGTTGATCATTAGTCGTAGTAGTTTCAGAGAGTGCTTCTTCATCATCAATGTTTTATGATGTTGCTTCCTCTTCTGGCAGTTTGCTGTGTGCGGTGCTTTGCTTAAGGATGAGGGGATTTCCAAGATTTTGTTCTCCAATTAAGTGTTCTAATCTATTGATCTGTTCGTTTAGTCTTGCATTTTCCTTTTCTAGATAACTTGCTCTTGAAGAAAAATAAGGATCGCTCTCCCACCAGTTAAGTCCAATTTCCTTTGCTTTATCTACGGACGCCACGAGGAGACGAATTCTAATGGTAAGCAAATCAACATCAGCTAAGGAAATTTTTATATCTCCTGCAATGACTACACCTTTATCGAGAATTTTTTCCAATATGTCAAGAATATTACCCGATTGTGATGAATGTTGGATGGACATGCTTTAATCACTCCCTATAATACTAAAGCAGCTTTCCCAATGGCCCTAACTCGATATTTAACTCTTCCTCTTCCAGGCCAATAAGCTTTAGTTCCACCATTTTTTCTTCTAATTTCATCAAAGTCAAGCCTAATTGTTCGATCTGTTCGTCAGTCAGTGATCCGTGATCGACTCTTCTCATGGCTTGCCGCTCCATAAGCTAGTCTAAGAAGTTCAATAATGGTAAGAACCAATTTAGCTAACCCCTGTTCTACGCTGTCAGGCTCTAGTAGAATCTGTTTCATATAAGAAAAATTCACTCCTACCCTTTACTTCGTTTCGAAAGGCTGTTTCAATAGATGATATGAGCAATTTCAAATCAATTAATATGAGGTCGATATCCGCGACAGAAATGATCAGCTCCCCGCTCACGACGGCCCCCGTATCAATGATCCCATCCAAGAGATCTAATAATGTAAATTCCTTGTTTAAATCTATCTCTTCCTTCATCTTATTTCTCCTTGCTCATTTTTGAAAAATGATAAGGCGGCCATGGACCCGTTACCTGAAAGTTCCATCCCAAATCCTTATAGCTCCGTTCATATTCCCCAATACATGCCAAGAACGCTTCTACATGACTTCGATCCACAAGGTAATCACAATTGAAGAGCATATCATCCTTTCGCTGCGTAACTTCTTTCCCCCAATTTTTCCTCTTCATCGAATCTGATCCTATATCATGCAATTTCTTGTGTACAATCTCCCATCTCCTCATTTGTTCCTTTTCCACTTCCATTGAAATTAAATGATCAAGTTTTTTTCTCGCATAATATACTGCTTGCCTGATGACATATGGGACAAATTCTCTTGAAACTCTAAGACGGCAGGGTTATTCTTGATTACAAAAGCTCGTAAAGATTGAACATCACAGTATACTTTAAGATTCCATTCCTGCTTATCAAAAAAATAATTTAATCTTTCTAAAAACCTACTGTAGTTCTTGGAGAGCATCTCTTTCAGATTCTCTTCATTGGTAAAGATCGTGCAAAATGACAGAGGCAGAACCGTAAAACGTTTATGGATGCGTTCGATCACCTCATGATGATGCAAAGCCATCACTTTTAGCCATTCAGGATCTTTTAGATTCCTATCGATTTTCTCTTGTGAAAAATGCTCGGAGTTCACTCGACAAGCAATGGCTGTAATTTCTTTATAGGTGATAAGGTAACTATCATCCTGGCTAATTCCCTTAAATGTTGGAACTCCTTTGTGCGTCAAAACCCGACTCATTTCTTCGATCAACGAGGAAAGTAGCATTGAGTAGCATTTTTTCGGTTATCGGTTTGTTCAACTTTGATGATTCAGTCAGTTCTGACAAAGGTGAATAGACCTCCCTTTCCATTTTTTGCTGAAGGGATAAAAAAAACTTTTGTGCCATTTCCCCTACAGTAATTCGATCATAAAAAGCAGCAGCAGTTGACTTTTTATTGGCCTCTTGTTTCCACCGCTGCAATACAGGGTCCTTCTCTATTTCTTTTTGCAGCCATTGCTGGTTCCCGTTTACTTTCAATCTTACTTCAATCTTGTTTTCTAATTGAGGAAATAACGAATCGAATTGATCATAAAGATGTTCTGCAATAAAAAGAACATCCTCTGCTGTATGAAATACATTACCAAAACTCATAGGAATTAAGTAATATTTTTCAATGACCTTAGATACGATATTTTGGTGTGCAAACAAGTTTTCCCTATTCGGCAGAACTTCTCCATCAACCGGACATACCACCATGGCCGCATTCTCATAATGAAGGGTATAGATCGGTCTTTCCCTTCCATTCATCATGACTGTACCGAATTTCTGGGGTTGTTTTTCGCGGATGACACAAAAGACATAGACACCAGAAGCGTTACTCATTCCCATCAACCTTTCCCCATTTTACTTAACTCTTGAAGAATGTACTCCTTTACCGTTTGTTTATCCATTTCTTGTTCACATCTATATACAGGAAGCCAAAGCACATCTAAGCAAAGCAACTGAAATTGTTTATCCATTGGATTGATTGGTACTTTTGTCTTCTTCGCAATATTCGCAATCATAATGGAAGCCCGAAGACTAGGACCTTGTTTCTTCTCCAGCATGCAAAAAGAACGGATGCGGGAAACCAAGCGGGCAACAACCCTGGCCTCCTCTAAACTTACCCCCGCCTTATGGCGTATAATATGAACCTCCGTATCTAAATCATAGTAATCCAGGTCAATGGTACTCAAACGGTCGAGTAGTGCATCTTGCGTTTTGAAAACTCCTGCATACTCTTCGGGGTTACTTGTAAATATGACGGAGAAATTGGGATGAACACGAATAGCCGACTCCTTTGGGTTGCCGTATAGAGGAAGCACTCTTTCTTAAAGAACCGATAGAAAAATGTTATTGGTTTCCGGTTTTGAACGGGTGAACTCGTCGAAAACCAAAGTATGGCCGTTCTTCACGGCCTCTGCTAATTTACCATTGACCCAAACCGGCTTTATCTCCTGTTCCTTCTTGTAAACAGAATGAATATAATTCTCCACCAACTCCTTTTTTGTCACACCGGAAAATGCTCCTAAAAGATCAGAATTGGACATCTCGTGATGGCCACGCAGAATGGTAACCGGACGTTTCAATTGATAAGCAATGAATAGGGCAAGACTCGTTTTTCCGACTCCTGTAGGCCCAACAAAATGAATAGGGAAACCGGTATTCAGATAGCGAATCGACCGTTCGATAATGTCTTTGAAAAAAGGGGTCTCAATATACAAGTTTTGTTGTGCGACCTTTTTTGTATCGTATGACTGCAAACGCTATTCCTCCTTATCGCTTGATTGTTCTCACGCAATGAAATTTAAGCCAAGGCATTTCATTGCCTTGGCTTTTTTCTTAATATTGATGGTGTTTCTTCTTCCGATTTTTTCAGCAGACCAACCTCGCACGCATATTTTAGCCACGTATCAACGCTTGCAATTACAATACGAGCTTCAATATCAATCAACCTGATCCCTACTAGTGATACACATGCCCAAATATCAATAACGACGCCTTTATCCAAAATTAGATAGATGACTTCCGCTAAGCTGGACGAATCGACGCTTTTTTGAATAGCAGCCAATTATATGTAAGAAATAGAATGATGTATTAGACCCAAGAACTATTTTGATATGGTAAAATACGGAAATTGAAAGATTAATATAGAATAAAGTGAAATTTAATAGAGATTGGGAATTCCCAGCAAAAAGTATGTACTTTTTCCTCTTTATATGAATCTAGACTTTGGCGGATTCCTATCATTTTTCGGAAAAATAGTACAAGAGTTTAGAGCAAGTCTTTCTATTTTCCATATTGTAACTATTGTAAGGGATCCCTTAACTATTGTTTCATCAAGAAAGGAGGAAATACTATGCCGAATATTGTAACTGTAGTTCTTGTGCTTCTATTGCTTGTAGCCCTACTTGTAGCTGTACTTCTCGGAACTCCAGAACAGCAGCAAATCATTATTGGCTGCATTCGAGCGCTTCTTGGAACTCCGTAATTGATTTTGATTGCTAGATTTATCCCTATAGGAAACTCTTATTAGTTTTCTATAGGGCTTTTCATTTATCCTTGGGTATTCGCTCATATTTATATTTTTAGATACATGTGAGTAGATAGCCCCATACTATAACAGTGCAGGAGGTGATTATTGATATGATAAACGAAAAGGAGTTTAAAGAAGAAGTAACCGGACTCTTGAAAAATGAACAATCCCTGGATATCAATGGGATCATGAAGCTTGCAACTAATTTATTAAAGGACGATGACATTATGAATACTGTTTCGGGAATAATGAAACTTAGCAATGTTAATCCCGAAAACGAAAAAGAGCCTGAAAAGGAAGCTCTAACTGAAGAAGGAACATACTCAACTGAAATGAACTCTTTTCTGCAGGAAATGTTGGCGCTAAAATCAGAAATCAAAGACATAAAAAAACAAAATGAAGAATTAAAAACACTGATCCTCAAGACGAATAAACACATTAAAGATGTCAAAAAAAGACACGCTTAGCGTGTCTTTTTTTGAAAGATCGCATGGGGTCCCTCATCCGTTGGAATATAAAGTAAGATTGGACATCCAGACCAAGCCAGGCTTATATATAAAATTCAAAACTAATCATCCGTGCAGCAACTCTCTTCTCTTAGATGGCCAGCACGCTCAATTTTGGTTTTCAAATATTTCTCGTTATATTCCGATACATCCCCCCACAATTGTACCCTGCCCGATACATTCATCCCCGCATTTTTTAAAGCTTCTAATTTTCGAGGATTGTTGGTAATTAATGTTACAGGATTTGTTCGAAGCTTTTTTAAAACTTGAATGGCGTCGCTATAATTTCTAGCATCATCCTTAAAGCCTAACTCCAAATTAGCATCAACCGTATCATAACCATTTTCTTGAAGAACATAAGCCATGGCTTTACTGAACAAACCAATGCCTCTTCCCTCATGATTAGCCAGATAAAATAAGGCACCATTCCCATACTCTACTATATGCTTCATCGCTTGTTGCAACTGGTACCCGCAATCACATCGTTTGCTTCCGAAAATGTCGCCTGTATGACAGATGGAGTGAAATCTGATTAGTGCTTCTTCTGCGTTTTGAAAATCCCCGTAGACTAACACACTCGACTGTTGCATCTCAGCTAAATTTACAGCTGACAATTTGTCAATAATTCTTTGCGGATCTTCCGTGACTTCACCACAATTTAGCCAACAATACCATTGGAAGATCACGGTTTCTCCATTTAAATTAACTGGTAATTTAATAGGTCCAACTAAATAAATAGCTCCATTTTCCTTTTTGATCAGCTGAATTCTATCCTGAAGTATTGCAATCACATGAGAGTCAACTGTTGTTGCATCCATAAGACACATCCCTGTTTTTAATTTTAATGCTATAACCATAATTATAATCTCTTGTCAAAAACAGTTATATTTAAATTGCCCATTATCCTTAAGAAAACACATGGAAATTCTCTTCAAAAGCTGCTTCTTCTTTCAACTGTTCCACTTGTAATTTTTCAATGTCATTCTTTCTGAAATCTTCAAATTTCTTAAGCTGAATGGAGCTGAAATCGTTTTGTTTACATGCTTCTTTCAAAACTCCGCCCAATATTTCTGCATCCTTTAACGCTGCACTTACACCTATTGCCCCTGTCGGACTCATGGTATGGGCAGCATCCCCGATGATAACCAACCCCTCTTTTACCCATGTCGAACATCGACAGCTTTGAACTCGTAAGTTTACAAAATCCTTCCAGGATTGAATATGTTGTTGAACAGTCTGACTCAATTCCGGAAACGCATCGAGGAGCTGTGTGATGAACGGTTCAAATGGTTGTCTAACAAGATTGAAATAATCGCCCTCTTCTATATTCCAGCCAATTTGAACAAAGCCACCCGTTTGCGTAAACAAAGCTAGCTGTTTATGATGGACCAAAGCTAACTTTATGGTAGCTTCCCAATTGGAAGGAGCAGGTATTTTTGCCCATAAAACATCATAACCATGCTTGATGATTTCTGTAGGAATTTCCGCAATTTTACGAACTGTAGAGTACCTTCCATCAGCCCCTATAACACAACGACTATAGATATTGATGATTTCATCATGATGTTTAGCTTTGACACCAACATAACTGCCTACCTCATTTTGAATTAATTCGGTCAATACTGTATTCATTAGTATCCTGTAATTTTTATATTTCATTGACTCTTCAATGAGAACATGAAGCAAATTTCCATGAGGAAAATGAATACTTACATTCCCTTCTTCTTCATCAAGCGAAATCGTTTTTACCCGTTGGCTATGGTAGAAAAATTCCACTCGCTTCATAGCTAGAATTCCACGCTCTTTTATCTTATCGAACAGATTGTATTTTTTTAAGATTTTAACCACATCAGAATTTAGATGTTCTCCTCTAAATTGCTTCTCGAGCCCTCCATGGCGCTCTATCAGTACCGTTGAAATTCCTTGACTCGCTAAAATATATCCTAATAACGCTCCCGCAGGCCCAGCACCCACGATACAAACATCGGTGTAAACGTCGGTGTAAACGTCCATTCTTTATCACCTCGCTTATTAATAAATAAAAAGAAGGCTGCCGGGATAGCAGCCATATGCGATTATTCGGTTAGTTTCGGTCTCAAATCGTTATATAGCCATTTAATAAATTCTTGTTGATTTTCATAGGAAACTTCATGTCCAACCGCATAAGCAGTAAAATGAACATTTTGACTTTTTTCTCGAAAGTACGCCTCATTTTCCTTCCCTATCGTTAAAGGAAAAACAGGGTCGTATTCTCCATGAGAAATATATATGGATAGATCTTCAACAGATTTAATCGGGTATTCATCCTTTACAAAAAGGGGAACATAACCATTTAGTGCAACAATGCCTTTGATTTGGTTTCCCATCGTAAGGGCTAAGGTCATAGCTAGGATAGCTCCTTGACTAAAGCCCAACAGATATTGATGATTAGTTTCTATTGGATACGATTGTTTGGCATACTCTATGAATGATTCTATATCCTTTACACTTTTATCGAAAGAGTCTCTGTTCGGATTTCCAATGCTCTTAATAGAAAAATATTCATATCCATTTCCTTGTGGTATTCCGCCACGTATTCCGATTAGAATAAAATCATTTTCTAGTCCCTGGAGAAGACGAAGCATGTTCTGTTCATTGCTGCCCTTTCCATGCATCGCGTAAATAACTGGATACTTTTTTTCTTTTTCTCTGTTAGCCGGAAGATGAATCGTATAATCTAGTGGGCTGTTCATAATAGGACCTCCATGGGAAAGAATCTTATGAAATAGTTATTAGGAAATCTGTCTGGTTGTTGCCTCTTCTTTGCCAGACCCGAACAATTTACTATCTAAGGCATAGAACTGACTTCCGCTGAAAATAAGTGCAACTGCCATGCATAATAAAGCTAAATCTAATTCATAGCCCGCAGCCGTACCATTTCCCATAAATCCTGCAGGTAATTTTGCTGTGAAAATAGCCCCAATCATGACCACCCCAACTAGTGCCGAAACGATTCGAGTACCTAATCCTAAGATTAACGCAACTCCTCCAATGAATTCAATAAGAGCAACAACATATCCTAAAAACCCTGGAATCCCTAAACTCTGGAAATATCCTGCCACATTGCCTAGACCCATTTGGAATTTAGCTACACCATGTACCAAAAATGTGATTCCCAGAATTACTCGAACTACTAATAGGCTCCATTCATATTTTCGTACCATTTTTTCGCCCTCCTAATTATCTTTTGTTTTAAATTTACGATTAGTAAGTTATGATTCAAAAAATTTGCTACTCTTATAGGAGAGTAACATTTTAAAATTCAAAAACAATATGGCTCAATGTTCCAAATTGATAACTTCTATGCAATAACTTGGGCTGGTTATGTTCATCTCCGCTTCCAAGCGCTATAAAGAGTGGAACAAAATGTTCTGCCCTGGGTACAGCCAAACGAGCATGGGGGGCCAACTTCTCATAATTTAATAAGGAATCCAAGTCCCTATTTTGTATATGCTCGATTAACCAATCATCAAATTCTTCAGTCCAAGCCTCCACAGTCGTTTGTCCCCAATTGATTGATCTTAGGTTATGGGAAGTTCCGCCGCTGCCAATGACTAGAATATCTTCACTCCGAAGAAAACGAAGGGCTTCACCCAATTTATATTGATCTTTTGGAGCAAGATAAGGATTCACGGAAACTTGGACAACAGGGAATTCCGCCTGGGGATACAAAAGCCGTAACACCACCCATGAGCCATGGTCTAATCCTCTCGTCTCATCCCTCTTTGAAGGAATGCCATGACTTTTAAAGTGCTCCTCGACCATGGAAGCTATGTTAGTTGACCCTTTTGCCGGATATTTGATTTTAAAAAGCTCTTCGGAAAATCCGCCGAAATCATAGATGGTTTCATAAATGTCATCTCTAAACGAAAGGTATGGGATTTCACTTTCCCAGTGAGCCGTAAATATGACAATGCCCTTTGGTTTATAACGGCGCCCTAACTCTTGAAGAAACTGGGTATATTCATTGTCTTCAATAGCTAGTGTAGGCGCTCCGTGACAAATAAATAATGAAGGAACCATTAGACATCTCCTTTCCATATAAAAAATATTTACTTACATTTCGTAACTTAGTATATAATAATACTTGCACTTACGTCAAATACCTTTAGTAAATAAATATACTAGTTCCAAACTATTTTTATGTAGTATTGTCAGATCGCATTGGGATATTCATTCATAATTTTTAAAAGCAGCCTTGGAGTTAGCGGAACACTCCTTTTCCAGAAAAAAAAGAAGCTAACTCCGCAGTCAGCCTCTTTTTTGCGTTTCTAATACTTCTTTTAGTTTTCTCAGGTCTTTTTCGTTCGCTCTTTTGATCATGGATGACATAAAGGGAGTAATGAACTTTGAAAATCCTGTGGGATTACCTTTATTTCGCAAGGTCATTCGGGTTAAATTGTCACCAAGACTCTCCCACTTCATGCAAACATATCCGAAATTCTTCAGATTGGTGTCATAGGTCATTCAACCTAATTATTCTAGTTAAAAAAACAAAACTAAATTATGGTAGTATAATATATTAGTAGATTAAATAGTTGAATCGGAGTTGATAAATCAAATGCTCAAGAAAAAAATTGCGGCTCTCCTTCTTGTAGTTTCGCTGCTACCCGCTCCCGGATGGGCCGCTTCTAGCGTTCAATCCGATATTCAGGTCAAATACGGGCTGGAAGAAATCAAGTTCCCGGATCAAAAGCCTGTTATACAAAACAGCCGCACTCTTGTGCCAATCCGTTCCATCGCTGAAACACTAGGCTTTGATGTTGGTTGGAATGGTCAAACATCCGCTGTGCGCCTACAAAAGGACTCGAATGAAGTGAATCTCGTGATCGGTCAACGAACAGCACAACGAAATGGACAAGCTCTTGAATTGGACGTGCCTGCCCAAATTATCAACCAACGCACGATGGTTCCAATTCGTTTTATTGCAGAAGCGCTTGGGTACGAAGTTGATTGGAAGGAACAAAGCAAAATCGTTCAAATAACAGATTCTAGGCCGCCATCCCAGCCGACCCCTACACCTAACCCGCCACAATCAGAACCGGCACAGCCAGATCAGCCATCTGCTGCGATTCAGCTTGGCAACGAAGTTCTGTTCAGCGACTATCATCATCTTATTAAAGGCAAAAAAGTAGGATTAATAACGAACCAATCCGGTGTTAATAGCAAAGGCATCAACACAATCGAGAAATTGTGGCAAGACCCTGATGTGAAGTTGACCGCTCTCTATGGTCCAGAGCATGGGATTGACGGGAAAGCATTGGCCGGATCCTATGTGGAATCTTACACACATTCGGAATATCAAATTCCAGTGTATAGCTTATACGGCAAAACACGTACCCCTACCAAAGAAATGCTAAGCAATATTGATGTGCTGCTTTTCGATATGCAGGATGTTGGGGCAAGATGGTACACATATATTTCTACGTTGAATTACGCTATGAAAGCAGCCGAAGAAAATAATATCCCCATCATCGTGTTGGACCGTCCTAATCCGTTAGGCGGAACAATTGTAGAAGGTCCAATTGCCATGGATGCATACCTTACCTTTGTCGGTGTTGACAACCTCCCGATGGCGCACGGAATGACCGTCGGCGAATTATCTCTTTTTTTCAACCGGAAAATCGGGGCAGATATTACGGTCATTCCGATGAAGGGCTATACCAGAGACATGCTTTTCCAAGACACAGGGCTCACATGGGTTCAAACTTCACCCATGCTTCCCTCGATTGAGTCGGTTTTTAGCTATATGGCAACAGGACTAGGAGACGGTACTGGTGTTCGTCAGTCTGATTATTTCCAATGGGTCGGCAGCAAAGGCATGGATTCTGAAAAATTTGCCCAGCTGTTGAATCAATCAAACTTGCCAGGTGTGCAATTCATCCCGGAAACCAAAGGGTCATCTGGTGGTGTAAAGCTGGAGATTACTGATCCACATACCTTTAACCCAGCTAAAACTGGCATTTACGTACTGGCCTATGCGAAACAATTGATCAATTTCACCGTGCCAAAAAGCGGAAAAGAAATCGTCATGTTTGACAAAATCATGGGCTCCAACAAAATGGGACAATACCTGGAAGCAGGGCTTACACCCCAAGAAATCGAAGCCCAATATGCTGCTGAGTTAAACCAATTTAAAGAGGAAAGAAAAAAATATCTGCTTTACAAATAGGTACGAACATAGACCACATCCATAACGGAGTGGTCTTTTGTTGTTCATGCTCTGCCTTTAATTTGAGCAGTATAAGGAAGAGGTGAAGTTATGAAGAAAATAATTGTTACACTAGGTATAACTGTACTTGCTCTTCTTGCATCGGATGTTCAAGCTTTTCCTTTATTTGATGATAAAAATAATATCGAGGAACCTATATTCGAGCCTCCCTATGCGAAATGGGGAAAGTTAGCCATACAAGAAACCCACAAGAAATATCCAACTGCAGAAATCGTTGATTATCTTCATGTTGGTCGCCAATCCATATCTGCTACTACGTCCCAAGAAACATTTAAACTTTGGTTAAAACAAGGGGGGCGCGAATTTGGTGTCTATATAAAGATAAGATTTGATACACGAACTGAAGCTGTGCAATCCGTTACATTTGAGGAAACAGACCGGTAATGGAGGGCGTAGATTTCTAGCTACCGATTAAAAACGGGGAAAGAGATGGTAAAACAAGTTCCTTTCCCAATCTCACTATCTACTTTTATTTCTCCCTTCATTGCTTTAATGATACTAAACGCAACCATAGTCCCCAGTCCGTGCCTTTATCTTTTGTCGTATAAAAAGGAATGCCTAATTTTTTGATCTGTTCGGCACTCATGCCTTTACCCGTATCCAAAATATAATTCTGAAGCACAAAAAAGACATACCCTCGTGGGGCATAAGCATCGTTTGCTTTAGGGCTCTTAATAAACCGTATAGGTTTGCCCTGTTTGGGCACCCTCGACGCTCTTTCGAAAAGCTTGCGCCACCCTGCTCGCGGGTACGGGCTGGAACCCTGGAAAATACGGACCATACTTTTCCATTGATTCTACTAAGACATTTGGGCTTACATTGTTTATGCGTATCCCTCGAGGCATTTCAATCGCTGCCACTTCGAATAGCTCCACCCGCCATCGCGGATGACACCCCACCCGTAATAGGATCATCCATAATAATCCCTGTTGTTAAAGTAAAGCTGCCTCGATCATTGACATATTTTAATCCAAGCAAGACGAGATTGATTTGTCCCTTTAATTTGCTTTCTATGGATATCTCATTGGCTTCGGGTGTCAGGTCCAGAAGTGAACCAAAGTAGGTATTCCCTGTTGTACTAATAACCGCATCCACTTTACCTACTGTCTGATACATAGCTTTAATGCTTTCAGGGGAAGTAATGTCAACCGCGACATCTGCTCCCTTGCGTCCTGCTGAAATAATGTCATGCCTTGATGCCAATTCGTTCCGAACGGCACTTCCGATTGTACCCGTTGCACCTATGATAAGAACTCTCATTTAAAAACCTCCTTCGTTATGGTACTTCAATCACAAATGGAACGGTAAATACCTTTCCTTCATGTTGAAACTGTCCCCAGATCTTGTAAATGCCGCTTGATGGGAAAGACGTCATAAATTTAGCATCTGGGCCTTTTGCATGTTCATCGATGGGATGGACGTGCAGATACGTTTCTACATTACGGTCTAGCGCAACGACGTGACCTACAGCCCCTAAATACGGTTCCAAATTGGTGATCGGTTGTTTATTTTCAGCATCGTTAATCATAAACGTCATCGTTACGTCTTGGTTCGGCTTAAGATTATCGAAAGATAAAGTCACTTCTTTTCCATCCACAACCTTTGTAAGGTTTGAATCGGCTTGAAGTGGCACCTCTGATGGAGAATCACCCTCAATTTCTAACCACTTACTCTTCACTTGCTGAGTCCCATTCGTCGGGATATAGTCAGCAAATGCCATATATTCTCCACCGGTCGGGAACTCGTTCTGTACTTGGAATTGACCCCCTTGTTGGTACTCAGGATGAATGTGATTAAAATAAGAAAGATCTTTGCTCACTAAGATCAGATGCATCTGCTTTTCATGGTTGATATCGAATTTTTCAATGGATTCTCCTTGCTCATTCTGAACCTGGATTTGAATAATGGACTTCTCTTTTGCTTTCCCGTTCTCTAAATTCCATATCGCTTCGGTTTTGATTTCTGCTTTCTGTTCTCCATGGTCACTATGTCCTCCATGGGAATCCTTTTGTTCAACATGGGTATTAGTTCCTTCACTATGATTCGTGTTTTCATGGCTTTGATGATTCTCAGGCGGTGGTGCAGGCGGCGTATCTTTTGGACTGCATGCTGTAAGCAAGGCTAAAAAGACAACAGATAAAAAGAAAGAACTTATTTTTTTCATGGTGACACTCCTTTTTAAGATTAACCTTTAATTTTACAGGATAGATGTGTAGGGTATTTAGCGAATATGAACAACCAATTCATGCCTGTTCCTTTATGGATTTTTAATCGTCTCCTTTTATCCAGGCTATTCGATATTATTATCACTTTACCTTTTATAGTATACCCGTGTATCCTATGTTCAAATGTAGATATAGGTCCACTTGATTACATTAAAGTACCCTATAATGGGTTGGGTTAGTTGTATCCTAGTCTACCACCCAAAGCTAATGAGGGTATACAAAACAAAACCGATGGAGATCGTCGTTGATAAAAGGGTTAAATACTTCATGTAGTTAGGCATGTTCCTTTGCTTGTAAAGTGAGCGTATAGAAAATGCAGTGGTAAAGACTGTAACAGCGATCATCAAACGACGGACCCATATGATCCCTGACATGGTCGCCAATGTGCTTGTAGAGCCGCCTAATAGAAATAAAATGCTCATGTGTAACCAATGATGGGAAGAAGCAATGAAAGAAAACACAACAGAAAGAATGGATGACGCCAACTGGGTTTTCCTGCCTACTGTTGTTTGATGATGGTGATTCACTGCACATCAACCTCCGGTTTTTTCCATTTAGATTTATTTATATTTTACATTACCCCCCTACCCTATGTAAAGAGGTGAATTCAACTTTTTTCTCATCACCTAATTATTCTTGTTTATTACAGCAAATTGCTCTAAAAAATGAGAAAGCCCCATCTGAGATGGGGTTGAAACATAGATTATATGTGAAGAAAAAGAATTCAATAGTTCTATAGCAAGATGACTGGGAATCCAGTCCTCTAAAATTACTTTCTAGCAATTATGAGATAATGATTATCCGTAGGAAATGTTTTAGAGACCATGTTAACCCCCGAGTCTTTTCCTTTTCCTACTGTGATTATTGTTATCTTCAAGAATATCAAGAATTTCCCTAAGAAGCGCCCTATTATCCTTAATAAGTTCCCGATTTCTTCTAATAGCTCTTAGTAAATCCCTATGAGATATACGACCTTTTATTCCGGCTTTTTTCATTTAATGCACCACCTTTCTTTAACCTAATATTGGTATATATAAGATAAAGAAAAGTGAGTGGACAATGGTATAGGGCAATCTTATTATTTTCTCTATCGATTCCCGCTGATCCGCAAGATGTCCTACGAAGAAAAAACCACCTTCAAGGATGAAGGTGGCAATTGGATGGGATGTAGAAGTGAAATCAGAGTATGAAGATCCCCTCTGATAACTAAAATATAGCCTTTCATATGTTATTTTGTACCATTATTGTTAAAAAATCTGACTGTTGTTTTTCGAAAGAGTAGATCTCCTATTAAGTAAATCCTAATTACCCTAAAAGTTAGTTTTTATCAAAAAAAGAAGCTTTTCTAGACACTTCTCTCGATTCTTATTTTAGCTCTGATTCAAATTCGAGTTTTCCATTTTTATGTTCATATCGCTTCATTCCAACAAGTTTACGTTCTAATTTCCAATCTTCTGCCCATTTATGAAGAGTATGGTTACATCATAAAATTGAAGATTTATTACTTTATCAGGATAGCCATCAAAAAATGAAATCGCTGGAGAATTCTTAAACAATCTTACCGTATCATTTTCAGTTACATTTGGTTTATATTTTATTAATTTTCACCGATCCAACTTTTGAAACTTGCTTGTTTTCATAACGATAAACTGAAATCCAGTTTTCAACTTCTCCGTTCGATTTATTATTAAGTTGCTCATGAATAACAAGCTCATTCAACTTATTTCCTGTAATATTGGTTAATCCAGACATCAATGGATATTGCCAATTATATAACCATCTTTCTTTATATATGGAAGACTTACGTTAACACCGTTCTTCTCATCTTTAAGGATATAAAAATTGTCTTCAGGATTAATAAAAATTCCCATGTGCTCATAGTGATCTTATCGCCAAGTGAAATTGTATGAGTAGAAGCAGATGCTCTTTCTCCTTAGTTGGTATATAGTTTGCTTTTCTTTATTTGAATATTTCATCTGTTTTAATTAACGTATTATTTTCAATTTTAAAGTTTGCGAATCTTATAAGCTTACTGTTCGGATAAGACCCTTGATAATATTGAACATTTAAAGCTGGGTTGTTTTGACTGTCAATAGTTTTGGTCGTTTTCGTCCAAACGGCAGGGTCATGCTTAATTTGCATGTCGTTCACTTTCCTTAAATCATGGTTAAAATCCCAACTATACGTTGAAATTGTGGTACTACCATTCATGTCATTTTGTTCTATCATAATCTCGGATCATCTCGTAAATTATCCCATCTCCCAACACTTCCAATAACAAATCAACATTTTGGTGCTCAACTATCTTTACAGCGTTAGTTATCGTTGGCTCATAAGTCTGTTTTGTTGGTGCTGAATAGTCCTTTAAATAAAGGGAAGTATCGTTTGTATCCCCGGTCTTGATAAGATACACATTATTAGGGATACCTGTTTATCGAAAGAATAAGAACTCATAAATGCAAGTAAATAGCTTTTATCCCCGCCATCCGACACAACTGTATAACACGATGTAACTTTTTGTCGAATTGTTTCAGTACACGGATAATTTGCTCTATATTATAGTAAAGATAATGATTATTTATTGACCTTCAAACAAATAAAAAAAGCCGCTAATAGCGGTAACAGAGATGCATAAAGATAAAAACATTCGACAATCATTATCTTATTAGAATAATTCTAGCGAGTCAAGATATATAGTATACAATAAACACGTTTGACGGTCATAAGTGTGCATGGTTGATTCCATGCACCTTTTAATTTTCAAAAAAAGGGACATCAGCCATTAGACTCTTGCCCTAATTATAATTCTGTAAGTATCCATTGTCCTCTAATCTGTTTAACCACCCTTTAATGGTTCTTGGGTGCCTACCAAAATGTTCGACCATCTCTGTCATTGTTGGTTTTTTAAAGTTCCGTTCCTTTAAGTACATCCACATTAAGTACTCACTTTTGCCAAGATCCAAGATGATTTGTATACCCATTTACTCCTCCAATACTACAATTGCAATTGACTATTTATAATCGTGTAAATGCTTCCCTTTTATTTTAATACAAACGTTTGAATATTGGAAGGATAAAATTCTGTAAAACCATAAACCTAAGACAGAGACAGTAAACAAAAAAGGATGTCAGCCATAAAGACCAACATCCATTAACATGTAGCAGGGGGCTACACCTTATAATTGAGATAGGGGATTTTTGATTTGTTACATTTGTATTATAAACTTATTTGCCATATATGTAACCATTTAAAATATGGAACTACTTCACTCTTTTTAAACAAAAAATAAAAAGGAGTCTCTGCAACTCCCGATAAATAATAACTCCCCAGGAACCTTAATTCACTTCACCCCCATAAGAGCTTCTTAGAAATAGTTTACTGTGGAATGTTATTAGTAAAATAAAAAGACCATGTCGAGCTTGTCCTCGAAATGATCTTGTCAAAAACATTGTTTATTATTCCTATTTGTATTCCGCCAGCCCCATCCTTCGCTAGGCGGTCATGACAGCCCCACTTGCTGTCCTACCAATGTCATTTTAACCAACCAATATGAAAAATATATGAAAGAGCTATTAAGATTTTGAGTAAGATTAGTTTTGGTTAGGTTTTGAACCATTACTCCTTCCAACATAGAAAAGACCCTGAGTTCTTCAGGATCTGTAAAACCTCTATTTTAATAACCTATCGATCCTCGTTACTTCAATAAGGTGTACATAACTTACCATTTTATCTTGAATAATAACTAGAACAGGAGGAGACAGGTTATGACGACTAAAAATGTAGTTCAAACGCTAAATGAATTTTTAAAAGGACAGTATATAGTGGCTATATTATATCTCTAAACGGAGGAAGCTTATGCCTATTTTTAAACCTTCCCAAATTGCACGTTCGATTTATGAGATAGACGGAGACGCGCTGCAGCGAGCAGGAATTAAAGGACTAATACTTGACTGGAATAATACATTAACGAAGAATTCTGAGTTTTCATCAGATTCACTGAAAACATGGCTGAAAGACTTTCAGACCCGATATGCGGTAAAGCTGATTATCGTCTCGAACAGCAAACCTCCGACTCAAGGAAACGGGCTGGTTAATGATATTCCAGCTTTGTTCGAAGCGGGCAAACCGAAGAAAAGAGCATTTTTTGCGGCCATGGATATACTCGGAACGCGCATAAACGAAACAGCGGTTATTGGCAATGGCATTATTACTGATTTATGGGGCGGAAACCGGCTTGGGATGTACACTATTTTCGTATCTCCTTCATGGACGAAACCTAGGTTTATAGGGGCGTTAAAACGGCTAATGGTAAAAGTGCTTCGAGTATAGATGAATGGCCCTGTTCACCAGTACGAGAGGGTGGAGTTTTTCCTCCGCCTCAACCTCATCGTTATAATAATTGAACATTGTTTTCCTAAAGATAACGCAACCCCCATCCAATTATCATTTATTTACCATTAACATCGTTTGCTTCTCCTTATTTTCCTTTTTGTCATACTGTGTTTTTTTAAAAAAAAAACTTAGTCAATGAGTTTCAGTTAACCAATACATTTATTTCCTGAGATAAGAATGATTCTACTGTGCATGCTATTTCTGTGGTTTTAACCACATTAATTATCAAGGTGGATGATCCATAACTATCTTTAAAAAGCGCCCAAGCTAATTTGGAAACCTTCGCATTTCAAACCGAAAATAAACAAGCAAAGCAACTGTACTCTCAAACGGCTCGACAAAACTCAAGCGATTGTTGGCTCCTTAGAATCCCGTGTTCAACAATTAGAGCAAAAAGAACCTCAATATTAAGGTTTTTAAGCAAACAAGTTCAGCCTACATCTCTTTGATATAGGCATCAACCATTTGAAGTGGGTTAGCTCCTATTTAAAAAGGCGGTGAAGAGCATGCGAGAAGCTTTAGCTTCATTTTTAATTCAAGGAATTAGTTCAGCAACTGTTCGGTGGACAAATAAACGCAACAACAATATTAAGACATTGCTTTGGGTGGTCGGATTTGGCATCGTTGCCTTAGCTCTAGCAAGAAATTTCAATGCAAGAGGAATCTGGGGCCAAATGTCTCAGCCGATAAAAAACATGCGTAACCAGATGGTGAAATCCTTTTCCAATGTAATTAACAAAAAAGAGCCTCTTCAGAATTCTGAACAACCATCTTTTGTTGATGGAGAAGCAGTTCATGATGATGAATTGCGAATTCAGTAGAAGGTTCTACTAACATGACTCCAAATAACAGAAGATAAGGTTACTAAAGGAACTCCGCAAAAACGATGCGGAGTTCCTCTTTTACCAAAAAAAATGGTTTCGCTTATTTGGCTAGGCATGTGCACAGAGATTATCCGAGGGGTTTGGATCGTTGGAGCAGTTATTTTGATGGGCGTTTGTAAAGTTAAAAGGTTTGACGGCTTTAGTTAGTTTCCCCCCCCAAAAAAAAGCCCTGTATAAGCAGGTCAATTACCTAATTCAACTTGATGCTTTTGATATCCCCTAATCTCTTCTTTAATTGATTTGATTTGAGCAAATAAGCCAAGTCTTTCCTGCCACGTAATATCATTACGCAATGCATGTTCTTTCAACTTCTCTTTTTCGAGTATCAACCAATCAATCAATGACTTGTTCTGATGGGAATATCCTCTAATAATAAGCGTCACCCTTTTCGTTTATAATGTTTTAAATTTTATGATAACTAGTGATTAATTTTAGATTAACCCCCTATATTTGTAAATATCCTTATAAATTTAGTTTGATAGAAAATTTCACAATTCTGAGACCACAATATTTTTTCCTATATTATTGGATGTGGGCTAACTGGATTTATCTAGTTACAGGACTTTTTTGTGTTATATCTTCTAACATACACACAAACATATCTACGGGAATCTGTTAAGATTATCTCATAAATAAAAATTAACTATGCAAAAGAAATATCTTGTATCAGAGTGAAATTTAGGTATGTAAGCGTTACCGTATCGACAACTATATGGTATAATATTAAAGTACACAGTTTTAAAGGAGGATGATACTGGTGTCTAGATACAAAATTGAAAGCTCAAGACCTTCCTTACCATCCGACCTTGAGGAACTACTTGAGCTGTTTGAGACTGAAGGAGAAATTCATGAGTTTGCTAAAGATCTTGTTAGAAGTCACTATGAAGGTAAATGGGAAGAAGTCATTTAAATATAAACCCTCTACTTCACTAGTATGCACCCCTTAAAGTAGACAGTGGAAAAACCCCTAGGGAAAATCCATAATACTTTAGGGGTGCATCTTTGTTATGGCAAAAAAGGGACAGAAACTTAAGACGTATAGCTTTGAGTTTAAAGAAGAAACCATACCCAAAAGAGTATGGCTAATCGTTATCTCGATTAAAGAACTCTACACTTACGACATCAACGAGATTATCACGCTCAAATGTAGCTAATACTGTGTCACCTACAAATATGTCATCCTCTGTTACAATATCATCCCTTGAGAAATGTATTGTACTTCCATCATTCCAAGATCCATAGAACTGATCATTTGTAATTTTTTCAACTACGTATTGCAGAATTACAGTTGGTGGGTCTTCCATATCACCACATGCAAATGTAGGAGATGCGATGAGGACTAGCAGGAATAGAAGAGAAATGATTTTGTTGTACATATACATCCCCCATATACAATTATTGGAATAGTGTTAATAAATTGTATAATATTTTCTTAATTGAATAAAGAGATATAATGTTACATATTTCTCCAACTTTTTCATTGTTGATCGAGTTTCAATTTTCCTTTCATTGTCAATCATTATAACAAACGCAATGGAGAGGAATGAATGATATGAAGTGTACTAAATGCTCTAAAAGTGTGAGTCAATCACCAAAAGACCGAAATGGACTTTGCAATAAATGCTATTAGTAACTGTTTATCCCTCCGGTTTTGAAAAATTCTTTCAAGAGCTAAGTAAACTTGCTAAATACGGAATATTTTTTCGAAGTGAATGCCAACAATACCAGTGACTCCCCTTGCGAAAGAGGATTTCTTTAAGAAACGCAGATTTTACATAATATTTACTTGTTTGTAACACTGACTTAATCCAGTTTCACTATTGGATTGGCCATTTCTAATGTATAAAACAATTCATAATTTATTTATACCTCTCTCACTCCCCTTTCCTGGTATTATAATATAGGAAGAAAATGTAAGTTTAGTGGATATCTTGCTTGACCACAAACTTTATATATCGAATATTTTGCCGACCTTTTTAACATTGCTGTATGATTTGATCTTCTTGTTTAAGCTCATTCCATCGGTCTTCAAGTTGTCCCATCGGAACAGAAAGGGCGCCTGGAATGTGGCCGAAAGCATATTCTGCAGGTTCGCGGACATCCAATACCACCATGGACTGTCCATCCTCTACCATCTTTTGCAGATCCTCATTGGAGATAATATGAGGAAATTTGGCTTCTTCCTTCACCTCATCGGGATCCGCTTTTCGCAAGTAGTGCTTAAATACCCCGTTCTCTTCAACTGTTCCTAGGTATTGATGTCCTGTATTTCTAGCCCAGCCCTGAATATCTGCTACAGATCCTTTATCCGTGGCTTGGAGCTCGAGAACTTGGCCTGGCTGAATTTCCTCTATTCCTTTTTTTGTTTTGACGATCGGCATAGGACAAGCTAATCCTTTGGCATCAATGGTTTTATCAACTAAAATAATCATAATCTGTCCCCTTTTCTTTTGTATTTACATATACCCCAATGGGTATTATATGAACTAAAAAAATATTTGCTCTTTATTTTTATACCGTTATGGGTATATTAAACTTCATTAGTGACTCTGTCAACCCTTATTTTTATCTTACTTCATAAAATTCGTTTGCTTTGGTTTTCCACTTTTTAACCGAGAGATCACGCATATAAGGTTCCTCCCATTTCCTGACTCGATAATTTTCAATTGGTCTTGTTCCATATCTCTGAACCCATCCAGGGACAGCCCGTACTTCCGTCCCAGCTAAAGTATCTTGGTAAGACAATCGCCACATAGGATTTCTGGGTACGCGCCATGTCTTCAAGCAGCGATTCCTTCACATCGCTTGGAAACTGAATCATCGTAATACTTTCACCACCTTTCAATATTACATATACCCCTATGTGTATTATTATAGTTTATTTTTATCCGTTGTCAATAGTCGCTAAAGGAAGAATACCCTTGGTCTAACTCCCTCCATTGCATTATAAAATGCCACTCCAAATCATGGACAGCACAACGGTTTGGCACGATCTCCATCTCCTGTCGTTCCTCTTCACTAGGCTGAATCTTGCCCATGTTGGTTTGTCGGATTTCCTGGCAGGCATTGGGCTGTGGCAGTCAGTTCATTACTTAGTCATTTCTTCTCCATAACTTCTACATAAATTTTTCCGATAATAAAGGTGTAAAGAAAAAGCACTTTTTAAGGAGGGATGAAAAATGAGAAAGCTAATCGTCGGTGGAGTGGTAACCGCCCTTCTCCTTGCGGGGGGCATCGGAGCTGTATGGGCTGTCGAGGATGTCACTCCAACTCCGCCTGATGCAAAGACGTTTGAGGAAATGCTTCCGTTCATGAAAAAAATGCATCCCGATGTAACTGACGAAACCTTAAAGGAAGTGTTTAATGCTTGCCATGGCGATGGAGCTGGGGGCATGATGGGCAAGGGAATGGGCTGGCATCAGAATATGATGAGAGGACTATAATCTCTCAAGAACAAAAGCAGCCGGTTTCTATGAATCCGGCTGCTTTTTCCCTGATTTTGAAACTGTCATTCGCCCGATAAAATAAGTCAGTTTTCCACTTTCCCCTTTGATAATCTCTTCATCCCGCCACGTAATATCAAAGAGCTCCGTTATCTTATTTTTATTATCCAGAGTAAGTACGTACCAAGTATCCGGTTTATTCTTAGACAGCACTTTCCTCCATCTTGCATAAAAAGTGGAGTCCAATCCTTCTCCGAAATTCGACTGAGTTGCCTGGACCTCACGCACTTCATTGGGATCAATCCCCACTAGAGGGCTTGAAAATCCATTCACCCGCAGCATCTTACTGACGGCTTCCGCTTGTTTGACTTGTTTGTCCACCACGATCGGCGATTGTGTGGTGTTCTTTTCCTGCAATGTCTGCACGGCTAAAAATTCAGCCGTATTGTCCTGCCCAGTCTCAATGTAGGATTCTGCATAACTGTAAAAATGATAAAGTGGCAAGATCAGGACAACAGCCCAGCCAAATGCCATCAGCGATCCGGATACCAGTATCCAAGAGCGTTGGCTGAAGCTCGATGCCATCTGACGGATCCAAGCGCTAAAGGCTATAGCTATTGCCACGAAACAAATCGGAAAAAGATAAGCAATATACCTCGTCCATACATAGAACAAATATTGGTCATTTAAGACGGGAATTACCAAGAAGCTCGATACCAAAATCGCTAATAACATCCCACCATGACGATGTGCACGCAATCTGCGGAATCCATCAACTAAACCTATGAGAAAGGGAACAATCATCCACAGGCTAAGAGTATGCAGCCAGCCCTGTCCATCAGGAAATGTACTGGATAAGGAATATACTAACTCCCTTCCCATCTCTGCAATATTACTTAGATAGGTTTGTACCGTCCAATCCTGATTGAGGGCATACTCCTTTCGCTTCACCCAAAGAACGGAATCCAGTGGATTTATTACGTTATGGACAATCATATTACTATATCCTGCAATAAACGCAATTGCGGCTACTCTAAAGGAAGTTTTCCGGTAAAAAGCGCGCCATCCAAAATGACGGCCGAGGTAAAACGCCACTCCGAGCAAAACTGCCGCGACAGAAGGATGTGTCTGAAGGGCAATGGCCCAAGCTATACCCGTTATCGCCCATAAAAGCCATCTTTCCTGGTCGATTGTCTTAAGAGTGATTAAGATCGCTAAACCTACAAAAAATGGAGTGGTATCGTTAGACCATGCCATATGTGTAACAAGGATGTGCATTGCGTTCGTGGTCAATAGTAACGCTGCAATCCAGGCTGTAAGTTTTCCTTCCCAGTGCCTAACGATCAAATAGATAATCACAACAGTAGCTGCACTTAAAATAGCTACATATAATCTTGGGATATATACGTTATAGCCAAATATAGAGAAAAGTCCGGCTAGCATGTAGTTATGAAAGGGGCCTATGTCATGAGATGTATTATGAAGCGGCCACAGCTCCCCTCTTGCGATCTTCGCTGAAAGTTCAATTTCCCGCCATTCGTCGATAAATCGTGGGACATCGTACAGGTAAGGAAGTCGAATAATAAGTGCGAGTATAAATAACAAGATGCAAAGGGAATATTCACTTAAAAACCGATGTGCGAATTTATTCGCTGCTTTGGCTGCTATTCCTGAAAAAGGTCCTTGTGTCCCCATCCCTAACGATCTCCTTCATCATAAGATGTATGTTCATAACCATTATTTACAGGAACATATAATTATAATACCGTTAGGCTGAAGGTTTTCGAAAAATCACGAAAAGCAGCTATTGAGCTGCTTTTTGACTACTGTATAACGCTTTGAATGAATCTTTCTAATGACGTGGTATCCGTAATATTCTTGTTACATGCATGACTATTGATACACATATAGTTGCCCACTGATTTATAATAATCGGGTGAAGTATTTGCCGGTCTTGACTTAGACATCGCCGAAACCAAGGCAACTTCTCCAAAGCTATTACAAAGTGAGCATATATCTTTCTTATTCGTAAGGGTATATTTCCCTTCAACACCAACGACTTGCCCCCTCAGATGATACACCAAAAACCACTTGGTTGTAGAAATATCCGTCCAGCCGATGTAGGTGAAATGGCGATAATTTAACGTTGCTAAATCAGGCAGCGTTAATTTTTTATTTTTGGCAAATAGCTTTTTAATCTCTTTTTCGGTCACTTTCGGAAATTCCACCAAAAAAGGCACCAATGAACTTAGGTAATGCTGAAAATCTTCGGCAGCTTTCAGCTCTGAAAACTTCTCTAAAATTTCTCTTTGGGTCTCCGTCACCTCCGAAAACCCTTCTAAAACTTTAGACTCAGCACTATACCTCACAGCTTCCAACACTTTTGGATCAGAAACCGTTCTAGTAGCCTGCTGCAGGATCCCCGCTTGCTTCCGAATTAGGTTATATTGATGATTTCTAATAAATGGCTCCACCATAAAATTCCCTCCAAACCATAACTAACAAAATTTATCTTTTCTTTCTTTGTTTTTACTTTACAGCTTAAGCTTCCTTTTTAAAATGTATAGAACGGCTAAGAAACAAACTCTACATATAAAAAACACCGATAATCCTTAAGATCATCAGTGTTATATTCCCTACTTGCCTATTTAGAATAAACAATTTTCTTGATCGTTTCAATAGAAAGGAAATACTCCTCAGCTAATTGTTCAATCGCCCTGCCGCCTTTGAATGCCATTCGAATAGCCGTGTTTCTCTCATCGATAAGCTTTCTACCACCAGAACGAGTTCCCCATTTTTGATATGTTGTTTCTGGTTTAGGAATATAGATGCTTTCTCCCTGAACATACTTTTGAATTTCTAATATCAAGCTTTCAGGTAAAATTGCAGTTGCATTTACATATTTCATTTCTGCCAGCCCCTTATTTTTTATAAATAACGAAAATAAGGTGCAAAGCCAGATATTATATAGGCGATTTAGTATAAGTCCACCTCATGCAAAGTATCGCCTCCAATACTAGGCTTTGCATGAGACGCTGCAGTTTCTGGCAAAACGTTCTTTTTAACCATACAACCACCCCCTTCCAAAATCATGCCAAAAATAATACTGTGCAACTTGATTATAAGATAATTGTAAAATTTTTGCATCCTGAACTGAATCGAATCGAATTACTCAAAGACCACCACTATTTTTTTCATATAGTCTTCAAGGCTATCGAGGGACGATTTGATTTGATTGAGGTCTTAATTTTTTGCCGCTTGCTCAAAGTCTTTGCCAATTAGGGAGATCAAGTCAAAGCCATATCCCGATCCAAAGCCTTTCATACTGTGACCTATCGAACGAATCAACTCAAAGTCTTCATTTTTCATTGCTTCTTTCAAGATCGCGATATCCTTTTCCCGATTCTCCAGAAATCCGGCAGTATAATCCATCTGCTTCAGCTATTTCTTTCTCTAATATCTCCCGTGGGACAGGCATATCCTCTTCTTCCCATATCCGAACCTCACAGGTCTCTCTCATTCTTTCAGTGACCGTCATGGGTATTTTCCTAGTTATATAGTCCTTCGGCTTCATTTTCTGCCTAATCTTGCTCCATAAAATTCCTTGGTTCCAAAATAGGCAAATACAGACCCATCGCGTCCTTGTTTTGGTATTGAAATACCGCGAGATAACTTCGGTTTGAGGAAATATATCCTTCCTGAATGAAGCTAAATAAAATATCTTTCTCTTGTGCAAATTCATCCCGATAGGGTGCAAACGGCGAAATAAAGCGAACGTCGTACCCTCCTACCATTCCAACATCACGGGCTTGTAGCCCAAACTGATTTCTTCTTCTTTCCGCTTCTAAGAACATGTCTTTAATATAGTAGATAATTTCCCCAACTGAGGCTAATTGTAAGGGTTCAAACTGATTAAACTTTATCCATCCGCTTACCCGACTAAGTTGAAGAAACTTCAATCGCTGTAGCCAATGACCAGCAATTCATTTCCTATCACCCTAGTAGAAAAATTGACTTGAAAATTCAGCCTGGTGATCGAGTACGAGTACAAGAAGGAACTCTTACATTTCAAGCACTGACCAACCAGCAACGGATCGCTCAGTATATAGACAGTCCTCTTTTTGGCGTCTCCTATTTTGGAATGTCTATTCCCATTTTACAGCAAGGATCTCCTACTGGCTGCGTAACGGCCATTCTGCCATCCAAACCCAAAAAGAGCATGCCCCCTTTTGTCCCAGTAAAAACGGAAGATCATTGGCTTCCTATTCCTTTTGAACAAATACACTACCTGGAAACGCAAAACCGAAAAACGTTTGTGAAGTCGGAAAAAGGGAGCGGCTTTCATAAACATACATTGAATGAATTTGAATGGTACTTGCCTGAAGACTGCTTTATTCGTTGCCATCGCTCCTATATTGCGAATATTCATTTTATATCAGAAATCTACCCGGACTCCCACTCTACTTTTTTATTGATCATGAAAGATAAAACAAAGATTCCAGTGAGCCAAGGATATGCCAGTTACTTTAGAAAGATGCTTTCCTTCTAGTTGAACTATGCTGGTTTTTGTCGAATCTATGCTGGTTCAGCCTGATATTAGCTAGATTATCCCAAAACCAATGCACTTTCTTTTGGAATTGATAAAATAATAGCAAAAGAAAAAAAGAGGCGATTGGAAATGGAACTGGAGAAAACCATACTAAACCGTATTCGAGATTCTCGATTGCATGATCGCATAGTCTCAGCTGATGTGGTGGCTTCTTGGATTCAAGATGGTATGACCCTTGGCTTAAGTGGATTTACGCGATCCGGGGATGCCAAAGCGGTTCCTTTTGAACGGGCTAAGCAGGATCCCCTAAAGGTGAACGTCTATACGGGGGCTTCCCTTGGTTCCGATATTGACAAAATCATGGCTGAAGCTGCATGCTGTGTTTGATTTGCTGGATGCCGGTAAAATACAATTTGCTTCTTGTCGTTCGATTACGCTCTCTGCTGCCAAAATGAACGAAGTGTTTTCTCATTTTGAGCGATACCGTGACCGATTAATGCTTCGCCCGCAAGAAATGTCAAACCATCCGGAAATTGTTCGGCGGTTAGGTCTCATTTCTATTAACACGGCCTTAGAGGTCGACATTTATGGAAATATCAATTCTACCCATGTAATGGGTACGCATATGATGAACGGTATAGGCGGATCTGGCGATTTCGCTCGTAACGCCCGACTAGGCATTTTTGTAACGAAGTCCATTGCAAAAGATGGAAAAATCTCTAGTATCGTTCCGTTCGTCTCTCATATCGACCATACAGAGCATGACGTTGATGTCATTATTACGGAACAAGGCTATGCAGATCTGCGGGGATTGGCCCCAAAAGAACGGGTTCCCCTTATTATTGACAATTGCGCCCACCCTAGCTATCGCGCTCAGCTTCACGAATATTATCAAGAGGCCTTAAAACAAGGAGGACAAACTCCTCACGTCTTAGAAAAAGCCTTTTCTTGGCACATCAACTATGCTAAAAACGGGACCATGCTTGAAGCTGTTCCCCACACTACTTAAAGGAGGCATACACTCTCATGAATTCTTTATCTTTTCAATCGTATTTTCCGGATTTGGACGAACAATTGCAGGATCTCTATAAGGATTATCTAAAACTCTGGGAGCAAGTACAAAGAATCAAAGAAGAAGAAAAAAGTCGAGTTCAAACCCTCCCAACTGTAAAACTAGTGACCTATTACAGACAAAAAGCTGAAAAATCCGAAGTTACACCATAATAACAATGTAAAGAAAAAAAGCTCTTGCATAGGCAAGGGCTTTTTCTTATGGAGGGGAAGGAGATGATAATTCTTGCTTTAATAGCGCTTCTAAGCTTTCCATCCACCCTTGTGCACGCCCATCATTGACGGAATACGCAGTTTTTGCTGTTCCATTCATCACCTTGATCCATTTTTCTGTATCCTGATCCATAAAATAGCCTGTTATCGAAGTGGACTTCGGATGGAAGGATTTTTGAACGGAATAAATCATTCCATGATGAATATCGCTCTCCACATACACATCATGAATCCACTCGTCCTGCTTATTAAGCATTCATAGCACGTCCCCTCCCGCCAACCCTACTAATTTGGCCCGCTTTTGATATTTACGGTACTTAAACTTCACTTGGAAACTCTCCTTCCTTATTCCGTTAGACGAGTGCTAGTGTCTTTTTCAAGGCAGGAATGGCATCCACAATGTGACGGTTTATCGCCAGCTCTTCAGGCTCAAATCCCAAAGCCAAGCCAATCATTTGCGGCAAATGCAGGATCGGCATCATAATATTCTCATCGCATCCCTTCTGGGCATCAGGCTGGTACATGTCCAATTGCATTTGGCATAGCGGGCAAGGTGTCACGAGACAATCCGCTCCAGCTGCTTTCGGAGACAAGCAATTCATTCTAGTCATTCCCATGACTTCTTTTTCCGCCGGGAATACAGCATGGAATCCGCAGCAAGCAAGCCTTTGGTCAAAATCCACGCTTTCCGCTCCCAAAACCTCGGCCACCATTTCCATGGACTGAGGATTCATATGATTCTCGAAACCCATAATTTTAGGCGGGCGGACAATATGGCACCCGTAGAAATTCGCCACTTTCAATCCGGTCAATGGTCTCTTCACTTTTTTCCGCAGATTCTCTAAACCGTAATCTTTGATCAATGCCCATAATAGATGAGTAATTTCACTTGTTCCGGCATATTCCAAATGGGCCTGGTGCAGCCCTTCGTTCACTTTGTCTTTTAGTTCTTCATCATGATCCAGCCGATCCTTCGCCGTCCGGAGCATTAAGGTACACGTATTGCACACCGTAAGGATGGGAACATCAAGTTTTTCTCCTAAAGCGATGTTTCTGGCATTCACTGCCACACCTAGAAAGTCATCCACATCTTGAATATAACTCGCCCCGCAGCAGGTCCACCCTTCCAGCTCGATTAGCTCAATTCCAAGGGCTGAAGCAACTTTTTTTGTGGAGATCATCAGCTCTTCAGCCGCCGATTCTAAGGTACAACCAGGGAAAAATCCGTATCTCATTGATTGTCCACCCCTTTTGCATACTCATAAATTCGTCTTACCCCTTGAATGCCTTCAATTTCCTTCGGCATATGCAGCGGATTGATTTTTCCTTTTGTGATCATTCTTAAAGCAAAAGGAACACGCTTCATGGCTGTTTTTACTACGCCTTCCGTTTTCATCGGGAGCGTCATTTCATTCAAACGGCCTTTGTTCTTGACATCATCATGGAACGCATAGGCGTGGCGGGCCCCCAAATTCTTGGTCTCTCCCATTTTCATCGTTGTCTGTCTTAAATAAGCGACCTCAGCCGACAAATCAATCCCCTTTGGACATTGGGATACGCATTGCATACAGTGAACGCATTTCCATAGATCATTTTCTAGTACCGGACGAATATGCTCCTCGGGAGAACCATCCCTTGAATCTACTGCAAAGCGATAGGCTCGGTTGAGAATAAAAGGTTCGAGATAACCTTCTTGATTAACGGATAACTGGGTACATTCAGAGGCGCAAACCCCGCACAAAATGCAGTCTGTAGGGGAAGATATCTTCTGGAATTCTTCTTCCGACTGTTTAAATCCAGCCGATGGGCTTCCGGTCTCCTTCGGAATAATCCATGGCTTGACCACTTTCATCTTCTCTAATTTCGGCTTCCAATCCACAACTAAATCTCTTACGACCTCGAAATTTCTCATTGGCTCAAAGTTCAAGTCATCCGTCTTGAAGGTATCAAGGATTTCATCCAATGCAGTCTTACATGTCAGAAATGAGTTTCCATTTACCTTGATCGCACAGCTGCCGCAAATGGCATGGCGGCAAGCCGAGGTAAAATTTAAGGTCGGATCCTGTTCCTCCCGGATCTTGGTCAACGCCCAAAGCAAGGTTTTTCCCTTTTCATAAGGCAGTTCATATCGCTGAAGCCACTGTTTTTTCCCGTCAAAGCGTTTAATGGTATAGGTGATCTTTCTCATTAGTACTTCCTCTCCTCCGGTTGATACTTGGTGATGCGAACAGGAAGATATTCCAGTCTGAATTGCTCTCCATCTAGGTAAATTAGCGTATGGTTCAGAAATTTCCGATCATTGCGCTGAGGGTAATCCCCTCGCGAATGAGAACCTCGGCTCTCTTTTCGATCAAGTGCTCCTATGACAACCGCCTTCGCCAATTTCAAGAGATTTCCTACCTCAACATAGTTGATAAAGGCCATATTATAGCGAACGGAAGCATCCCCAATATACGTATCCTTATACTCTTCAAGCAATTCGTCAATTGTATTTAAGGCGATTTCCATGTCACTTTCCGTACGGAATATGCCTACGTTGTACCACATGGTCTCGGCCATCCGGTTGCGGATTTCAAAGATGCTTTTCCCTGTATTTTTTTTCCGCATCGTTTCAAAGATGCCCTTCCACTTCTCTGCCTCCGCCTCTATCTTCTTCGTAGAACCAAATGTGCGGTTTTTGGAAGTTTCCCGTGCTCCAAGTCCGGCATATTTTCCAAATAAAACAACGTCCGCTACTGAATTTCCTCCCAAACGATTAGCCCCATGGATCGAAACACTAGAACATTCACCAGCTGCGTGGATTCCTTCGATGGGCGTACTGCATGTTTTAAAATCTGTAACGTGGATTCCTCCCATCATATAATGACAGCTTGGACGAATGGGAACGGGCTCTTTCACCAGATCTACCCCTTCAAATTCGAGCGCCAATTCTCTCACCTGAGGCAGTCGCTCCATAATTTTCTTTTCGCCCAGATGCCGTAAATCCATGAGCACATAAGATCCCATACCTTCTCCAAATCCCCGGCCTTCCTTAATTTCTGTTTCAATGGAGCGAGAAACCAAATCGCGGGGTCCGAGTTCCATTTTTTCGGGGGCGTATCGCTGCATGAACCGTTCCCCATCCTTATTCAATAAGTATCCTCCTTCCCCGCGGCAGGCCTCGGATAACAGAACTCTAGTAGAAGCTAACCCTGTAGGATGGAACTGTACGAACTCTGGATCCTTCAGGGGAATACCTACTTCAAAGCAAGCAGCTGTCCCGTCTCCCGTCATATTGATCGCATTCGTGGTGCGGCTCCAATAAATCCGGCCAAAGCCTCCTGTGGCAATGACAACGGCCTTGGCTTGAATCGAATGAATCTCGCCGCTTCGTATATCCATCGCTACAAGCCCCTCTAGCTTCCCTTGCTCTACGGCTAAGGATAACAAAAACCATTCATCTAAAAATTCCACATCATTCTTTAAACATTGTTCAAATAGGGCATGAAGAATGACGTGTCCTGTTTTATCCGCCGAATAACAGGTTCTCGGGCTAGACGCCCCGCCAAACGGACGCTGAGCAACATTTCCGTTTTCATCTCTGGAAAAAGGGACTCCAATATAATCGAGCTCTTTAATGATTTCAGGCATATTAGTCGTGAAAAATTCTACCGCGTCCTGGTCGGCCAAAAAGTCGCTCCCCTTGACTGTATCCCGAAAATGCTTTTCCCGTAGAATCAGTGGAGTCCCGACTTTTCATTGCTGCATTAATCCCTCCCTGAGCCGCTCCCGTATGGGAGCGAGTCGGGTAGATTTTACTGATTACTGCAACTTTCACATCTTTTTCCTTGCTGGCATTCAGGGCAGCCATCATTCCTGCCCCGCCTGCTCCGACAATGACAATATCGTATTGAAGCATGGGATTCCCCCCTTAAGGAATGTTATATCCTACCAAAGTCCGATCACTTTCCACCAAAGCCCAGCGACCACCATTTGTTTTGCGTTACATATCCGGCTCCGAAGAATACAAGGGCTGGACCCGAACCGTAATGAGTGGTTGCACCGAACAGGTTACTAAAGAAAGCAAGCAACAGAGCAGCAAGCATGGCAGGAGCTCCTGCAGCTATCATGACCGCCAAGAACGCTGCATACATGGCACTAATATGGGCGGTCGAGCTGGCAAAGAAATAGTGAGTGTAGTAATAAACTAGAGCAAGAATAGCAAGAGCAGCAATCCAGGACATACCGCTGACAGAGCCTTTCATGGTTTCACTGAACCAAGGAACCATGCCCAGCTTGTTTAAGAATGTCGCCATCATGACTAGGGCAGCAAACCATACGAGCGTATCCCAAGCCCCTTGTTCCTTCTTGACATCATCCCAAGTCAAGACCTGGGATAGGAAAAGAACAGATAAACCAATGAAGGCGGTGGTAGTCGCGTCAATTGCCAATTTATCGCCAAAAATCCACAAGCTTAGAATTAAGAAAAACACACCCAACATATAGAATTCTGCTTTCTTCATTGGACCCATTTCTTTCAGCTTCTCTTCCGCCATCTTTGCCGCACCCGGTGTTTCTTTAATTTCTGGCGGATACACCTTGAATAAGAAATACGGGATCACAATTAAGCTAACTAAGCCCGGAACAATCGCCGCCCATGCCCATCCTGTCCAGGTAATATTGATCCCTGCGACGTCACTGGCTAAAGTCGCAATAAGCGGGTTGGCTGCCATGGCAGTCATGAACATTGCAGAAGTAATCAGGTTCCCTTGAAAAGCGGTTTTCATCAAGAAGGAGCCAACCTTGCGCTCAGTACCGTCATCTGCTCTAGAACCATAGGTCTCGGCTAAAGAACGGATGATAGGGAAAATAATTCCCCCGGCACGCGCTGTGTTGCTTGGAATCGCCGGAGCTAGCAGCAAGTCACTGATTAATAAGGAATAAGACAACCCTAGCGTTTTCTTTCCAAAGCGCTTCACGAACATATAGGAGATTCTAGCTCCTAGTCCTGTTTTAATGAATCCGCGGGAGATAAAGAAAGCAATAACGATGAGCCAAATGGTGCTATTTCCAAATCCGCTTAGCGTATCGGATGTGGAAAGCGTTCCGGTCAGCGCGGTGGCCATCATGGCGATGATAGCAACAGCTCCCATCGGCAGAGGCTTTGTAATAAAACCGATAATCGTGGCTACAAAGATGGCGAATAGATGCCAAGCTTTCGGATCTAATCCTTCAGGGGAAGGGATAAACCAAATGATCATTCCAACAGCAAGGGTGAGCAGCAAAGGAAGAAGTTTAACTTCAGATTCACTCTTTGATTTTTTCTTATGATCGTTAGCCGATCCCTTGAAAGAGACATCTTTAGTTTTGGGTTTAGGTTTAGCAACCATGGTATACACCTCTTATCATCAGTTTGGCAAATCTCGTTCTATACTCGACTTGCTGTAATCCATCATAATCCTCTAGGCTCGCCTCCGTTGTGAAGATCATCACTTGTCCACTTCCTGTATCCCCTGTATGATCACCTCCTGTTTCCTATGTGAATATTTCCACATGTTTTCACTTGAAGCAGAAATACTTTATATCTATTAGTCTAGAATGGCTAGCTATGGATAAAAGATTGTAAGCGATGTTAACCTTGTTTTTAGATAAAACAGGTCCATCGGGATTCACACATTGTTCTTTTTTTCACAAGGTTAAAGATAAGCTATATGATAAAATAATCCTAACAAGATCTACAACAGGAGCTGATTATCGTGGAACTCAGACATCTTGAATACTTTATTCAGGTGTGCAAGCATAAGAACTTCACTCATGCCGCAAAAGCTTTACACGTTTCTCAACCAACAGTCACCAATGCGATAAACCAGCTCGAGGCCGAACTGGGGGTAAAGCTATTGATTCGCAATACAAAGAGCGTTGCTCTTACCGATCAAGGAGGAATATTCTTCAAGCGCGTGGAGTCCATTCTGACAGATATCCAAACCTCAATCGAAGAAATTAAGAAAAGCAGCAACCCCCGATGATTGGCTCTCGCATTTTCCCCAATGTTTACATGGAGTTTAAAAAACTCTTTCCCCATATAGATTTAGAGGTCGTTGAAAAAGGATCTGTCACAACGTGCGAGCTATTAGAAAACGGCGATCTGGATCTCGGCCTCATTATTTTGCCGAAACAATCTGATCTGTTAGCCACTGTTCCGCTCATGGAAGAGGAAATCATGGTTTGCATGACTCCCACTCATCCGTTAGCAAATGAAAAAGCAGCCTGCTTTAGTCAATTAAAACATGAAAAATTTGTGGTTTTAACCGAAGACTTCATCCATCGAAAAATTACCTTCGATGAATGCAAAAGACATGGCTTTACTCCAGAGATCATTTTTGAATCTCATGAAGTCAGCACGGCAAAGGAACTAGTCTCGAATGGACTGGGCATTTCCCTATTCATGAAATTAATCGTCGCCAAGCGTTCAGATATCGTTGGAATTCCTTTTGCAAAACCTTTTAAAATTGACATTGGCCTGGCATGGAATAAAAATAAAAACTTACCTGATAACTGTCTAAAATTCATTGAATTTGCCGAGGCCTTTTTCTCAGGGGCTACTCTGGAAACAAAGGAACCGGAAAGGAACAAAAAAGAGTCATTAGTAGGCTGACACAGCAGCATAGAAAAGGGGTGTCCCAGAAAACTGGAACACCCCTCTTTTTATTAGTACACATCCTGCTTGGTAAAGACAGTAAAGGAAATCGCTAGTGCGGCAAGCCCCCAAATGGCCAATACCGCGAGTGAAAAACCCAAGGACATCCCATCAATAGGCGGTGCGCCCCCCGTAAGATAATCCGTCAGCTTTAGGTTGATCATGAACAAATATTTTGCCGATTCCCAGGAAGAAACCATGTTGCTTAGGATCATGCCGGCAATCAGCGCTGCAAGCATCACGCCCATTCCGGCAGCCGTACTCCTCATTAAAACCGAGAGCATAAAGGCAAGTGTACCTACGATCAAGGAAACGAACCACACTAAGCCAAATTCCATGAGAAGATACTGCCACTGCGGAATTAACTGTACACCTGAAGTAATCAATTCTCCCGCTTCAACTGAAAAGCCTGTAAGAACAGGTGCGCTCCAGCCTTGGTAGCCAAAAACTAAACCCGAAATGATGTAAGACAAAAAACCAAACAGCACGATTATAAAGGAAATAGATAAAACAAGCGTTATATACTTGCTCATCAGTATCTTCCACCGCTTGACCGGCCTGGTGAGAAGGAGCTTAACCGTTCCCGCACTGCGTTCAGACGATACCAAATCGGCAGCAATGACCATCACCATTAAAGGCAGGAAGAGGTCAATGGAATTCTCCGCGAACTCTCGCATAAATGTCGGAGCGCCAGGTTCCATGGGATTCACGTTATAATCCAAATAATACTGCTGCTGCTGAATCCGAAGCTGCAGTTGACTTTTCCATTCATCTGATATTCTGCTGCTGGTTAAACGATTTTGCGTGTCAATAATTTGCTGCTGCAAGGTTGTCCGCCAATCAACATCTCCTAATCTCTCCAGCGTTCTAGCTGCCTCTTTAAATTGGGCATACGTAAACAGACTGATCAGGATCCCCATGATGAGGGCTACCACCACGAGTTTTTTCTTGCGAACTAACTTCAGCATTTCATTTTGAACCAGGTTAATCAACGGTTTCGCCTCCTGTCAATTCAAGGAATAGATCCTCCAGTGCCGGAAGCTTCCTTTGCATTTCTTTCACATCGATGCCTTGCTCCACCAATCCCCGATTCCACGCAGCCGCATCCTGTTCGTTATACATGGTAATCAGCGTACCATCTCTACCGACCGTAACGGGTGTCCACCCCTCAAGGATTCTTTTCGCTTCCACTACAGGCGTAACTCTCCATATCAGCCGTTCTTGCAGAGAAAGAAGAGAATCCACTGTATCCACTTTTATGATCTCGCCTTTGGATATAATAGCTACCCGATCGCACATCAGCTGTATCTCACTCAGCAAATGGCTGGATACCAAAACACTCAATCCCTCTTCTTCAGCAAGAAAACGAATAAAGCTCCGCATTTCTCGTATTCCTGCTGGATCCAATCCATTCGTCGGCTCATCTAAAATCAACACTTTGGGCTTCCCCAACAGGGCCTGGGCAATGCCAAGCCGCTGTCTCATTCCTAAAGAATAAGTTTTAACCGGATCATGGATTCTTTCGTGCAATCGAACCAATTTCACCACAGCTTTCATATGCTCTTTGTCCGCTTTAGGAAGCATTCTCGCAAAATGCTCGAGGTTTTCCCAACCGGTTAAATACGGATACAGCTCCGGATTTTCCACGATACAGCCTAATTGGCTCATAGCCTCTATGAATTGGGTTTCAACTTTGTAACCGCAGATTTCGATTGATCCTGAAGTGGGCTTAATCAAACTTACTAACATACGAATGGTCGTCGTTTTCCCTGCACCATTCGGACCAAGGAATCCGAAAACCTCCCCTTTTTTCAAATCAAAATCTAACCCTTTGATGATCTCCTTTTCCCCGATCACCTTTCGCAGTCCTTTTACCGAAAGCGTAATTTCGCTCATCTGCTCTCTCTCCTACTATTTAATCAATCCCGCCACACGTTCCGCTATCAACTGATAACCTTCTGTATTGGGATGAAATTTATCCGAAAACAAATATTGGTCCACATTGATTTGGAACAAATCATACGTTGGAACAAAAACCGCTTGATGATCTTTGTCCAAGAGTTCACTCGTTTCATGATTCCATTGTCGAACCGCTTGTGTGGTTATTTCTGCATCAGCTAAATTGATAAACGGGTTATACAAGCCAACATAGTAAATCGCAGCTTCCTTGTTCACGGATCTGATTTCTCCCATAATCTGCTGCATATTGAGGAGATATTCTTCTCTTAGTTGATCAATCTTCTGAGGGTCTAAGTCGATCAACGTTTGTCCGCTTTGAAACAAATCATTGCCTCCCATTGTCATGAGAATAATGTCGGCATCTTGAATTTGTCGCTTAATCTCACTCTGCTTTACCTGATTCAAAAGCTGATCAGACCTGTATCCTTTTACTCCCAAGTTGCGAAGGGTTATTTCCTCACTCGACTGTTCTTTTAAACGATCGACAAGGTAGCCGACATAGCCTTTCCCGTTCGAATCACCGGTCCCTCTTGTAAGCGAGTCTCCTAGTGCGATAATCGTCATCCCTTCAGATATCGTATCCGTCGAGGTTGCCTCCGTTGTTTTCGCTGCCGTTGCCGTTACCGATCCGAAAAATTGACTTTGGATGGTCCACCCGAATCCAAATAATAATAGTAAAAAGGATAAACTTGACAAGATCGTAATCCATTGAACTAAATATTTTTTCATATCTTGCTCCTCTCTATCTGAAGAAAAGGGAATTCACCCATCTATCATATCATCCTTTGATGAAAAGTTGATGAAATGGTATCCGTTTCATAAATTCCAGAGATAAAAGGCTATTGGACTGTTCCAATAGCCTTCCTAATCCTTCCTTTAAAAACTAAAATTCATCGTCGCCCCCGAAGAAGTCGAAACCTCCGTCCTCTTCGCTTTCTCCCTCTCCCATGGCACCTTCCATTTCCTCTTCAGCACCGCCTAATAAATCACTTAAGAGCATTCCTCCAAGCATCCCAGCAGCAAATCCACCCATCGCTCCCGCTAAGCCCCCGCCATGACGATGACCATAACCGGTATGACTGCTTGCGTAGCGAGATGCGGAATACTGAGCAGGATTATTGATCATTTCTTCCATAACATTTCGAAGGAGATGGGAAAGGGCTTCCGCATCGTTTAATTGCTCATTCGAAAAATACACTTCGCGCTTGATTTCTTTTTCACCCAAGCCAAACCTTGAGGGCAGCAGATCTAATTCCAAGAGAATGCGAATCCCATGGGCATCAATGGCTGCTTCAAACTCAGCTTCACTCAGCTGGTCCTTGAAAAAAGTCGTAGGAAAAAGCTCAAACTCTTGAGTATAGCCGTTAAACTTTCCGGAATCCATCTTTTCTCGAAAACCGAGCGTCCCAAAAGCTTCAATCAACTGATTAAACTTTTTCGGGGCATGAACCTGAATGACATCCTGGTCCAAGTTATCAACGCCAGCAGCGATGTCTAAGCGTGTTTGGAAACTGTAGGTTACTCCGCCTCTAGAAAGAGGTAAGGTATAAGGTAACTCATATGTAAAAGGAAGCTCTTTTCGTTCCCCTGCTTGAATAATAAAACCGGATGTGACAGGAATGGAGCTGACCAAATGGGAGTACTCCTTCCCCTTTACATACATTCTAAGGACAAGATCGACATCCAATTTATTAATCTTCTGCTCGACGCTGCCCCCTTCAATCCGAAATTGTCCTTGAACAAGTTCACCTAGATCATAATCACGCTTGTCTAATACCAAATCCACCTTAGCTGATCCAATACCCATTTTAGCCATAAATTTCTTAAACATCTTTTTCATCGCTCCTATAAAAATGATGGATCTGATATCCCAATGAAAATCAGACTGTACTTACTCCTTATACGTGGCTAGCGTATAGAGGTTTCAGCTTCATGAAAATTTTTTATTATTCTTTCGGTTTCAGCCTAAGCAACTTATCATCGCCTGGATTGGGCCTCCCCCGTCCGTCTTGATTGTTGGTCATAATATACAATGAACCATCTGACCCTTCATATACGTTGCGGATTCTTCCCCATTCCGGAAATAAATAATCGACATGGGTAACACCTGTGCCATCATTATAACCGAGCGTAAGTTTCAACACCTGGCTCCCTCGCAAATTAGCAACAAGCATTTGACCTTTCCATGGTCCGTTCGAAACGAATGTCATTCCTGAAGGCGCCCATGTTTCATCCCCGCTATGGAGCAATGGCTTCTTCAGCTCGGGTCGTGATTCCAGCGTCTCATCCCCCTCAATCAAGGGCCAGCCGTAATTTGCTCCAGGCTCTATCACATTGATCTCATCATGTGCCGATTGACCGTGCTCCGAAGCATAAAGCTGGCTTGTTTCGGGATGCCAGGCCAATCCTTGCGGGTTCCGATGTCCATAGCTGTATACTGGCGAACCTGGAAACGGATTATCGTAAGGAATCGTACCATCCAATCCGATACGGAGAATCTTCCCTCCTAAGCTTTGCTCTTGCTGAGCCAGTTCCGGCTCATATCGGTCCCCGACAGTAATGTATAAATACCCGTCCGGCCCAATTTTAATTCGCCCTCCGTTATGATTTCTTTCACCGGCCAGGCCATCCAGCAAAACCCGGTCAACCGTTGCCCGATTATCTTGCTCCTTCAATCGAAGCACGCGATTAAGAATTTCACCATCCTTCTCATAGGTATGGTACACGTATAAGTAATGATTTTCCTCGAATTGAGGGTCGAGTGCCAACCCAAGAAGCCCTCCCTCCCCTTCACTGTGAAAAGGAGCATCAAATCGGATCACTGGCTCGGGAAGAACTTCCTCGTTTACAATCACCCGAATAGAACCAGGCCGTTCCGTGAAAAAGATTCGCCCATCAGCCGCTATATCCATCTCCCAGGGTACATCCAGCCCTTCAGCCAGCGTCTCAACTGTATACGGAATTCCTCCTTTGGATTCACGCTCTATCGATTGGTTCGTACAAGCAGTCAGAACCAGTACCGTGAGCATCAATACAGCTCTTCTTAAGCTCAAATCCCTCTCCCCTTCCTAAAGTTAAACCATTCAGCTTTCCTGTTAGCAATATTTTACTATTGAACGTCAAAGAAGGTCAAACTATAATCAAGATAGCGATAGGTCAAAGAAGGTCAAATCCTTCTAACCTACAATAGCTTATATCAAACCATAACGCTCTTTAGTTTATATATATTGTTGAATTCATATAAAGGAGGTAAGGCACATGCATTGCCAAGGTTGCCATCAAAACAAGGCTGAGATCTTTATGAATATCAGACGACAAGATAAAGTTCAAAAATTTTACCTCTGCTATGATTGCTATACAAAAGCAGGGCTAAAAACTGGAGGTTTCTCTAACTCTTTTACTCAATTTCCCGGATTCGACGAATTCTTTAAAGGTTTGGGTAAATTATCAATGGATCCATCCATGGCAAAGGATAAATCACAACCCTACGCATCCGGGCAAAGCGGAATCTTGAATGAAGTAGGACGAAATCTAACCGATGCCGCCAAAGCAGGACTTATTGACCCTGTCATTGGACGTGATCAAGAAATCGATCGCGTCATTGAAATCCTGAATCGCCGAAATAAAAACAACCCGGTTTTAATCGGCGAACCAGGCGTAGGTAAAACAGCTATAGCAGAGGGATTAGCCTTAAGAATAACCGAAGGAAAAGTTCCATCAAAACTTCTCAATAAAATTGTATATACCCTGGATGTCTCCTCTCTTGTGGCCGGAACAGGCATTCGCGGTCAATTTGAAGAAAAAATGAAGCAAATCATCAGTGAATTGCAAAATCGAAAGAACGTCATCCTATTCGTGGATGAAGTTCATCTTCTGGTAGGTGCAGGATCTGCCGAAGGCTCAATGGATGCCGGCAATATCCTAAAGCCTGCACTAGCTCGCGGAGAATTGCAAATCGTTGGAGCTACAACATTGAAAGAATATCGCAAGATTGAAAAAGATGCCGCCTTAGAACGCCGGTTCCAGCCTGTCATTGTCAAAGAGCCGACAGCAGAGGAAGCTATCCATATACTAAAGGGGATTCGCCCCAAATATGAATCCTATCACCATGTCACGTATTCGGATGAAGTCATTGCCGCATGTGTAGAATTATCCCAGCGATATATTCAAGATCGATATCTGCCGGACAAAGCGATTGATCTCTTGGACGAAGCTGGTTCTAAGCTAAATCTGCGCTCTACCTCCGGACAGAGGAAAGAAGAATGGCAAGCGCGGCTTGAGCAGCTCCACGTGGAGAAAAAAGAAGCTACCGAAAAAGAAGACTATGAACGCGCGGCCAAGCTGCGCGATGAAGAAGCCCAGCTTCTTCAACAAATGGAGCAATTAGATCGCCAGGAAGAACATCCCCTTGTGACAGTGGAAGATATTCAAGAAATCATTGAGCGTAAAACAGGTATACCTGTGAGAAAGCTGCAACGTGATGAGCAAGCGAAAATGAAAAATCTTGCTGAACATTTAGAGAATAAGGTCATCGGTCAGCCGCATGCTGTAAGCCAGGTAGCCAAAGCGATCCGCCGCAGCCGCGCGGGATTGAAACCGAAAAACAGACCTACCGCCTCCTTCCTCTTTATCGGCCCGACAGGAGTCGGGAAAACAGAATTAACGAAGGTACTGTCAGAGGAGTTATTCGGAACGAGAGATTCCATGATTCGTTTGGATATGAGTGAGTTTATGGAAAAACACTCCACTTCCAAATTGATCGGTTCACCGCCAGGATACGTTGGTCATGAGGAAGCGGGACAACTGACGGAAAAAGTTCGAAGAAATCCTTACAGTCTAATCCTTCTGGATGAAATAGAGAAAGCACATCCAGACGTTCTCAATTTATTCCTGCAAATCCTTGAAGATGGCCGTTTGACCGATAGCCACGGTCGGACCGTTAACTTTAAGGACACGGTGATTATCGCCACAAGTAACGCTGGAGCCGCAGAAAAGAAGATAAAAGTAGGATTTGGAGCCGAGTCTTCTCAGCCTACGACCGTGATCAGCTCTCTCACTTCCCATTTCAAGCCTGAATTCCTTAATCGGTTTGATGCGGTGATTCCATTTAGCCACTTAGAGAAAGAGGATCTTTGCCAAATTGTTGATTTATTGCTGCAGGACGTAATCAGCACATTAGAGGAACAGGGCATGGAAGTAACGATTTCCGATTCAGTTAAAGCGAAATTGGCTGAACTAGGCTATGACCCTTCCTTCGGAGCCCGTCCATTGCGCCGCGTGATCCAGCAATATATCGAAGATGGCATTGCAGATCTAGTGATCGAAGAAGAAGATGTAAAACATATTGAAATCGATCATCTTCAGGATGAAATTAAAGTTTTGAAAAAATGATTTTATAGAGTCTGTCCCTTGACTGCCTGGTAGGATTGGCAGTTTTGGGAGACAAACACAACCGAGGCTATCCTCTAAAGTCGGTCAAACCGAACTTTTGAAGATAGCCTCTTTCTATATAAACCATAAAACGGTCATAAAAAGATAATATCTTGAACATATTAGGAAAATTTTCATGAGCTATAGTTAATAGTATAGAATTTTTAGGTTAAAGAAATCGGAGGAGAGCTGGAATGATCATTACTGGGCGTGCAGAGTCATTTGAGATAGGAATGAAAGAGTTTAAGGACAATCTCCATGTTGTTGCCAAACTGCTTGGGGACAAGCCAGACTGGAATGAAACGGCCGTCATTACCCACCTCCTGCAAAGAGTTTTTGAAGAGCGGAAGCAATATCAAAGCGGGAAAGAAACTAGACAATGCGAAATCATCGTTAAGCCCAATTTGGTCGAATACCATATGACTGGCTTTTCCTTTGGATGGAGCATCATGGGAAACGGGCAGTATGAGTTCTATTTTGAAAGAAATATTTCAGTGTGACGAAAAGAAAATCACCTTGCTCAGGTCAGCTCACCTAAAACAAGGTGATTTTTCTATTTACTAGAGTCAAGTGACAAAATTTTGTCTATAATTTAACATCTGACAAAATTGTATTCTTTTCAGCAAGAATATCAGTTAAAATAAATGAAAAATATCCTAAGGTGGGATTGAATGCGTATCTCCAAATTTATTACCCCTGAAATTATTTTTGGAAACGGTTCCTTAAGTCAAATTGGAGAAAGCCTTTCACGTTTGGGCGCTAAACGGGTATTTGTGGTAAGCGATTACGGCGTAACCCAAGCCGGTTGGGTCGAAAAAGCCATAGAATATATGCAGGGGAGTAAACTGGATTGTCATGCGTGGTTAGATGTGACGAAAAATCCCAAAGACTTCGAAATAGAAAGAGGCTTGAGAGAATATCGAGCCAGCGGGTGTGATGCGGTTGTCGGGATCGGCGGCGGGAGTACCCTTGATGCGGCAAAAGCCGTCGCTCTCCTGTCCACAAATGAAGGCACCATCCATGCCTACGAGGGAGTAGATAAGATTTCCCGTCCCCTGCCTCCGATGGTTGTTCTGCCGACAACAGCCGGTTCGGGATCGGAAGTTTCGCAATTCTCCATCATTACAGATTCCAGCCGCAAGCTTAAGATGACCATTATCTCCAAATCCCTGATTCCCGATATTGCGATTGTGGACCCGCAGACACTTACGACGAAGGATCCCTTGCTTACCGCTAATACAGGAATGGATGCTTTGACGCACGCAATTGAATCTTACATATCTTTAGCTGCGACCCCTCTTACAGAGGGATACTCGCTGAATGCCATACGGCTAATTTCAAAAAATCTGAGACCGTCCACGGCAAGCCGTTTTAATCAAGAGGCGAAAGAAGCCATGGCTATGGCCAGTCTGCAGGCAGGCATCGCCTTTTCCAACGCCATACTGGGTGCAGTTCATGCTATGTCACACCAATTGGGAGGATTACTCGACATCCCCCATGGAGAAACCAATGCCTCCCTTCTGCCGTTTGTCATGGAATACAATTACATAGCTTGTCCCGATAAGTTTAAGCACATTGCTGAAGCCCTGGGAGAACAGGTTGAGGGACTGGGTACCCACCAAGCAGCCAAGCGTTCCATTCAGGCCATTAAGGAGCTCGCGAACGATCTTGGTATTCCCAATGCTCTAAGCACAATAGATCTAAATGAAGATCAAATCGAGCAACTCAGCCTAAATGCCGTAAACGATGCTTGCATGATTACGAATCCGCGAGACCTGAGCGTCAACGATGTGAAAACACTTTTTCGCCAAGCCTTTAGCGGGGGATCTTATGGATAACAAACTAGAGATGATTGAAAAGCTTACCGGCATTCGATCTTCCAGAAAGAATTACTATGTCGAACTCGGCGATACCATTGAAGAATTACAGAAAAAGAACAAACAGCTGGAAGTCATGAACCAGCTTTCCCGAATTCATGTCAATATGTCTTGGGAAGAGGTCAATCGCTTCATTGCCATACAGCTTCATCAGCTACTATCCTTTGATTTCCTTATCTTGACGTTGAGAGAGCGAACCTCCTTATCCTTCTTTGTTTCTCAAGCCAGATCTGAAGAAGGCAGTACGCGGTCCATTCACCGCCCCTGGAGGGAGGGAATGAAGCTCTCCCTATTGGAATTGGATGACTGGCTGAACCAAGAATTCCCCTGTTATCGCATGACATCTGTCGCCCTGCAAAGCCACACGGACAAAGCGGTCGGCTTCCTTTCCATCCTGAGCCAACATCCTTTTTCTGAAGAGGATATCCAATTCTTTAAAGGAATCGCTGAATATGCAGGAATTGCTATAGAGAATATCGTCCTATATAAGGATGTTAGCGAGAAAGTGAAAATCGAGGCCCAGTTAATTCAATCGGCCAAACTCGCCGCCATTGGAGAAATGGCAGCCGGAGTGGCTCATGAGTTAAATAGTCCCCTCACCGCTATTCTGGGTAACATACAACTTCTGCTTCGGGATCCCCCTAACGACAGGGCTAAGCGGATGATGGAAGACATTTATCAGTGCGGTGTACGGTCGAAAAACATTATTCAAAATCTCTTAACCTTCTCAAGGCAGGACGAGTATCGCTTTGAGCAACTCGACATCCACGATCTCATTCATGACGTTTGCAACTTGATTTCCTATCAATTAAAAGTGGCAGGGATGGAAATAGAGACTCGCTTCTCCTCCTCGCTTCCCTCGATCGTGGGCAGCCGATATCAACTCGAGCAAATTATTATTAATCTGCTCCTTAATGCAAGAGACGCTGTCCAGACTAAGCAAAATCCATATATTAGCATCGAAACAGATCTTAAGGAATCCAATGAACAGACTTATGTATCCATTTCTGTCTATGATAATGGGAGCGGTATTCGTTCCGAAAATATGGATAAAATCTTTCAACCTTTTTTTACCACTAAAGATAATAAAAAAGGAACGGGCTTAGGATTATCCGTGAGCCTTGGCATCGCCGAGTCGCATGGCGGAAAAATCCAAGTGGACAGTCAGGAAGGTGAATACAGCCGCTTTATTCTCCTGCTTCCCGTTCCCCAAGATGGGGAGAAGAAAGAAAATGATAGAATTACCTAACGTACTTGTTGTTGATGATGAAATAGAAATTACATCTTTCTTTTCTTATCTGCTGGAGAATAAACCTTGCCAGGTCTCTTTAGCAAATAGCGCAAAAGAGGTTAACGACATTCTCGCCAACACTCAAACCCCTTTGCATCTCGCATTGGTAGATCTCAAGCTTCCTGATGCCAACGGATTGGATCTTCTCGCTAAAATCAAGCAAAGGCATCCCTCTTGTGAAGTCATCATGATGACCGGATATAGTGCGGTCCAATCAGCCATCGCCGCCATGCAAATGGGAGCTAAAGATTATTTGGAAAAACCTTTCGATGACCTGGATAGCTTGGAGAGCCTTATCGATTCTATCTTAAAACATCCTGAACAGCCAAAGTGTGAGGTATCTGCAGAGGCTGCCCGATATGGCATCTTCTACTCTCCCCATAGTCCCATGAAGAACGTGATGGATATTGCTCACAAACTCGCGAAGAAAAACATTAGCATCTTAATTGAGGGGGAAACCGGCACCGGCAAAGAACTGATGGCTCGTTTTATCCACGGGTCAAGCCTTCGCTCATCCTTTCCCTTTGTTGGAGTAAACTGTGGAGCCGTACTTGAATCCCTCCTGGAAAGCGAGCTGTTCGGTCATGAAAAAGGCTCATTTACTGGTGCGGACAAGACGAGAAAGGGTTATTTCGAGCTTGCTAATAACGGGACCTTGTTCTTGGACGAAATTGGAGAAGCCCCCCATTCCATCCAAGTGAAGCTGCTGAGGGCCATAGAAACAGGAGAATTTCGCAGAGTCGGCAGTGAACAGACCTTGATCGGCCATATACGCTTTATCTCGGCAACCAACCGAAAATTGGAGGAAGAGGTGGAAAAGCAACGTTTTCGTTCAGATCTTCTCTACCGGTTGGATGGAGTTAGGCTCCAGCTTCCGGCCCTGCGAGAAAGGAAGCAAGACATCGCTACCATTTGTGAACAGTACTTGTTAAAAAAGTATGAAGGAGCATATGAAATTCATCCCCATGCTTTAGACATCTTAACTAACTGCGAATGGTCAGGCAACATTCGACAACTACTTAATGTTCTGAATCAGACCATCGCCATTCACGATTGCCAGCTCATCCGTGCAGAGCATCTCCCTAAAACCCTGTGGAAAGGCTCGGACGATTCCCAGGTCTCCGCGCCTCCCCTCCCATCCCTCGATTCTTCAGTGGATCAGGAAATCGAAAAGTTTGTGGATCATCTGGTTCGTCTGCTTCCTTCCGCTGAAAATATCGAATTTCAAGCACTGATGAATAAACTGAAGCACATTGAAACGGAAGTAGGGCGAAGGATTATCCAAAAGGGGCTAGCAGAGACAAGAGGAAATCGCCGATCATTAAGCTCCAAGCTGAGAATCTCGAGCAGGGCAATCCGCTATATTCTCAATGAAAAATAACAATGGAAAAATAAAAAAGCAAATACCGATATGCTTGGTTAGCGCATTGGTATTTGCTTTTGTTCCATTAAGCCTTTGATCTTATTCCTCACCGAGCAGGAACTTCTCCAAGGCCATGATCGCTTCTTTTTCGTCTTCTCCAGTTGCCGTAATTATAACCTTATCGCCTTTTAATACAGTCATGGACATGATCCCCATGATGCTTTTGGCATCAGCTGTCTGTGCATTTTTTTTGATGCTGATTTCACTGCCAAATGAAGCTGATGTTCTTACAAAATGCGTTGCAATCCTAGCATGTAGGCCTTGTTTTAAATTTACGACAATTTCCTTTTCCATCATGCAGCTTCCCTCCAGGTTTCTCTCTTCAAAGGATTACATTCCCTATTAAAGTAACATAAAACCCTTTCTTAGAACATGCTTTTCTTTTTCCTAAACGCAAAAAGCCAAACCTTCAAGATCGATTTGGCTCCATCCTTATGATGTAGTCTTTTGTGCCAAGCGCGAATCAGTTGGTTCACACCGAAACCATATCCACATTAGTAAACATAATATACATTATGTTTACTAATCGAGATAACAAGAAAGGCTAACCACAAAAAGTTGATTGCTTTTTGGAGGTTAGCCTTTCTTTACCGGAGCGATGCCAAATCCACCATAGGGACAAGACCTTCTTGAGCTGCTCGAGTCAGTAAGGATGTGATGGCTTCATAACCCTTCTCACCAAGATTTAAAGTAAACTCATTAACATAAAGGTCGATGTGCGCTTGAGCGACTTCTGGCGACAGTTCTTGGGCGTGGGATAATACATATTCCATAGAAGCTGTGGGATTTGCCCACGCGTATTCTACGGACTCGCGTATCCATCCCGCAATAGCGGTAAGGTCAAGTGACCGATGGGCAATTATCGCACCCAATGGAATAGGCAGACTAGTGTCCTTCTCCCACCAGCTGCCTAGGTCGGCTAAGAGAGTTAAACCATACGAAGGATAAGTGAAGCGAGCCTCATGAATAACAAGTCCCGCATCAACCAAGCCATCGCGAACAGCTGGCATGATCTCATGGAATGGCAGCACGATAATTTCTCCAACATTCCCAGGCACCTGTTGGGCTGCCCATAAGCGAAACAGCAGATAGGCTGTGGATCGCTCACTCGGTACTGCCACCCTCCTTCCGGAAAGAATGGAAGGATCAGTCGATTGATCCAGACTTGACGTCAATACGAGGGGGCCGCATCCCCTGCCCAAAGCTCCTCCGCATGGAAGAAGAGCGTACTCTGATAAAACCCATGGAAGTGCTGCATAAGAAATCTTCAGTACATCCGGTGCATTGGGCTGCGTGGCTAAACTATTCGTAATATCAATATCGGCATAGGTAACATCAAGCTTAGGCGCACCCGGTATAAGTTCATGGGCCCAAGCATGAAAAACAAATGTATCATTAGGACAAGGAGAGTAAGCTATTCTCATTTTAATACCTCCGTTAAGACTGTACTTGCTGTTTCTAAGGCACGCAAGGCTTCTTCAATTCGCCACGAGGCACGATCCCTTGGACCGACCGGATTAGAAATAGCGCGAAGTTCAAGTACGGGCACTCCGCTTCCCTGAGCAGCAGCAGCCACTCCAAAACCCTCCATAGCTTCGGCAGCGGCCCCGGGCACTCTTGCTGCCAATTCTGACGCTGTCTCCGCCGTACCCGTTACGGTAGAGACGGTGAGAACCGGCCGATGAGCTACCTCAAGTCCAGAAGCCCGCAAGGCTTGAGTCAACCTCATCCCAAGACCCTGATCCGCTTGGATTCGGGTAAAGCCAAACCCTAGCTTGTCCAAACTTCTAAACCCTTCCGGCGTTTCCGCGCCCAGGTCTGCTGCGACAATTTCGCTAGCCACCACGACAGAGCCCATTGGAGCTCTTTCGCTGAACCCTCCGGCAATTCCGACTGCCACGACCAGATCATACTCCTTAACAGCCAATACCCTTGCTGTACTAGCGGCGGCCGCTACCGGACCTACCCCGGCAACTAAGACTTCAAATCTTTGATCATCATGTAGTCCACGCATGACGGCATCCCTCTCGGCCTCTACCGCAGTCACGACGAGGACTCGCATGAATGTTTTTGTTTCCAGCTCCGAATTCATGGCATTTCTCCTTATTGATTGCAGGAACATATCACGCCTCTCCCCTAGTACTGAGGGTTCAGCGATAACAGGAGAATTTCCGCCTATTTCACTTTATAAAAGAAAAAGAGTAAAATAAGAGGACTTTCTCCTGTTAAGTTCAGTAAAACAACGAAATTCGGCGAAATTTATGCAAATAGTCGGATTTTCTCCTGCTATTTGATCCAAATCGCCCTCTTTTTTCGAAATAACAGGAATTTCTCCCGTTATGTAAAGCCTTCCCGTATGCCGAGCATGTTCTCTGCTTAAACTTCTATTAATTATCCTCCTTTTCTATTCTCAATGCAATCCCACGAGAGCACAAGAAAACTTGGCTGACGCCTTGCCTGTCAATATAATAAAAATAAGCCACTCCTCATCAGAGTGACTTATTCTACAAAGCTAAGCTTTTTGGGCTATTTTCGCTTTAAACTCTATCCGTCTCCTATGCAAGATAGGTTCAGTGTAACCGCTTGGTTGATCATACCCTTTAAATACAAGCTCGCAAGCCGCTTGGAAAGCCACCGAGTTGTCAAAATCCTCCGCCATCGGACGATAGGCAGGGTCACCCGCATTTTGCCCATCCACGACTTTGGCCATCCGTTGCATCGTTTCAACAATCTGCTCTTCCGCGCATATTCCATGGTGAAGCCAATTCGCCATATGCTGGCTGGAAATGCGTAATGTGGCACGGTCCTCCATCAGCCCAATATTGTTAATATCCGGAACCTTGGAACATCCGATCCCCTGCTCTACCCAGCGAACGACATAGCCAAGTATACCTTGGGCATTGTTATCCAGTTCCTGCTGAATTTCTTCTGATGTCCAATTCGGCTCCTTCGCCACGGGAATATCTAAAATATCATTTCGTAGATCACGAATGGTTTCTTTTAATTGATTTTGTACTTCCCGAACATTCACCTGGTGATAATGCAGTGCGTGCAGGGTAGCTGCTGTTGGGGAAGGCACCCATGCCGTATTTCCCCCAGCTTGCAGATGACCGATCTTTTGCTTCAGCATTTCCTTCATGAGATCCGGCATAGCCCACATCCCTTTGCCAATCTGGGCCCGCCCCTGGAGACCGCAAGCCAAACCGACGTTCACGTTGGATTTTTCATAGGATTGCAACCAAGTCGATGATTTCATCTCGTTTTTCCGGATCATCGGTCCGGCTTCCATAGAAGTATGCATTTCATCTCCTGTGCGATCCAGGAACCCGGTATTGATAAACACGATACGATCCTTTACTTGACGTATACAAGCTTTCAGATTTAAAGATGTGCGCCGCTCCTCGTCCATGACCCCTATTTTTAGCGTATGGCGATCAAGGCCCAGGAGATCTTCGACTCGGTTGAATAATTCATTGGCAAAAGCCACTTCTTCCGACCCATGCATTTTCGGTTTAACGATATAGACGGAGCCTTTCTTTGAATTCTCAAACTTACTGTTTTTCAATAAATCGTGCTTAGCAATCAGGCTAGTGACAACACCGTCCAAAATCCCCTCTGGGATTTCCTGACCATTTTGATCCAAGATGGCATTAATCGTCATTAAGTGTCCAACATTTCGAATAAACAGAAGAGAGCGGCCGGGCAAAGTCAATTCCTCACCTGAAAGAGACTTATAAGTACGGTCCGGATTAAGCTTTCGCTCTATCGTTTGGTTACCCTTGGTCAATGTTGCAGACAATTTCCCTGTCATCAAACCAAGCCAGTTTCTATAGACTTCCACTTTGTCTACCGCATCCACCGCTGCCACCGAGTCCTCGCAGTCCATAATGGTGGTCAGTGCAGCTTCCATAAGGATATCTTTGACGCCTGCCATATCCGTTTTTCCTATAGGATGACTTTTGTCGATTTGGATTTCAAAGTGCAAGCCGTTGTTCCTAAACAAAAGAGCCGAAGGAGATTCTGGCTGCCCTTCAAAACCGATCAGCTTGGCGGGATCACTCAGTTTCGTCGTTCCCCCATTGCTGAGGGTAACAGACAATTGTCCCTGAATAATCTCATATTGAATAGCATCTCTGTGAGAGGAATTATCCAATGGAATGGTTTGATCCAAAAATTCTTTAGCGTAGCTGATAACCTTCTCGCCTCGGATCGGATTGTATGTTGCCTGGCGCTCAGCACCCTCTTCTTCTCCAATCGCATCAGTTCCGTAAAGAGCATCGTAAAGACTTCCCCACCGGGCATTCGCTGCATTTAGGGCATAGCGAGCATTATTAATCGGAACGACTAGCTGCGGACCGGCTTGCATTGAAATTTCATGATCTACTCCCTGCGTAGTCACTTCAAAATCTTCGACGTCAGATTCTAGATAGCCAATTTCTTGCAGAAAGGATTTATAGGCCTCAAAATTAAAGTTATCTTTGTTTTCTTTATGCCAATGGTGAATCGCGCTTTGCAACTCATCCCGCTTAAGCAGCAATGCCTTATTCTTAGGGGCTAAATCGTGAACGATCTGATCGAAGCCGGACCAAAACTGCTCAGGGGTTACTCCGCTGTTCGGAATCGCTTCTGAGTTGATAAATTGGTAAAGAACTGGAGCAACTTGAAGGCGGCCTACTTTAATATAATCTTTCAAATGTCTCTCCTCCTTTTAATTACATGACCATTGGTGAGAAAACCCATGCAAAAAAGTTTATATTCTGCATCGGAAAACTGTCATAGCTACATCCTTTTTTCTTTATTCTATTATATAATAATTAGGTTCATATCAATAATATATATTTCGAATGTTCATTATGCATTAAAGTTATAAAGAGGGGATAATATGGATATTCGCCATTTGGAGTATTTTTCCGAAGTAGCCAAGCATTTAAGCTTTACGAAAGCCGCTTCTACTTTGCACATTTCACAGCCATCACTGAGCAAAGCAATCAAAACGATAGAAGAGGAATTAGGCGTACCGCTGTTTTATCGATCCTCGAAACAGTTGGAATTAACCGATGCAGGCAGAGCTGTGCTGATAAATGCCAAAAATGTACTAGAAGCCTTCCGTAACATGACCTGTGAGCTAAGCGACATTATGGAATTAAAAAAAGGGGAGATTCGAATTGGAATTCCTCCGATTGTTGGAGCTGCTTTTTTCTCCAAGCTTATCAGCCAATTTAAAGAAGCCTATCCTTCCATAAAGATTACATTGACAGAAGTCGGTACAAAACCAATTAAACAAGGGGTAGAGGATGGATCGCTGGATATCGGATTAATCTGCAGTCTGCCCGTTCGCAGCGAAGAATATGAAATTGTGAATCTATTAAAGGACCCGCTAATGTTGATTGTTCATGAGGAAAATCCTTTAGCTGCAAAACAGAGTCTTCGACTTGAAGATCTTAGCAGCGAATCCTTTATCTTATATCGCAAAGACTTTTCTCTGCATGATCGCGTGATTGAGGAGTGCTTAAAGAGCGGCTTCCATCCTCATATCGTATGTGAAAGCTCTCAAAAAGACTTTATGATAGAACTCGTCGAAGCGAAATTGGGAGTAGCTTTATTGCCTAGCCAGGTATGCAGCCAAATGAATCACCCTACCATTCGGATTCTTCCTTTGGATCATGCTAATCTTTACTTAGAATTAGGCTTGATTTGGAAAAAAAATAAATACTTGCCTTATAGCGTTCGAGAATTCATCGCCATGTCGGAGGGCTATTATTGAAAAGAAGAACCCTATCAATGCCGAACAGCCATTTGATATTGATAGGGCCATTTCCTTTGATTACTTATCTAGATACTTACGAAGAAACTCGGATAGCACAATCCAGGAATCTTCCGAAGCTTGTTCATGATAATTCCGGTGACCCTTAAGGAAAAATCCATGGCCAGCTCCAGGATATAACCTGCATTCCCCCACTTTTCCCCGCGATTCCAATGCAACGCAGAAATCTAGCGTTTCCTGAAAGTCAAATATGGCATCCTCTTCCCCATGAATGAGAAGCATAGGCTTTGTTACTTTATCCACTAAATCAATCGGCGAAATTGGCTTTTTCTCATCAAGATGCGGATAGTAAGCCTGTCCATAAAATGAAACCGCAAGCTTTAATTCCTCAATATAGGCACTAGCTAACATAGCGATGCTTCCCCCACGGCAAACGCCAATTAAACCTATTTGATCAGAAATAACTCTATCTTCTTCCTTAAGAAAAGCAATCGCTTGACGAATTCCATTCACAATATTCTCGTCAGAAGGGTCGTGCTCCCCGGATTGCCACCCGTGCACCAAGACTACATATCCTTGTTCAGCTAATCTCTTGGCGGAATTCACGTCCATATCCTGCAGTCCAAAGATACCGTGAACGGTAATGATGCCAGGGTATTGACCCGGCGGTTCGGGCAAACAAAGCACGGATGAAAAGCTTGTACCCTCGTATTGATAATTCACCTGATGTAGTGTTACTTCTAACGGCATATCATTTCCCCCTCTTTTTGTGCTTCTACTTCACACTGTAACATAATTTGGACTTTTTAATCCATTGGTTAGCGCCAACCCACATTGATATTCATCACTGAACTAGGGAACAGTAATCGATGATAATCCATAGTGAGGTGAGCATAAATGAGTGAGTCAGACGTGAGGGATTATGTAACGATTGAGGATGACCGTGGCCATGAAAAACAGTATGCTGTAGAAGCGCTTTTTGACATGGAAAACCAATCCTACGCCTTATTGTCCTCAGAGGAAGAAACCATCCTGATGCGTGTTGAAGGAGAAGAAGGGGATCGTTATCTTGTTGGTATTACGGATGATGAAGAAAGTGAAGCCATTCTCAGCGCTTATGAAATTGCTGTAGAAAATGCCCCGGCAGAATAGCATTGATTAGGATAAGGGATAACTTCCCTTATCCCACCTTGCGTTCCTCCCTAAAGGTTGAGCCTTTCTTTAATCTCCATAATCTCACGATATAGTTGCTCAATCTCCTCTTCCTGAATCAGCATGGGCAGCGAGTCCCGCACTGTAATAACGAGGGTCTGTTGATTGGTCTCTATGGCTTTGCGTGCCTGATCTAGCATCTCTTCTAATTGCTTTTCTTCCCAAACGGACCATGCAGGCACCTGCTTCACCTGTGTGATAGTAATTTCATGAGATTCCTCATTCAAAGTTCCACTGAGTATATTGCCATTAAAGATCGATTCGATGATAATCCCCTCCTCACTGCTACTCTTCCACTTCCGTCCATTAGTTTTCTCATTAATCCCAAGTGTTAAACCATCCGCACCGCCGCCAAGCGTGCACAACGCAAAAATTATCATGTCAGATTATATAACACTAATTAACTACTCTACTATTGGGAATAGTATTCTCTTTGTATACAAAAAACAGAAGGATTACATTTCATAGAGAGAAGGTAGAAAACATGTCCTTATCCGTCGCTCATTGGATCTACTTAGGGGTTACAGTTCTCATCATTGTTACCATGCTGTTTCGTAGGGGTGTCGTGCTCCCCACACTGGCAGGGACCTTTATTGTAGCTTGGATTTATAATGGAAGTCTCATTTCCGGTTTTCAGGCGATATTTAATGCCAATCTGGTTGCTGCTAAAGAATTGTTTAGCATCTTTCTCATCATTACCTTTATGGTAGCTCTTCTTCATTCTTTGAAAGATCTAGGCTCTGATAAAAGGATGATTGCTCCTATCGAAAAAATGATGGTGAATAAACACGTCGCCTTCCTTATTTTAACAACCGTTACCTTTACCATTTCTTTATTTTTCTGGCCGACCCCTGCTATTCCGCTTATCGGAGCTCTCTTGATTCCCGCTGCTATGAGAGCAGGGCTCCCGGCAATGTCCGCCGCTGTCTGTGTATCCTTGGCGGGACAAGGTATGGCTCTTTCGTCGGACTATGTAATGCAGATCGCCCCGATGCTAAGCGCAAAGGCAGCCGGTGTGGCAACAAGCGAAGTGGCAGACAAAAGTTTGATCCTCTCTTTCATTACGGGTGGCGCCGCTCTTACTATAGCTTACCTTCTGATGCTAAGATCCTCTAGAAAACAAAAAGCTGGACTCAATGACACAGCAGCATTCGGAACTGAGTTGCACAGCGGAAAAGACGAGGCAGCTGCAGCTTCTGTAGAGAGCTTGTCCGACCAAAGACAATTGGAATTTTGGAGCAAAGCGTTCGCCGTAGCGGTTCCCGCAGTCTTTTTGATTGTTGTCATTTACATGTATTGGTCTAAATTGAAAGGTTCAGGCGTGAGTGGCTTTGAAGGCGGAGATGGTGCAGCTTTAATCGGAGGGGCAGCATCTGTGCTTTTGGTATTAACCTGTCTGGCCTATGGAAGAAAATCCGCGTTAGACCGAATATCCGATCACATGACAGATGGTTTTGTCTTTGCTTTCCGAGCTATGGGAACTGTCGTGCCCATTGCCGGATTCTTCTTTCTCGGCAGTGGAGATTTTTCCGGTACGATCCTATCGCTTGGCGAAGATGCCGCTAAACCTGCCTTCTTATTTGATTTAGTCCAGACTGGCCAGAGCTTCATTCCACAAAATTCCTTTTTTACTGCATTTGGAATTTTGGCGGTCGGCATGATTACCGGGTTAGATGGGTCTGGTTTTTCTGGTCTTCCGCTTACCGGAGGATTATCCGGAGCGCTTGCCCCTGTCGCAGGCATAGATCCTGCGGTTCTCGCAGCTATTGGTCAAATGGGAGCTGTGTGGACCGGTGGAGGGACGTTAATTGCCTGGTCTTCCCTTGTGGCAGTGGCTGGCTTTGTCGGTGTATCACCCATCGAACTGGCGCGTACGAATTTTCTTCCTGTAGTCATCGGATTATTCATATCCACTTTTTTCGCCATAATGGTTTGGTAAGGAAGCTGCTTTTGGTATGATAATCTAACATGGAAGTCAGATTAACGGAAGGATACAAGTCATGTCATTGGAGAAAACAAGATGCTCATGGGTCACTTCCGATCCGATTTATGAGAGGTATCATGACGACGAATGGGGCATTCCTGTTACGGACGCACGGAAGCTTTTTGAAATGCTTTGCCTTGAAGGGGCCCAAGCAGGCTTGTCCTGGATTACAGTGCTCAAAAAAAGAGAAAATTACCGTGCAGCCTTCGATTATTTCGATCCGCAGAAGATGGCTCTCTATGATGACAGAAAAATAGATGAACTTCTAAAAAACGAAGGGATTATCCGACACAAGGGTAAAATCAAAGCCTTCATCACCAATGCGAGATGCTATCTTGAAATGGATCGACAGGGGGAGGACTTTGCTGATTTTTTATGGTCTTTCGTTGGGGGATCTCCTGTTATCAACCAATGGACCAATAGTCAGCACCCTCCCAATGAAACACCAGCTTCCGTAGCCATGAGCAAGGCGCTGAAGAAAAAAGGGTTTAAATTTGTCGGCAGCACGATCTGCTATGCTTTCATGCAAGCTGCGGGTCTAGTGAATGATCATGAGGAAAGCTGCTTTAAGCGAAAACAAGGGATTTAGAAAAGGATGATTCAAGCGAGTCTTGAATCATCCTTTTTTTATTTCGTCTGAGTGATATTTCACACAACGAAGTGTCCATTGACTTGCTAAAATGGCATTACATCGATGAACAGATTGTTAAAGGAGGAAACACCATGCGTTCTATCGCGGAATGGAGCCCCGAGGTCCCCTTGGAATGGGCTTTATCGGCGCTATGACTGGAGGCTCTCAGGCGCTTCCTGACGGTTCGGAAATTTACATTCAGAATGCTGCTTTCATTTGGGTTGTACCGATCGTCATAGCTATTTTGCTTGCAGCCTTCGGCATGGACAACCTCCCGGACACAAAGCAGAGCTTTAGAGAACAAATTGTCGTATTGAAACACAAGCACACTTGGATCATGACCTGGCTTTATGTGATGTGCTTCGGATCGTTTATTGGCTTCGCAGCAGCTTTCCCGTTATTGATTCGTTCTGAGTTCCCTGAAATCAATGCCGTACAATATGCATTTCTCGGTCCATTCGTCGGTGCTTTTCTGCGCCCTATCGGAGGGTGGATAGCAGATAAAGTGGATAGCGGAGCGAAGGTAACCTATTGGGTGACCCTAAGCATGATTGCTGCCACAAGCGGAGTGATGTATTTTTTAAATCAAAACAACTTCAACGGCTTTTTAATCATGTTCCTGATCCTCTTTGCAGGTACAGGTCTTGCGAACGGGTCAACCTTTAGAATGGTCCCTTTTATCTTCGATGGCAAACAATCGGGGCCCGTATTAGGCTTTGTTGCAGCGCTTGGAGCTTATGGAGCCTTTTTTATCCCCAAGATTTTTGGCTGGTCTATCGATACAACCGGCTCAGCAAATCTAGCCTTATATCTCTTTATCGGATATTACTTGATCAGCTTACTGGTATGCTGGTACTGGTATTCGAGAAAAAACGCAGCCATTAAATGTTAGTCAAGGAAACCCAAGCTGTCTCTGCATCGAGACAGCTTTACTATTTTCTGGCCTGATTTTCTACATACTCGATAAACCCATCTCGTGCACCCTTTTGCTCAATTACTTTCTTCACATAGTACCAATCCGAGAGTAACCCATCCGCTTTTTGCAACTCTATGTATTTTCTGATTTGTTCATCGCGAAGCAGAGCTTGATACCATTCCTGCTTATGCAGCTCGTCCCATGCCTCCTGCAGCGTTGGATCTTTAATGCGAAAGATATATTTCTTTATGAGATGGGCTGTGCCTGCCCCCAATGCGAGCAAACCTAATAATCCTATCATGATTTTCTCCCCTTAGCCGCCACAAAAGCTGAGTAATCTAGCATCCTCATTGTAATTTTCCCTTATTCCCTATCATCTAGTATAATTGATTTTAATCATACGACCAAAAATTTCTAGCTCTTCAATACTTAGGGCCTGAAAAATAGGGACAAAATAAAATAAATCATGGAATAAAATGTTGAGGTAATCATGAGCAAATTATATTATGCGGTAAAGGTCGGCAGAGAGCCCGGCATTTTCCGAAAGCAAAAACAAGCCATGGATCAAATCCGGGATTTTTCTAGAGGGGAATGGACCCGATTTCCTACCTTGGAGCAAGCGGAGAAATATCTGCGGGAATCTGTTTGCAATATTGATTATGACTGGCTTATCCGAGAACGAAATAAAAAATGGTACCGGGATAAGGTTTCTTATGAAGAGCTTTCCCTATTTGACGAGCTAGCCTTAACCCAATCCTACTCGAATGAAAAGGACACCCTTATCGCCTATACCGATGGTTCCGCATATAGAGATTTTGCTGCTTATGGCGTTGTTATCATTAAGGATAATCAGGTCGTTCATCAAATGTCAGGGATCAAGCGGCTGCATCACCAAAAATCCATGTCATTGATGGCAGAAATTATGGCTGTACAAGCATCGATTCAGTATGGGATCGAAGAGCAAATGAAAAAAATTGCAATATTTCATGATCTTTCTACGCTGGGCCTTGCCGCTTACGGGCAAGTTCATATCCACACCCTGGCCTATCGCGAATATCGGCGATTTATCAACGATGCGCTTCGCCATATCGAAATCTATTTTGTCAAAGTCAAAGGACATCGCGAAAACCCTTATAATAACTTGGCAGATCAGCTTGCAAAGGACCTGATCAATAAGAAGAAGAAAAAATAAGGAGGGTTCCATGAATGGAACCCTTGTGTTGATTAATACAAAACCCCTGGACGGGAGATAATCACCAACAGAATATAAAGCACCAAGATAAACGCGATTCCGCTTCCTAATCCTCCGACAACTGCACTCATGACTGAATTCCTCCTTTGTTATTAGTCTAAGATATCCTATGACACTAAAACCCGTACTGTATGTGCGACTACCCAGATCGTCAAACTTCAAACGTTTGCCTAGAGTCGGCTTAGTCCATTTTCTTTTTAATATTGTTAATTTGTTTTTGGCTGATCCCCGACTTCATCAACATGGAAATCATCCCTAGAGCAGAGCCTGCCCCACCTGATGCCACCTTTTTAAATTCTTTTGCTAAGCGGCTGAGCTCATCATCACTAAATTTCTTCCCTGCCTCCTTGCCGGCAGCCTTCAATATTTTCTTTAGGGTCTTCTCATCTGTTAGCTTGTCGGGTGGTACACTTTGAACCAATTTAATGATGGAATTGATATCCATACACATTCTCACTCCTTTTCATGTTTTGACTTAATATCTTATGTAGCTTGGTTTAGATAGGTAATAGAGAAAAGACACAAATTCCATAGAATGGAGACTTGCGGCTAAGAGATTCATGTTTTGCCTATTTTTAGGTCATGCTAAGGTTAAAAAGTTAGGAGATATTGGACATGAACAGTAACCAAGTACGCGAATTCCTCTCCAGTAAGAATTGGCTGGATCACGATCATGACTCAAGATTCACTCATGACCATCATCCTTATGTCATCATTGTCTCAGGTGGAGAGGGACAAATCACATTGAGGGAATCTACAGATGGCGGACAGAATGGCGAAGAATTCTTTACCTTTCAATCTGTGGACCAGCTGCAGGGATGGTTTGAAAATAATATCGGAGAATAAGAAAAGCTTCATTGGAGCATTTTAGCGGAGCCAGACCACTTTTAGAGGAAAGGTTACAAATTAGACAAAAAAGTTTGACCATTTGTTGAACTTTTACCTCTTCTGGTTTCCTTTTCCTGCTAGCAAAGATAACATGGAATTAGTAATTTAAGGGAAAGGGGCTCCGTTCATGTCAGATCCTACAATTCTCGTAGCTGGTTTGTTTACAGCTATTTTCCTCGCTTACAAATTTGGGCGTAAGGATAAATATTTCCTTCTGCATACGATTCTCTTCGGAACAGCTATGCTCATCATGCTATGGCAATCTCTAGCCACAGAGACTCTTAACCCTCTAGTCGAAAATATCATGTTTGTCTGGATCGCCGCCTTCTTGCCATTGCTTGTTTGGTTTAAGAAAGCCAGAAATATAGCCTAATCGACCTTCATCGATTCAGGCTTTTTTGGTTTCCTTAAAGAAAAGGGTTGAATTATTCGTTTGGTATACAATATACTAAATATAAAGTGAAATTACTTTCAAGGAGGCACATCATGCTATCACCGAAAGAACAGCAAAAAAAAGAACGCCAGTTTTTTATCGATGGAATCAATCTTTATGGGACTGAAGATGAAAAAGAAGCCTTAGAAGCTTATTTAATTCAAGAAGATGTCGTGAAGCGTATGGAAGAGTACTATGAGACCCTCCGCAGAGGACATGCTCGGGTTAGCGAGTTTTTAGTCACAGGCGGTAAGCGTTTTAAAGACGTGAGTCTAGCAGAAATGAAAGCAAAATATGATGAGCTGCTAGACGAACATCGCGCCAAGCAAGAGCGTCTTAAGAAAAAATTTGAAGCCTTGCTTTTCTGCGCCGAAACCCAGAGGGAAGCCGATATTCAGCTTCTTCAGCACGCTTATAAAAGCTTATAATAGGATCAATCTTCCTGTTCCTTTGCACTTCTCCCCTCTAAGCGTATATGATATGTACGATGACTAGTGTTGGAGGAATGCAGGTGAAACAGTTTAAAAGCGCTAAAAAAGGGGAATGGTTTGAGATCGTCGTTCCTCCCCAGTGGAATAGCTGGACCATAGAAAAGTTGCTGAAGGAAAATTGGCAAGTGCCTAAAGGGCTTCTCCACCAATGGCGGATGGACAAGAGCGTCAAGGTAAATGGGGAAACTTTACATTGGAACAGTGTCTTAGAGGAGAATTACCGACTACAAATTCACCTATTTAAAGAAGAAGAATACGGAGTAAGGCCAGAGCCTCTTCCTATAGAGCCTATCTTCGAGGATGAACATCTTCTCATTGTCAATAAACCGGCAAACATGGATACACACCCTAACCAAGCTGGTCAAGGCGGGACAATAGCCAATGCGGTTGCTTTCCATTGGCAGTCCCAAGGGCTCTCTGCCAAAGTGCGGCATATTCACCGGCTGGACCGGGATACAACAGGCGGCGTCGTGTTTGCTAAACACGCGCTGAGCGGAGCTATCCTCGATCGGATGCTCACTTCCAGAGCCATCAAACGAACGTATGCAGCTTTTGCCCATGGGTTGTTAAAGCAAAAGAAAGGGACAGTCAACGCGCCTATCGGACGAGATCGCCATCACTCTACCCGGCGAAGAGTATCGGATCGGGGTGATGAAGCGATTACTCATTACCAGTTATTAAAGCTCTATGGGCATCACCGCATCTCCCAGCTAGAGCTGCAACTGGAAACAGGACGCACCCATCAAATTCGCGTACACATGAGTCATATTGGTCATCCATTACTTGGAGACACCCTTTATGGCGGACAAAGCAATCTTTTTCCCAGACAAGCCCTTCACGCTGCACGAATTCAACTGCCGCATCCCCTTACGAGTGAAGCTTTAGATCTAACGATCCCTTGGCCCATAGACTTGCAGCGCCTACAGGAAAGCCTAAACTAACAGAAAACCTCCCTATACGTGAGCGGTAGGGAGGTTTAATTTATTTTTATTTTGCACCATTAATAATAAATAAAAGCTCGTTGCCCATAATCATATTGAATACAAAATAAAAGAAGGAAGGCATCGCCCTCCTTCTTTTCGTTCAAGGTGTATAGTCATCGAGAAGCATCAACAGCTCTTCGTAATCATGACGCTCCAAACGCTGCAAAGGACCTAACTCTTGCGTTCGGACCATGTCATGCATCTGGCCGGAAAGTTGCTGAAGAACCGCCTTCGCCCCTAGCTGATCTGATTCTGCTTCCGAAGCCGCTATGGTCTGGAGGGTTTTGATCAGGCTGCGGCTGCCCTCCACGTCACCCTCAAGGATTTGTTCCCAAAGAGTTTGATACAGCTCTCCAAAATCCTGGGGCTCCAACATATGGCATATCCTCCCTTGGTTTCAAAGATGTCCATAGTATAAGCCCAAACAGGATGAAATATTATCTTCCGGTTTTGACCTGGCCTGTCCAATTCATCATTCCGCCAACCATATTATACATTTTACGGTAGCCTAGAGAGGAAAGATACTCGCAAACTCTCCCGCTGCGGTTTCCGCTGCGACAAATAAAAACCGTTTCCTTTTCCGGATCAATTTCATTTTTCCTCATGTCAAATTCGCTCAGCGGAATCAAAGTTACCCCTTCGATATGACCTTCTTCGTACTCTTCCACCTCGCGGACATCAATAAATTGCATATCTTTCCTTTCTTCTAATAGCTTTTCCACTTCTGAAGGAGTGATATCCTTCCAACCTTTATCCTGTGGCACTAAAATAACCCCTTTCTTTAGTTCGTCGAATATCAAGAGCTATATGTATTTCGGAAATACATTATATAGCGAGCAATACTGCCTATAAACGCATAAGATAGTAATACATAAACAAACCAATGGAGATAATCCCTAGGATAACAAAGGAGAGAAATATCCAGATCACCCATTTGGTCTCTTTGCTGTCTTTAGGATGTTGGTCATTATCATTGGGATTCATCACAGGTCCTCCTGCCTAAAATGCATAAAACTTCCTCACCACTCATTTTCTCATATCGCCTTCGTTCTAGCAATGACAGGATCCCTGATGTCCCCTTTATTCCTCGGTCTTATACGTGAAAGTTAATTCATCCTCCGAACTGCAATCAACGTTCAAATCATTTTCCCCAAAATACCACAAATCGCTTTCCTCTATATAAAACGTAATTCCTGCTTGTTCATGCTTTTTCCCTAAATGATTCGGCATATCCCTGGATACCCCTAGTGAAAATCCAGATTGAACCGTGCTGCAGCCTCCATAGCGGGCAAAAAAACGAATATAATCCCCAGGCTTAACGTCCATTTCTTCCCTGAACCAGGTCATGGCCTTATCCGTTATTGTTATCTTCACAAACGTTCACCTCCCACTCTACTAGCATAACTCCAATTTGCAAGTCTATCCCAATTGGAATTCTTGAAGAAAAAAGTTATGATAGGATGGAAATGGAAAAGGAGGAAAACACATGGAATGGACAAACCCTAGCGGGCTCCCCCCCATGCTACTGGGAGAATGGGCAAATCAACCGCTTAAAGTGACCTATACGCAGTGGGAAGACGATGATCTGGAAGCAGATGAGGCTACAACCGAATGGGAAGCGATCCTGGTTGATTGTACTGTCACGGAAAACCGATTGCAGGGAATGGATGGTGGCTTCACGTTTCAAACTCCCGACGGAGAAGAATCTTTTGAAGTTATGATGGACTTTCCCTCAGATGGAGAGGACGTCATAGCCGTCAGAGAGGGAAACTTGCTTAAAATTTTGGGAAATGAGGCCACGTTATTTCTTCATAAGAAGTAGGCGGAGACTTGACTCCCCTACTTCTGATCAACTATTCTCCAGAACCATTGCTCTCCTACAATAATATGATGATTCTTAATCGTTCCCGCGTTAAATTCAGCCACATGCCTGACACCCTCGATCACAGCACCTTGCCGATTCGGCAGCAATTTTTCTTCCAATCCTATGACAAGCCCTCGTTCACTCAAATAAACGACATCAATAGGGAACTTCATTTGAAAAGTATGAATGACATTCCCTCCCATAAGGAACATGCCACTTCCAGCTGTTGTGCGACCTAATAAACCTTTCATCAGCTCTTCTTTCGTCCAGGCCAGCTCCATTTTACGAAAAAAGCGCCTGTGGCGATAAACTTGAATGAATTTCACCACACCATCCCCTGCCCTTAACGGTTCCATTGTCCTTACATCTTATTCGAAAAAAACTTCTTTGTTCATCCGAGTCCACATAAAATAGGGGGAGGAGGTGCCTTCACCATGTTGAAACTGCCGTTCCGCTATGCCCTTTCGGCTGTCTATGCCAAACTCATCATTGAGGACGTCATATTGGCTGCACAGGGAATGGCTTCTGCCGGTTGGTTTAACTTACTCATTTTTGCAGACCCTATCTTCCAATGTCTAAGACAACAGCGAAGCCAGCAACTTTGGCAGATGCAGTCTCAAGAACTAGTTCGACATGTTCAGAAAGAGCTCGGCCCAGATGAGGAAGCCGCACGGATAGTCAAAGAGGTCTGCGTCGACTTTAAACTTGGGGAAATCAGGGTCATCATGTGGAATCGCATGAATGCTGGATACGTATTCAAAAGAATTTACCTGCCCTTGCAATGGCGTGAGTTCCTCGACGAAGAAGAGCTAAAAGCCATCGTTGGTCATGAGCTAGGGCATCAAAAAATGGGAACAGACAGTATGGTTCCTATGCGATTAGTCAACCGGTTGGGGGATGAGCTGCTCTTTGCCATGTTACCAGTACACGCAACCGGATATTTTCTTCTTCTTATGTCTGTCCTTTCAGAAAACATCTCCTACCTGAAGCTGCTTTCCCTTACTTTTCTGTACCGGCTCGTCCATTTGGTTGTAGAAAATCACTTCATGCGCAAGGATGAATTCCAAGCAGACCGATATGGAGCGAAAGCCGTCAGTGAAGAAAAAATGAAGAGTGCCTTATCCAAAATTGACCTCCGGGCTAGAACGGAAATTTTGGATAACTTGCCTTACCTCCCCCACATAAAACAATTTTATTATCAGTGGTTGCTGAAAAAAGAGAAAGGGATGCTGCGCGAAGCCCTAATAGACCACCCCTATCTTCATAAGCGTCTACATGCCCTGAACCCTAAAGAAGCATGAAAACGAGCTGCCGTTGCCAGCAGCTCGTTTGCTTTTGCAATTATTCGGTGGAACAATCTTGGGGTTCCGGGATATGAACAGCGACTATATCCTGAACAGATGCAGTAATAAGTGGACTTGTTTCATTTGGCGAGTGATCGAGAAACGTAATTTCATCTTGGTCCATGTCATATAGGGTTCCAATAAATTGCAGTTCATTCTTCAATTCAATGGCACCAAACACTTGCTGCTCCAGCATAAATTGTAGCTTACGTTGTATGTCCATCCACCATGCCTCCTTTACCTACTCATTACCCTTTCCTTTCGATTTAGTCTTATGCATCTCTTTAGGACCCTTCCGCTAATTCAGATAGTTCGGCCCATCTCTCTAAGGCCTCGTCCAATTCCTTAGCGACCTTCTCCTGTTCTTCGGATAGGGCAGCAAGCTGCTGATAATCCCCGCCCGCCTCATTGATCAATGTTAATAACTCCTGGCTTCGCTCCTCTAGCAGGGCTATTCTATTCTCAATTTGTTCAAATTCCTTTTGCTCTTTAAAGGACATTTTCCTTGCCTTCGGGGTATTCGGCTGGGACACCTCTTGCTTGACTTCCTTCTTTTCTTGCTTTTGGAGCGCTTCCTCTGACTTTTTCATTTCCAGATACTCCGAATAGTTGCCGTAATACGGATGGAGCTTGCCTCCTTCTCCGAAGTAAAAGAGACGGTCGACGGTACGGTCAAGGAAAAAACGGTCATGCGACACGATGATCACTGCGCCTGGGAATTGGTCCAAGTAATCTTCCAAAATGGTCAGGGTCTGAATATCGAGATCGTTCGTCGGTTCGTCCAGCAGAAGAACATTGGGCTGTTCCATAAGAATGCGGAGCAGATACAAACGTCTCTTTTCTCCTCCAGACAGTCTAGAAATGGTGGTCCATTGGATATTAGGCGGAAAAAGAAATCTCTCCAGCATCTGTGATGCTGTAAGAACAGACCCATCAGCCCCGTATATGACTTCTGCTCCTTCCTTAATATAATCAATGACCTTCATGGAGGGATCCAAATCCATGCTTTCTTGATCGTAATAGGATATCCGCACCGTCTCGCCGCGTTCTATATGACCCGAATCCGGCTGAAGTCTTCCCGAAATCATATTCAATAAAGTGGATTTCCCTGTTCCATTCTTCCCTATAATCCCGACCCGATCGTCAGGCAGCACAATATAGCTAAAATCATCAATCAATTGTCGGCCATCGACCGCTTTCGTCACCTGATCAAGTTCAATCACCTTTTTGCCTAAGCGGCTTGAGCTAAGGGCTCCAAGGTCAATTCTATCATTATGCTCTTCATACCCTGCATGCTTGAGCTCCTGAATGCGATCAATGCGTGCCTTCTGCTTTGTTGTTCTGGCTTTCGCTCCCCGACGGAGCCAGGCCAACTCTCTTCTGAGTATATTTTGGCGCTTCGCTTCAGAGGCTGCCAATTGTTCAATGCGAGCCGCCTTCTGGTCTAAAAACCGGCTGTAGTTTCCTTCATAGCGGTATAGCCTTCCTTGATCGAGCTCGACAATCTGATTGACCACACGGTCCAGGAAGTAGCGATCGTGCGTAATTAACAGCAGCGCGCCTCGAAACTTGGCCAGATAATCCTCCAGCCACTCAACGGTTTCATGGTCAATATGGTTGGTCGGCTCATCAAGGATAAGCAAATCCGTGGGATGAATCAGTGCTCTAGCCATAGCTACTCGTTTCTTTTGCCCTCCGGAAAGCTCTAGCAAACGGTGGGAAAAAGCCCTGATGCCAAGACGCGTCAAAATCGATTTGGCATGGGTCTCGAGTTCCCAAGCATCCAAGCCATCCATTTGGGGAATGAGATCATGAAGACGTTTTTGCAGGCGCTCATCACCGGGGGATTGATTCAGCTCCTCCAGCACTTGTTCGTATTGATGGACAAGTTTCATCACAGGAGTATCCCCTGCAAAAACATAATCCAGCACCGTCATGTCCTGTTCGAAGTTAGGATCCTGAGGCAAATACTGAACCTTTACTTGATTCCCCATGGCTACTCTTCCTTGATCTGGGGCAACCAAGCCAGCGACAATTTTTAGGAAAGTGGATTTTCCTGTTCCATTGACACCAATGAGACCAATTTTCTGTCCAGCGTCGATCCCAAAGGTCACATCCTCTAGGAGTGGCTTAACCCCATAAGTTTTAGATACGGATTCCATTGATAATATATTCATACAGACACCTGTTCTACTTTGATTTTTAGATCTTAAATCTATCATAACATAAACCATGAAAAATAGGCGTACACGCTGGCTTTTCGAAAACCGAGTGCACGCCTCTTGCAAAAAAGTTTATCTTCTTCAATTTAACGGCTGCAAGGATAATACCTGCCGCACCTGCGGCAGCTTCTCCAATTTAGTCAAGAGCGTAACCGGAATTTCCTCATCGGTTAAAGAAACCAGCAAGGCTGACTTGCCTTTCTGCTCTCGTGAAACATTCATGCTAAAAATGTTGATTTGATTTTCAGCGAGCACCCTCGATACGTCATAGATGACACCTGGGTAATCCTGATGGTAGACCAAGATCCCATGGGAATGAGGAGTAATGCGGCAGGTGTACTCATTGATTTCACTAATGAAGACGCCTTGGTGATCCCTAGAAAACGTATACTCATTCCGAGCGAGTCTCAGAATAGCCAGTTGGTTCATATATTCCCCAGAGCTGGTTTCGATGCGTATCTTATGGCTCAGGTCATCTCCTAGCAAACCTTCTACGATATGTCGAGCAATCTCCTCCCGATGTTCATGGAAGAGGATCATGAGATTTGCACCTTTTACTTCCTTCTCAAAACTACGAATCAGTTTAGCCAATGCACGCAATCCTGAATAATCGGTCATGGCACAACCTCTGCTTTCCTCTGATCAAATTGGGGTTTACCATACCATTTTATGTAAAAACCGAACATTTATCAACCAGAAAAGGCAAATGCCTATGGGCACAATCCCCTACTTGAATTTCATCGTACGTTAATTCTTTTTGCATAGCCAGGCTAGCCCTCCCCTGTCATTCCATGGTAATACTATATTTTGACATTATAAAATATACCATAAATTTCCGGATAGAGGGCTAAATTAGTAGGGTACCCATTAAAAACCTTTTTTAATCAAGTCGCTTTGAATCTGATACCAATCCCTAACGCGGCTGACACCAGCAGGCAGGATGGCTTGATTATAAGGCGTATCCAAAAGGTAGACGGGAACTTGCAGGGTTTCCCAGATTTGCAGGGCGTTTTCTAATCGATCTTCCACCATCAGCTTGACTTCATATTCTCGCATCGCCGCTAGCTTATCATGGGAACCCGTACATACAATCTCACGAGTGGGAAAACCATGATTTTCCAGCCAGGTCCTGGTCAGCTCCAGGAACTCCTTGTGGCGCGCTGTGATGTAAACGATATGAAACTTTTCATCGATCCATTGCATTTGTTGTTTGGCACATGGACGAGGAACGGAGTCCCGGTATATGGGAACGCTATGCTGATCAAAAAGATCAGAGAACTCCTGATACTCCATCCCAAAGATCTCATGCAGATCATATTGAATAATCTGTTCAGGTTTCACTTGTTTGTTCAACAGACGGTTCAAATAAGGAAGAAACGAATCAAACTCAGTTAATGTTCCGTCTATATCAATACCTAAGGTTAGTTTAGTCATGTCTCGCACCTCTTTTGGAAAATCTGCGGCATACTCCCAAATGAAAAGGAAAGGATAAAAGGAAAAAAGGAGCTGGAAATATGCAGGATCAATGCCCTTCATGCCGCATGCAGATCAATTTAGGGGTTATGGACATTGTCGATGAAAAACGGATCCAATGCCCCCATTGCTTTCACTATTATAAAATATACTTAAGCCCTAAGACTAAACAAATAATGGAAATTTGCAATCAAGAAACTTTGGATTACATGTTAGCATACCCCCATCAAGATCAGAATCCGATGAATAAGCTGCCATCTGGGGTGCTCAATACATTTGAGTAGCCAGAAAACTTGGCAGACGCCGAGCTTTAGTATAGCGTCAACAAGTTTTCCTCGTGCTGTCCAAATAATAATACGCAGTAATAAATTCTGACAGCAAAGCAAAAAAGTCCCGCAAGCCAGAAGGCTTGTGGGACCTTTCACGTCTACTGTTCTAGGGCCTGGCTAACTTGCAGTACACGGTCTAAAAAGCGCTCAATCTCCTGCCTTGTTTTACCCTGACGACTGACAAAGCGAATCAGTTCCTTCCCGCCTTGAAAAGCAATAAAACTAGGGATGCCAAAAACATCCAGCTGCTGTCCTAACTCCTCAAACTTATCCCGATCGATAGATATAAACGCGATCTTACCCTCATATGCCTCTTCTACCTCTGGCATAAAAGGATCAATTCGATGGCAATCTGGACACCAAGTGGTATAAAACTTGGCAACGGTAACCTTATTTTTGCTTATTTGATCATTCCATTGTTCTAAACTTGTGATCTCAACCATATTTCCCCTCCATTTCTTCACTTGTTATTTGTTTTCTTCGTCCAAGTCCGGCACATACGTACGGAGAATTTTTGTTTCTTCTTCGACCTGATTGAATTTGCTTGGCGAAACAGCAACCCAACGGGGCGGCAGGCGCTTTACCGCTTCCTTTTGCTTGTCTTGAGGCGGCAGCTCAGTTTCAGTAAGAAGTCTCTCCAATTCTTTTTCCACATTCTCTTTTTCCATACCGCTTTTCCTTTCTGTCCTTAGAAATAAACATTCTGCTGCTATTATCGGCTTCTGCGAGGATGCTTATGTACATCTAGGACCACAGTTCTAACTGCTGCAAGGAATGAATGGAGTCCAAAGGGCTGATTCCCTTTTTTCTAAGCTCCTCTACATCAGCTTGATAAGCAATAAAAGGGATCCCCGCCTGTTGAGCCGCCATCCCATCAATCCATGAATCCCCCACCATGACCCATTGTTCTTGCGGAATCGATAGGCTTCGCTGTAGGATATGAAGAACACCTGATGGGGAAGGCTTTAGCTCCTCCATTTGCTCCCTCCCGGCAATATAATCAAAGAGGTGATGGACAGATAGGTCTTTTAGGGCTTTCTCTGCCGCGGAATAAGCATTATTCGTCAGCACCGATACCCACTTGTTTTTTCTTCGCAAGCTGTGCAGCAGGTCGACTGCGCGGGGTTCGAGCTTGGCCCCTTGCATGCCTTCCGACTCTACTTCCCCTACCAGCTGCCAAACCTTGTCTTCAATGACGGAAAAACGTTCATGCCTCCGGCCTTGTTCAATGATCTGGGAGGCGGTTTTATTTGACCACTCATAATCAGCAGTCAGAATGTTTTCCATTGCCAGAAATTCAAAAACGGTCTGTTTCATTTTGTAAAAATCAATGCGTGATTGCAGCAAGGTGTTGTCCATATCGAAAATAAAAGCTTGAAATGGTTTCATACTCGTTCCTTTTGGTTAAAATTTCTCCTAGGAGGGTTGGTAAATGAATGAGAAGATTATGGAGTTAATGACACCTGAAATCAAGACCAAGGTTGACCAAGAAATCAAGCAGATGAAGTGCACCAAGAACTTCCGGTCTGCTACTGCCGAAGAATGGTATGTCTTCCTTCCCACATATCAAGATCCCCAAACCAAAGGTGCCGCAGGAAAAACGATTATCCACTATAATTTATATGGCAATAAGGAAATCTTTATCCACACCACGGTTATATTTGACGATCCCGAACTTCACCAGCCTGCTTCCTATCCCATGGTTTATGCCCTGGCAGACGAACTGGTCAACCGGCTAGTCGGTTATGCGGACACGCTGCTTTCTGTGCATGCTGGAGCAAACTCATTTCAAGCGGAGTATGTAAATTAAAGCCCTTTATAGATAAGGCAGATAAGGGAAAAAACTTCCCTTATCTTAGGCAATAATGATAAAAAGATAAAAGCGGAAGAAAATTCCCTTATTTTCCTCTTCTTATCCCATCTCTTTTATTAAAGCCACGACCTCATTCTTTTCCGGAAAACGTCCTGTTTCCTTTTTGGAATAGATGAGCTTATCGTTCACTGTCACCTCAAAAATTCCGCCGCCCTTGGGCAACAGCTTAATCTCGTCAATATCATAGCGGAAATTGGTATCGTCCATTAATTCATCCACCAAACTGATGGCTTTAGGCAAGAAGTTTCACATATTGCAGTATTCAATTTGAACGTTCAATTTCATTTCACATCACTCCTTATATGTCCAAGCTCTCTATCATTATTATCATTATATACGACAACAAAAACTTGTGAAATCTCCCGATGTGTTATTAAAACGGCTTGTTCACCATAAGGTACCCTATCCCCGCTAAGCTTGCCACAATAAAGATCGCCACACAAACGTTCTGGGTTCGAAGTTCCTTAATTTCCTTTTCAGCGTAAAGCTTCCCGCTTTCGGCTACCCTCCGGACCCCCCGCATGAGGATTTTCTTCATGGCGTAAAAAATCAAGGTGTAAATCAACATCGAAATGAGCATCCAAGGTTGAAGAAGATACTCGAACGTCGTTACAAAGAAAAAGCCCAGACCTGTACTCCAAAGAACCACATCCGCAGAGATATCAATCTTCCGGTAGGTGTGGATAAAGCGTTTGGCCTGTTCTACATCCTTTATCCGCGGGATCATAAAGAGAACGACTAGTTTTAGTGCCACAGCTAGCATATGAATCGTTAGGATTATATGAAACATCTGATTCTCCTTCTCCCATTTTATTTTTAGAATACCTTTAATAGGAACCTTGTTCAACAATTTTTCGCATAATTGAGATAAAAGATTCTGCTGCTTTGGAGAGATACCTGCCCTTTTTATATCCGATGACAAGCGTACGTGTGGGATGCAAATCGCCAATCGGCAGATAAACCGGGACGTGCGTTGAGCGCCTTGTCCGTGTTACCATCTTAGGAATGAAGCCTATCCCCATTCCTGAAGCCACTAAGGATTGAACAGTCTCAATATTAGTGCTTTCAAAAACAACCTTCGGCTCGAATCCGGCTTGATGGCAAAGACGCTGGGAAATTTCCCGAAATCCTTGACCTCTCTTCAATACAATAAAGGACTCATCTTTGCATTCGCTAAGCTCGACTTCTTTTCTCGTAGAAAAGGGATGATTTGGCGGCACTGCTAGATAGATAGGTTCTTCTAATAAAGGAACAATTTCCAATCCTTTCTCAGTAATCGGAAGAGAAAGCAAGCTGATATCCGTTTGTCCTTTGGCGGTAAGCTGTTCTAATTGGGTTGTCGTTTCCTCAAGCATGACAAGCTCAATCCCCGGGAATTCCTGTTGGAACAAGGGTAAGGCGGCAGGCAGTAAATGAGCGCCTGTAATCGGTAATGTCCCAATGATAATCTGTCCTTTAGAGCTGTCCACAACATCCATCATCTCTTGCTTTAGCTGTTCCACCTGATCTAGTATTTTCGAAGCTTGATCAATAAACCTTTTTCCTGCATAAGTTAACTGGATATCTCCTGGTCTCCGTTCAAATAGCTGAACCCTTAGCTCCTTTTCCAGTTTTATCATCTGCTGGCTCAGAGATGGCTGAGCCAGATGAAGCTTCTCCGCTGCTCTTGAGAAATTACGTTCCTCTGCAATCATCAGTGCATACTCCAATTGACGAAGTTCCATAATTCACCCCTTTCGCATTATAGGAAAAACCTATAGTATTAATAGATATTATATCTTAGACCACCGCCCAAGAAAATGTTAAAAATAAATTAACAAAAAAGTAACGAAAGGGGAAAAAACGATGAAACCAAGAACGATGTTTGAAAAAATTTGGGATAATCATGTGATTCATCAAGAAGAAGGAAAGCCTAGCCTTCTTTATATAGATCTTCATTTAGTACACGAGGTAACTTCTCCTCAAGCCTTCGAGGGACTTCGCCTAACCAACCGAAAAGTCCGCCGTCCAGACTTAACCTTTGCAACTATGGATCATAACGTACCAACCAAGGATCGTTTCAATATTACGGATCCGATTGCTAAGCAACAAATCGACACATTGATCCAAAACTGTAAAGATTTCGGAGTACCTCTAGCTGACTTGAATAGCCCAGATCAAGGGGTTGTTCATATCATCGGACCTGAATTGGGATTAACTCACCCTGGGAAAACCATCGTATGCGGAGACAGCCACACTTCCACGCATGGCGCCTTCGGAGCCCTTGCTTTCGGGATTGGGACAAGTGAAGTAGAACACGTTCTCGCTACTCAATGCTTGCAGCAATCCAAACCGAAGACCATGGAAGTTAAAGTGGTTGGAGAAATGCCTGTTGGCACCACAGCTAAGGACCTTATCTTAGCGATTATCGCCAAATATGGCACTGACTTTGCAACAGGATATGTAATTGAATACACAGGTGAAGCTGTTCGCGGCTTAACGATGGAAGAACGCATGACCGTTTGTAACATGTCTATCGAAGCTGGAGCTAGAGCTGGATTGATTGCGCCTGACGAAACTACTTTCCAATACCTTGAAGGTCGCCGTTACGCTCCAAAAGGTGAATTATGGGCTCAAGCGGTTGAAGCTTGGAAGCAGCTTAGAACAGATGAAGGAGCTGCGTTTGACCGTACGGTAGAAATTGCTGCAGCTGAAATTGCTCCTCAAGTAACTTGGGGAACTAGCCCAGGAATGGGAACCGATATTACCAAGACTGTTCCTAATCCAGTTGATTTCGAGTCTTCCAATGAACAAAAAGCGGCTTCTGCTGCCCTTGATTATATGGGCTTAACGCCTGGAACGCCTATTTCTGAAATTAAAATTGACCGTGTGTTTATCGGATCCTGTACAAACGGACGAATTGAAGATTTGCGCGCAGCTGCTCAAGTAGCGAAAGGATACAAGGTTGCTTCTCATGTTAACGCCATGATCGTGCCTGGTTCCCAAGCTGTGAAAAAGCAAGCGGAAGAAGAAGGATTGGATAAGATTTTTGTGGAAGCTGGTTTTGAATGGCGTGAAGCTGGCTGCAGCATGTGCTTGGCCATGAACCCGGACGTGTTATCTCCAGGCGAGCGTTGCGCTTCTACTTCCAACCGGAACTTCGAAGGTCGCCAAGGCCGCGGAGGAAGAACTCACCTTGTGAGCCCAGCCATGGCTGCTGCAGCGGCAATTGAAGGACATTTCACAGACGTACGTCAATGGAAATTTAACTAGGAGGGTGAATCATCTATGGAACCATTTAAAAAATTAACGAGTGTTGTTTCCCCGTTAGATCGGGTTAATGTTGATACAGATGCTATTATTCCGAAGCAATTCCTTAAGCGAATCGAACGTTCAGGTTTTGGGCAGTTCCTATTCTACGAATGGCGCTTTGACGAACAGGATCAGCCTAACCCTCAATTCGAATTAAATAAGCCGCGTTATGCAGGAAGCAATATCTTGATTTCCCGAGTGAATTTTGGCTGCGGATCCTCTCGCGAGCATGCTCCGTGGGCGCTTTTAGACTATGGCTTTAAGGTAGTTATCGCTCCGTCCTTTGCTGACATTTTCTATAACAACTGTTTCAAGAATGGGATCCTTCCTGTCAAGCTTTCTGAAGAGCAAGTGGAAGAACTTTTCCAAAAGACGTTTGCTAAAGAAGGCTATAGCTTAACGGTAAACCTAGAAACCCAAACCATTACCGATGGAGAAGGCTTTGACGTTTCCTTTGAAGTGGATCCTTATAGAAGAGAATGCTTGTTGAACGGTTTGGACGATATCGGCATTTCTCTTGAGCATGAAGATAAAATCAAGCAGTATGAATCTTCCTACCCTTCCTACTATCTTGTGAAGGAAGCCTAATAAAAAAATAAGCCCGCAGCATGCATGTAGCATGCCGGGCTTATTTTCGTTTCCCCGCTTTAGCTTTATTGTCTTGTACCGGTTTCCCCTTCGTCAAGATACATGGAACTCCATACCCAATTTCACCGGGTTTCGACATTTTCTCAATATAGGCGAGACCTCTTGGACATTGTTGGGTACAATGGATACAAGTATCTACGGTAACCGTCTTCATATAGTGCTGCATGTTATCTGCTGCTGATATGACGTTCTTCTTCTTTTTGGGTGCCATCCTTTTCCCCGCCTCCCCTCATCATCTACTGCACGATATGATGCGGGGAAACAAGGGGTGTTAGGCATGTACCCGATTATTTCGAAAGGAGCCGCAAAATGTTAAGACCCATCCAACCAAAGGATTCTGCTATACTTTATGACTTGTTCGAACCGGAAAAAGGAGGCTCCTTTCTCGATCTGCCCCTTGGTTCCATCCAAACCTTTGATCGCTGGATAAACGGAGTACTCGCCTCTGAATTGCTCGGTTTTTGCCTAGCGAGAACGATATTGGGGAGCGATCGATTGCCAGCGGGTATGATTATCTTGTCATCGATAGACTGCGAAAACCAAACAGCCGAGATGGGCACTTGGCTAGGAAAAGCCTATCGGGGAAAAGGGTTAAATGAAACGGCGAAAAGCGAAATACTTAACCTTGGTTTCCGCCAACTTGAGCTGCAAAAGATTATCTTGTGGATTTCGGACAAAAATCTTCCAGCCACATATGCTCTAAAGAAGTTACCGTATGTGACGCTACCCGAACAAGAAGATTACCAAAAAGAAAAAAAGCATCGCCATTTTTTATTTGGCCAAACGTTCACCGTGTATGAAATTCATCGGAATCACTTTTTGTCCTACTAGAAAACTTGGCAGACGCCAAGCTGTACTCTTGCGTCAACAAGTTTTCCTCGTTCTGTCCAAATGATGTAACGAAGTTATAAATTCTGACAGTATGCAAAATGGTAGCTTAGAAATAAGCTACCATCTCCATCGCCAGACAAACCAGCGGTTTTCTGCTTCAATTAAGGATAGATTCCCTTCTTTTCCTACGTAACGATTATATCTTCGCAAGCGGCTTTCCATTCGCTGCAAAGCAGCCAGGATTTCCACAAAGCTGCGCTCTGCCCGCGGATCATTCATCCTCCCGTATACCTCTTTCCACCACGCCAGATCAATGGCAAACTCTTTTGGAAGATTGGTATGGGCCATGACGGCTAAGACGTATTCATATAACCCTTTAATTTGCTGGTGGCTTTTGCACTTCTCTTCTTCCTTGTACCATATGAGCCGGCTGTAATGCTCCGTAATCAATAAAAAATCGCTTAGGATGTCGTTCTTGCTTGACTCGATATGCAACCCTTTATAGTAGCCTTTCGGATGCACTTCACTTTTAGATTGTTCTCTCATCCACTGCTCGAACTGATGCGTGCGTTTAATAAGATCCTTCAGCGCATTCATCTCTTTCAAATGAAATACCCCATCAGCCTGCCATTTACTGTAATAGGTAATTAATTCTTTGAGAGCTTGTTCATAAAGCCGCCTCAGATGAGTCACGTACTTTGGCGGAAGCAAAACAATATTAATGACCCCTGAAATGGCCACACCGACAAAGGTGATCATAAACCGGTTCCAAGCGTAAAAGAGGAAATCTACCGTTGGTGCTTCCATAATGAAAATAACGGTCACGATACTTAAGGGAATGCTGTCTTTCCACTTAAACAAATTCGTCAGGGTAATGACGATAATGATGGCCAGGGCTACCGTGTAGAGGTGTACACCAAAAAACACGGCGATAACCACCCCAATTAAAGCACCCGCTACGTTAGCCTGCACCTGTTCCACCGCATAGCGGATGGAGCGCTTGTTCGTGGGCTGTATGGAAAGCGCAGCCGCTACAGCGGCGAACACGGCAGGCTCCAGCCCTAATAAATTTGCAATAAACAAAGACGCCATAACAGATATGGCCGTCTTAATCGTCCGTCTCCCAAACATGGCCCTCTACCTCCTAGAGGACTTTTTACGCGGCAGTAGAGAAGCTAGAATGTACTGATCTACATCGAGAATTCTTTGTGCCACGCGTTGCACATCCGCAGCCGTTACTTCTTGGATTTTCTGCAGCTCCTCTTCAGGATCGATCGTCAGCCCTCTTACAGCCATGGCTCCCATATAGGCATTATAAGCTCCTGCACCTTCCAGTTCCATGATCCTTGAACCTTCCAGTCCATTCCGGGCCACGATCAATTCTTCTTCGGTAACCGGTTCTTTAATCATGCGGCTCCATTCCTCAAGTATAATCTCTTCTACTTGCGCCATTTTACGATGGTCCAGCCCTACGCTGACAAGGAAGCATCCTTCGCCTAGCCAAGCCTCATGCGTGGTGTCTACCGCGTAGGCCAGCCCATTATCCTCGCGTATTCTCTGATATAGCCTCGATATTTCATTGCCCCCCAGGATAGCATTCATGACTTGGATCGCAATTCGATCTGGATCCTCCAAACCGGGAGCAGGTACTCCTAACAGCATTTGCCCTTGATCCACATCACGGTGATAACGTACAGCCTGCTTCTTTCTCTGCAGCGGCTTCCTTTCTTGACGAGTAGTATTTGTCGGTTTGATTCCTCCAAGCTTCGCTTCTAATAGCGGCAATATCTCGCTGGGGGCGACCCGACCGGAAATAGATACCGTAAACGTCGAATCAAAGTACCACTCTTCGTAAAAGGAACGAATATCATCCCGATTAATGTTTTGCACACTCTGTTTCGTTCCTAGAATGGGGTCCCCGAAGGGGTGCCCGGCATAAAGGGTTTCCATGAAACGGTCCATGAGAAACTCTCCGGGAATATCATTGTACATGTCAATTTCCTCTACAATGATCGATCTTTCCTTTTCCATATCCTCTTGAGGGAACTGAGGGTCCAAATAAAGGTCCAACAAAATATCCAGGGCCTTCTCCATCTGTCTGTACGGAACATCCAGGGTATAGGTGGTGGTGTCACGCTCAGTGAAGGCATTTAAATAACCGCCAATTTTTAACGTATCTATTGAAATTTGCTTATAGCCCCTTTTTCTCGTTCCCCGGAACATCATGTGCTCGACAAAATGAGCTAAGCCGCCTTTCCCTGCAGGATCACATTGGGAGCCGACTCCCACCAAAAGATCAATACATACTTTAAAACTGGTTGGTATGGGCTTAATTAATACCCGGATCCCATTCGATAAAAAGTAAGTCTGAAAACTCATTGATTTCTCCTCTCTATTTCCGCCTCACCATTCAAAACAATGAAGCTTTTTCTATCTTAAAAGAAAGTCACGGATACTTCAATGAGAGAAAACCGGAAAGCCTTTGCTTTCCGGTTTATTTTTTGGCCACCAGCTTGTCCTCGGCCGTCGGCGTCTTTTTTGCCAAACTATACATTACGCTGGCGATTCCCTTCTGCCAATTGGGGTCCGAAGCATAGCGGACATTCATCCCCTTCAGATGAGGACCATGATAATATCTGCCATTCTCATGGAGATAATTCTCACTTATGTATTGAGCGACCGTATCAATTCCATCCTCTTTACTGTCAAATTTTTTGGCGCTTCGATAGGGACTTTTGTCATACGCTGAAAATCCAAAAAGATTGTTTTTTTCTTTGGATATTCTCGATTTTCCCCAGCCGCTTTCCCACGCGGCATGGGCAATCAGATAATAGGCATTCACCTGATATCGTTCCTCCGTTTCGACAAATGCCTTACCTAAACCTTCTAGGCCTGTCCCTTTCAAAAGGGCGTCGGCTTGCGAATGATTTAAACCAGAAGGTTTACGTAAATCAAGTCGTGTGACATCGGAAGTCTTTACTAGATGAATAAACTCACGATTGATTTTTCCCAAGCGCTTGACCGGTCGCACGGGCATTGACGCGGTCACATTCTCTTTAGCCTGAGTGACGGCGTTTGGTTTTGGCGACGATGCTTTCTCAAAGGCTTGTACATCTATTTCCTTTTCCATTTCCCGTTTAGGGGGTGGATACAAGTTTTTTTCTTGTATTTCTTCCGTTTCACTGAAAATATCGGCTTGTCCGATTAAATCAAGACCTTTAGCCATCACGGGATTATAGATTGATATGAACAGGGTTAGGGTAATGGTAAGAATGGAGGTTAAGCTCGTCTGATACACTATAGTTCTCCCCTCTGTGAAAAAATAGCAAATCTAATATTCTATATTCACAGAAGGGAAGAATTATCACTTTAAGTTTGGACTAGCTAGCTCTTGATTCACTTTGCGCGTACAGGGAAAGAAGGATAATAAGCTTGCGATTTCTCTGCTTCCCAAAATGTTGGGGTTTAAATCATTGCGGGTAAGAAAATGCAGTTTTTTTTCACTTATTTCCGTTAAGGCTGTTTTACCTTCTTTTCTTGGCATAAAAGTTACTAGAAGATGATTTTCCCCCCCTTCCCCTTGAAACACTCTTGCTAGCTTGGGGATCACTCGCTGCGGGGCGGCAATGCGTATATAGCTCTGAAAATGACAGTCATTCAGCTTGCGCAATGTACCTTTGGAAAGGCCGATATCTTCTGGAGCACTTGGGAATTTGTCCGGTAAAAACCGTCCTATCCATTGCCCCAAATAATATAATAATAATCCTAGCCAACCCACTGCTTCTACCCGCCCTCTGCCCTTGCGAATGCCTTGCTCCATTTTGGAGTGGAGCAGATTCGACTTATGAAGGTTCCATTTTACAGCTGGAATCGGAATGAAGCAGAAGCTGACGATAGCCGCTTCTCCCTCATTCAAAGGCAGCTTCTCCGGCAATAAGGAAGGGGTGTCCAAGGGCAATGCAAATAAATTATCAAAAGCAAGTTTGAGTTCGCAAACCGACAATCCATTAGGAATGGATAGGATTTCGGGATCAATAAGCTGAATGTCCACATCGAGTTTGTTCACTCTTTTTCGGTCCTTGCGAAACCACTTCGCCAGATTGGGCGTAATTTCAGCGGGAGCAGAAAAATAGACCTCCCAGGGCTCATTCGGGCGATAGATGACATCAACCCAAACCATGTTCTTTCTATTTTCTCGAAGAGTTTCCTGGTGCAGGAAATGATGATGCATTCTTCGCCAAAATCGCTGCTGGTCCTCAAGCGCAAGAGGAGACTTTACTTCCATTTTGTGCATTTTCAATGAGTGACTCAACATCCTCTCCACCTCCTTACCAATGGTTATGCTGAAAATGGGTAAATAATGTAATAGATTACCGGTTTGCATCTATGGTATAATGACAATTAAGTTCATATTGCTTGATGCAAGGCAGGCAACACCATTCATTCTGATCGAACTATACAAATACGATTAGAAAGGTTGATGTCAGATGGAAACGCTGAAGCTATCAGAAATCGTTTTATCTGTAAGGCCTGAACTGTATCGGTTGCTGACCGATGTTGAACGAGATTTGCCGATCGTTCTCAAGCATGGATTAGAATCATTGCAAGCGGAGGATATCCTCCAGATTATTGAAGCTAGCATCTTTTATAACAAAGAAAACGACGTCCTCCACTAGACGTCGTTTTTTGCTATCTTAATCCCTGCGAAATGTACCCATAACTTCCACGGTCTGCGTTATATTGACAAAGGCATATGGATCACTTTTCTTGATAATGGATTTTACTTCGGACAGCTCATATCGAGAAATCACCACAAATAAGATTTTTCTCCTTTGCTTCGTATAAGCGCCTTCACCATCTAAAACCGTAATGCCCCTATGCAGTTCTGAAAGCAAAGCTCCCTGCACACTATCTCCTTGATCCGTAATGATCATGATCGTGAGCTTGATGTGCCGCGTGTGGATACTATCAATAACCCTGCCTGTCGCATAAATGGACAGCAACGTATAGAGAGCCTCTTCCCACGTAAACACAAACCCTGAAATGATAATCACCACAGCATTCAGGGAAAAAACGATCACTCCGAGGGGAACATCTCTCTTTAGGGTCAGCAGCAATCCGATAATGTCAAAGCCCCCTGTCGAACCACGAAACCGAAAGATTAATCCTACAGCAATCCCAGCAATGACTCCCCCAAAAATAGAAGCCAACAAAGGATCGTCTACGAATGCCTTTTGTGGAATGTATTGCATCGCAAGAGACGTAACAGCGACGGAAAACGCACTGTTCATGACAAACTTTTTTCCCAACTTTAAAAAACCTACAATAAAAATAGGCACATTGAGAGCAAAAATGGTCAACCCCGTATTTAAAGGAGTGACTAGGCCTATCATCATTGCGATACCCGATATGCCGCCACTCAGGATTTTATTGGGGAGCAAGAACATGTTAAAGGCAACCCCAACCAAAATGGAAGCAAGGAAAACGATAATTACCCTATACATTGAATCACCCTAAAGATATCGTTCCTAGGTATGATTCCCATAAGTCCTATTGGCATGCACTAAACAATAAATTGCGTTTGATTCGACAAAAAAAGCTATCTATGCCCAATTCAGCATGGATAGCTTTGAACTTTGCAGATGCTCATTATGAGGTGGCCTGCTTGAAGGAACTTACGAACTGCACGACAGTACTGTACCGTTCCACAAGACTGGAGTAATAAATCTCAATCTCCATTCCTTCCATGACAAACGTAAACCGAATATCCCCTGGCTTTTCAAAACGATCATAGTCAAACTCTACGGGTCTTTCGCAACTGAACCTCACAGCCAATTCCTCCGCAATTTCAGAAGCTAAATCGTAAGCATTGGAATAATCCTTGATTAACCTCATCCCCTAGCTCCCCCTTCAAGTCCTATGAATTTTCTTTTTCCTTAAAGCTATGTGCCCCTCAAATAAATTAGAACCAACGGCCATTGCCGCTGGATCACGCTTACCTGCAGAAATGTATGAAATCATTTCACAATGGTAAAATAAACAATACTGAATACTGGAAAGGAGAAAGCTTGATGGAGCTGTTCGATAGTGATGGATCAATCCAGCCTGGCCTTCACCAGTATTCCTATCAAGAATTCATCCAACAGTTTGTGCAGGATTTTCCTCACTCCCAGACGCGAGAAGAAATTTATACCCTATCTTTTTTATGGCTGGCCGAAGTTAAAAGGCAAATGACTCCTACAGAAGTCTGGTTTAATGGCAGCTTCATATCTTCAGCCATGAACCCGAAGTATGTAGAAATGTGCGTATTCATTGCCCCAGAGGAGACCAAGGAGCTTCGCGTTGAAGAGTGCTTGCGCTTGCAGCGTGATTCGGATCGCTATAAATGCAGAGCTTATTTTGGCCTGTTATCCCATTCAGTCAATGCCTGGAATAGCGTTCTCGGCCCGTATTATTGGACCGAACAATTCGGTTTTGATCTTTATCATAATCCAAAGGGGATCATCGTTTTGTCATGGAAGGAAATCCTAAGTGCCTTAGACTAAAAGTGAGGGGGTGAGCTCATGAATGATGAATTGATGGCCCTTACCAAAAAAATCAAGAGTACAGAAGAAGAATTAGAACGCCTAAAAAAACAGTTAAATCCTAATTCAACAGAATATGTCTTTTCTTCCGCCGTCCTTGTGAAGCGATTGCTGGAATTAAAAGAACAGAAACGGGAATTGGAAGGCACGTCAGAGCAAAACAAGGAAACAGCGGAACTTGTTCCGGACATGCCTACCGCCGCCTTGATAGATAACCTTCCTGCGGAATCAGAACCTGCAGCGATGGATGGGGAAAAACTTCGTCTTATCCTTTCTGGAAAAGAGATTGGAAAAGGAACCATTTCTATCAGAATTTTATCTTCGGTCCTTCACAGCCTGCAAGCCATAACTGATCACCTTGCTTATGCGGTCCAAAACGGACCCGTACAAACGGGCTATATTCCAGAACATATCCTTCGCCAATCCGATCTCAGAATTAAGCATACGTTTCCCGGTTCTTTTGGCTTAGAAATTGAGGCCGCCACTCATGCTGGTTCTGGGAAATCCGAACCCCTTTTAACCCAATCCTTTGAGCAATTGTTTGACCTCCTCGGATCAAGCCATGATTCGGATACCCTTGTAGAGCAAGTAGCCCCGCTCGGCCCTAGAACCTTGCGGCTGTTCAGGGAATGGATGTCCTTTATGGCTGAACATGAGATAGGGCTTGCATGTGAATGGGAGCGTCCATACGGTGAGCCTTACCACTTTGCGGCAGGAAAGGACGATTTCTCCACCATTCTTAAATCAGTTGATTCTATTCGCTTGGATAAGACGGAGGAAGTGGAAGCCATCGGGTCTTTTATCGGTGTGAATCTGCGCCAGAATTCGTTTGAATTAGTGGAAGCGGAAAGCAATCGTATTATTAGCGGAAAGAGCAGACATGACCTGCTTATTAAAAATAAAGGGCTTATTGGCGATGTTGCTAAGCTTCGTTTAGCAAGCTGCACCGCTGAAAATGTAATAACCGGAAAAAGTCAGATCCTCTGGTATCTAATGGATATAAAGCCATGGACAACCGGATGAATCACATCCAGCTGTCCATGGTTGTTTGATTTAAGAAGCTTGCTTTAGCTGCAAGTATGTGCATATTAAGCGAATCTGGTTATATCTCTCCCCTTTCTCCCTTGCTGGCAATCCCTTACCATCCCCATATAATTGCTCAAATATTGGCTTTAGTCTTCCTGCACCTATGCTTGAAACAACAGCTTGAATCTTCTCGCTTTCCGTAACCTGATCCACTTGTTTCTGTAAGAATTCCATAACATCATAGCCTTCTGTCGAAAGCTGAATGATTTTCTTCATCAATTGGGGGATGGATACAGATAAATTTTGGGCTATCGAACCAATGGTTTCTCCTTTTTGGATGGCCTCAAGAAGTCGCTTCTTATCAGCCATCTCCTGTTCCCGGCGAACCTGCCTTTTCTCCTCTTTCATTACTTTCTCTTCACATAGCCAAACAGCCAGTTCTTCTGCTGAAACCTGTTCCTTTACCCAATCCAAGGGAAAGTGATAGGGCTGAGTGACTTTCTGTGTCACCTCCAAGATACCAGTTCCATATTGTTCGGCTTTGCTGGATCCTATACCGGGAATTTGCATGAGCTCCTCTTTTTGGTGAGGGACGAAGGTAGCGAGGATTGAGAGCAATTTGTCTGTAGCGATGAAGTAGGGAGGTATCTGTGCCTTCAAAGATGCATACTTCCTCCATTTTCTCAAATTTTGAAACAGCTCATGATTCATGTTCTTATGCGAAAAGCATTCCAGTTTTCTTACGAGTAGATAAGGGGTAGGAATCGCTGAGAGGGTTAGAGTGAGCAGGGGACTATCCGGGGTATAACCATCTTTTCCTTTTTCCAGCTGCAGGGCTTCTGCGGCTTGCCAAGCCTTGTCCTTCTCTTCGCCTGTATAATGGATGATGGTTTCCTCCGTATCACCAGATATAGCAGACCAATGAGTTTCGAAGTTTAGATTTCGTTGAAAAATAATAATCTTTCCTCTTTCTCCGGTAGGCTTGGAAAGCGTGAGTAAATAATAAATTTGGCTAAACATCATTCATCTACTCCTTTTTCACTAGATATTTTTAATTTTCTTGGAATGACTCGGATCGCTACATATGATATCACCTCCTCACAGAGTAACTGGAAAATAAAGAAAGGAATGGGTATAACACGGGGAACTAAACGGGGACAAGCTAATTATAACAAGATCGGCAAGCTTTTACTAGCCAGAAAACTTGGCAGACGCCAAGCTTTAATCGCGTCAACAAGTTTTCCTCGTGCTGTACAAATAATATAACGAAGTTATAAATTCTGACCGTACAAAAAATCCAATAGGGGGAGAATTTTCCCCCTATACCGTTACATTTTGTTCCAAGTTCAAGTAATTCAAATGAGGGATCTGTTCTTTCATTTGATTGGCAACATGGGAATGACACGTAAAAAAGAATACCTGTTGGTGCCGGCTTACTTCGAGAAGGCTATCCAAAGCCTGAAGCGTTCTTACGCGATCAAAATTGACAAAAATATCGTCTAATATGATTGGTACCCTTTCTGGTCCTGAAGATTCTTCAATAAGAGCAAAACGCAAGCTTAAGAATAGCTGTTCTCTTGTTCCTCTACTGAGATAGCCCGGCTCTAGCCGCCTGCCATCAGATCTCTCCACATAGATTTTTTGTTCACCTACCGGAGAAAAAATACGGACATAGCGATCCTTCGTCATTCGTTGAAAATAAGATGAAGCCAATCTTAAAACTGATGGTTGACGCTCCCGTTCATAAGATTCTCGTGTGCGCTTCAGCAGCAAGTGAGCCAAACGATACACAGTCCATCGTTTGGATGCTTGCTCTAATGCGATGAGGAGTTCCTGACGCTGTTGGTGCAAGGCTGACAAGCCTTCTCCTGACTCCAATCGACTTAGCTTATTTTTCCATTGGCCACGTCGATCAAGGCAGGTCTGGAGCTCGGCCTGAACCCGTTCGAGCTCTTCTGCAATTCGATCTCTCTCAATCTCTACTTCTTCCAGGCTATAGCGGGAAAGCGCCTCAATCATTTCTTTGCTGGCTGCCGCATCTAAAGCCTCAGATAGTACGAGCAGCTCTTCTTTGCGCTTTTGGCGCTCCTCAAAGACTCCAGCAAGCTGACGGAAATGTTCGCTATTCGCTGCATCAGCCTGAGTAAGCAAATGAGCCTTTTCTTGCTTCCACTTCTCAATGAGTCTCACTTTCTTAGCGAATTCTTCCTCTCTCTCTTCCTTTTTTCTTAGAAGAAGTTCCCGTTCATTTCCAGCTTTGAGGTTTTCTTCAAGTATACGGTGAAGCAATAATAATTTCGTCCATGGCTGCTCGGATTTGACAGAAAACTCAGCTCGAAGACATAGCTGATCCACGCGGTCCGAAAATTCATCAAGTTCTGTTTCTAGTGCACTGCATTTGCTAAGCATGTCCTCATATTTTTGCAGCTTATCTCTAACCTTTTCAGAAAGATTGATGACTTCCAAGGCTCCCTCTGGACTTAATCCGGCGGGAAACCCTAGCTCGCTTAAGGTTTCATTCCACCTTTCAAGCTCTCTATGAAAACGTGAAGATACACCTTCTAATTTCCGCTCTAACTTTTCAAGCTCTATAAAATGCTGGCGCTGTCTTTCTTCAATTAGTCTCTTCTTTTCGATGAAACGAAGCTCGTCTTGATAATTTCTTCTCACTTGCTGGATATAGCGGGAAATCGCATTCATTGATTTCTCTCCAGCAAAGGCTCGGGAGCATAGTTCTGTGAGCTGGGATTGTTTACCCTGAATCTGTCCATTGATCTCTTCTAGCTGCTTTTTAAGATTCGGTGCCTTCCTGCTGCTTTGCTCCATTGTTGCTCTAACCCAGTAAATAATAGACAGAAGAAGGCCGGCCAATGCAGGAAATCCAGACCATGAAGAATCGCTAAGCCAAATAAAACACCCTGCACTTAAAACGAGACCCAAGAAGAAAAAAAGAATCGCTGCAGCCTTCAATCGCTTGGGGTTTTCTTGACTTTTGCCAGCCCATTCCCTAGTTATCCATTCCTTGCGCGAAAGATCATTCTGCAAGGTGTGATACAGCTCTTGATATTTATGGAAGTCTTGCTCCAAGCGTTCAATTTGACTTGCCGTATTAGCCGATGAAGGTCTTTCCCCCATTTGCTCTTGTTGCCGCTTTAGCTCTGCTGCTTCCTCTTCTTTTTCTTTTTTCAGGTGAGCTAGTGTTTTTTGTTCAGAAGAAATCTCTTGAAAAGCCTGTCGCTGTTCCCGCAGCATCTCCTTACGGGCTAAGGAAGTATCTAAATTTCGAAGTTTGTCCGGATTCCAGTCGCGACCGAGCTGGGATAAAGCATAGTCAATGGATTTAGATAGTTCCTCACATTCTGCTCGCAAAGCCACAAGATGTTCATTTTTCTCCTCCCATCGTGTGGATTGAGCAAAGAGAAGCTGAATTTCCTCTTGTAGCTGCAGAAGCTTCGGGTCCATTTTACAATGGGAAATCCTCATATCCAGCTGACGGCATTGGATTCGTTCCTCTTCCGCTTCCACTTCCGCATTCACGATATCCTTTTCCAATTGATCCAAGCGCAAGACTCCCTGCTCAGGGAAAAAACGCAGTTCCGGCAGCTGATTTAGACGAGCCTGCTTGGCCCTGATATCTAACCATAAAGGATAAATTTGGCTTAATTTATCCCATCGCTTACTCTCCATTTTTAAATTTAAGATCTTCGCTTCCAGAAATTCCATTTCTTGGTTTAAGACATCGAGCTCTTGGTGCAATAGATTATAGGATTCGTTTTCTGCTTGATATTGTTTAATTTGCTTTTCAATGTCATCTATCTGAGAAAGGAGCTGATTGATGACGGGTTGGCTTCCTCTTGGCTTAAAAAGCTTTTCCCCCTCCTCTACCCATGTTCGCTCCCACTGCTGAAGGGAAACTCCTGTCCCTGAGTTATAAAGGAAATGAGCCACATCTTCCTGATTTAAGCTATTCATAAGAGACAGCTCAGTTAATCCAAAGGAGTAAATATTGGCATAAAGCGTTGGTGAGATTCCTCCTAAAAGCTTGCCAAGCCATTCTTCCCCCTTTTCTTCCCCATTGGGAAGAATCACCCGGACGATTCCTTGAGATTTCCGATGACCTATCCGTTCAACTCGGTATTCTTGTCCCGTTGAGTCTAGGAGGGTCATCGCCCCGCCGAATTTTCCTCCTTCTAAAGGCTCGTACCTCAACTCCGGTGTTCTTCTGCTCTCGAATCCAAATAACATGGCTCTCACAAAAGCCAGAAGAGTGCTCTTACCGGCTTCGTTGCTTCCTTCGATGAGGTTGAGTCCCTTACCGAAATCAGCCGTAAAGTCCTGATACTTGCCAAATCCATAGATATGTATAGAGGTAATGATCACTTCCACCACTCCCCTTTATCACTCTGAACCAAAAGCATTTCCAGTTCTTTAGCCCATTCTCCATCCTCATTGCACAGCTCTGAAAGCCATTTGCTTCCGAGGCGATGCTCATACATTAATGGTCCTTGGGCCTCCTGCAAAAGTTTTCTTTGCAATTCCGGATCCTGCTTCATTCTGTCAATCCACCCTTGCATTTCCATTAAAAAGGGATCATCTGCTAAAGATGAAGATGAAGTACGGAGTTGGATCGTCTGAAGCCAGAAAAAAGGAGAATTGATTTCTCGATATCGCTCAAGCAAGTCGGACATCATTCCTTGCTTACTAAAAATCTGAGCCAGCCCCTTCGTCACAAGGACGGTTAGCCGAGCAATAACCGATCTGCCCTGCGCCTGCTGCTTCCAATCCGCCATCTGCTCATCCATGGCCTCCAAGAAGTCTTGCTCTGTCTGGCACATGCCCAGGTCGATCGCAGCGTCATACCAGCGGATGTTATCCGTGGCTTGAAAGGTCAACCTAAAGTCTCCAAGCGAGTCCACCTGGACAAGGTAACATCCCTTTTCTCCTGTTTCTTTAAAGCTCCTTGCTTGCAGGTTCCCGGGATAAACGATAGCAGGGCTTCCTTTACGGAGAACTTGCCGCTTATGAATATGGCCCAATGCCCAGTAATCCATACCGGTCTTTTGCAGTTCCTCGAGCGTACAAGGAGCATAATTGCCATGAGCAGCCATGCCCTCAACATTCGCATGAAGCAATCCAATGGCGTAAGAATCGTGTGGTTCTCTCTGAAACCTCTTTGCCAAGTTATCCGTTACATGGTTCGTCAGATAGCTGATTCCATAAATTCGGGCCAGCTCCCGCCCCTGCTTCCTATGCGGAATCGCCTCCACTTCTTCCCCTCCAAAAAAATGAACCTGTTCCGGCCATGTCAGTCTCGCTCGATATCCATCCAACGGATCATGGTTACCGTGAATGACATAACTGGATATGCCAAATGAAGCCAGTTTTTCCAGCCCTTCTTTAAAACGAAGCTGAGCCCGGAGACTGCGATCAGAAGAATTATAGATATCCCCGGACAATAGCAGAAAATCAACTTGCTCTTCAATGCAAAAATCGATCAATCGCTGATAGGATTGAAACGTCGATTCTTGAATTTGTTCGCGTATAAGGGGAGGCAGCTGGCTTAATCCGACAAAGGGCGTATCCAGATGAAGGTCTGCCGCGTGAACAAACTTCATATTCATCCCCCTTCCAAATCAGAATATATGTTCTTATTCTAATGGAGTCCACACGGAAAGTAAAGTAATCTATGGACAAAGCGGATAATTTTTCCGATTTGGGACAGACTAAGCGAAGCAAAGACGAAGGAGGAATCATTTTGTTCTTTAATCGCAAAAAGGAACCTGATCCCATTGAAGAGGTGGAAACCGAAATTTGGAAATGCGCAGCAGATTCGTGTTCAGGATGGGCCAGGAAGGAATTCTCTTTTTCGGATGATCCATTGTGCCCGTTTTGCGAAGGGGAAATGATTGGTGAAATGAGGATGTTACCTATACTTTTTGATCGGATGCCAAATCAATAAAACTGTGGTGCATAAAACAAGACCCTCTTAGGAAGGGTCTTGTTTTATTTGCCTAATACAATTGCCCACGATCCCTTTCCGTCACCAAGCTGATGCCTTGCTGCAAAACCACCTGGTAGGAACGGTCACCGGATTCCGCCAAGTAATTATTATGCGTCACAAGAAGAACTTGACGCTTCGTTTTCTGTGTGACGCCCTTCAAAAACTGAGCAAGCATCATCCCGTATTCCTCCGATACATGCTTCCCGGGTTCATCTAGCATTAACGGCCCATCCGTTTGCTGTTTTCCCGATTCCATTAAAGCAATGCGCAAGGCCAATGAAACGATGTCCACTACCCCGCCGCCTCGTGCATCCTGTGGCTTTGTTTCAACCATCACGCCATCATAATTGGATACAACGTAAAACTCTGCATCCGGGCGATTATTCTTCTCTGCAAGTACAACGCGAAAGGCTACATCGTCTGTCCCGAAAACGAATTGCAAAGCACCCGTAACCCATGCTTCAATGTTTTGCCTAGCCTGTTCCCGGGCAAATACCGCTGCTTCCTGAAGCAGGAACCGAGCCTTGGTGTAATCCTCGATTTCTGCATGCAGCTGCTCCACTTTCTCCCGCCATTCTGCCTTTTCCTTTATCAGATGCTCCTGCTGGCCTCTCCGACGCTCATAGAGCTGACGAAACCGGGCAGCCCTCTCCTGCAATTGGGAGTGTACCTCCATGTGCATTTCCCCCCTATTTAATCAGGTCAAAAGGAATCAAGCTTTCTATTTCTTTGAGCAGACGGTCTTTCTCCGCCTGAAGCTTCACGATTTCTTCCTCCATATGATCCGGATCAACCCCCATCTTGCGTATCTCTTCAAGCAGCTCCTTCTCCTGCTGCTCCAAAATTTCCTTACGGCTTAAAGCTCTCGTTCTTAACTCTTTCCCTTTTTCAATGGCACCCTTCAGCTTATTGAGTTGCTCTTGGCTCATGAAATCCTTCCCCCTCGATTATTTTCCATTAACTAATCTCAGCCACGATTCGCTCTACGGTGTGATGCTCGATTTCACCTAAGCATATAGGGCATCGCCCGAGATTTTTCAATTGCTCATAATAAAGCTTTGCGTCTACTTCGAGTCGGTTTTCTGTGACCGCGATCTCCGCTTCAACTTTTTGCTTTTCTTTTTCAATGACGAGACGCCTCTCCTGCAGAGAGAACAGGGCTTCAAGCTGCTTTCCAAGATGGGACGCTTTATCCAAATTCACACTAGCCGCTGCAAGCGATTCGGTTTGCTCAAGGTAAAGCTTTGTCTGCTTCAGCTGGTACATCCCTTCAGCTCGTCTCTGAACCAATCCCTCCAAGGATTGGGAACGGCGAGCAAGCTCTTGCCATTGATCCCACAATAGCTGTGCTCTCTCTATGCCAACCGTCTTCGACAAAACGAGACCGACTTTTTTTTCCACATCCTTATAGCTATCAGACTTGCTTTTTAGAGATAACAGAATCCGTTCTTTTTCCCATATTTCTTGAAGGTTATGAATGGCTTTTTCTGCATGGGGAAGGGAAACCGTTTGCTCCAAAACCAGAGCAATTTGTTCTGCTTCCTTCTGCATCACTTTCTTTTGAGAAAAGAGTTTCCGGAAGATTTGTTCACGTTCTGTCAAGGCCTCTGCATTCGCCAGTTCTCTGCCTGCCATCTCTAAGTACGACGTTCTTTGAATCCATTCAATCGATGCACGCAATGATAAGCGGGTATCCCCTAACTGCTTCTGCAGATGCACCATTTTTTCCCTGAAATTCTCCAGGGCTTCCGCTTTTCCTAAGAATTCCCCTGCTTTGTCCAGGGGAGCGAGACGGTTCAGGAATTCTTCAGCCATTTGCAGCTTCCTGTCCAATTCCCTGCGCTGCTCCTGCTTTTGCTTCAGCCAATCTATCCGTTGCTGCAGCTCTTCTGCCCGCTGCAATCCTTTTTCTACCCGCTCGAGAGATTGTTGCCATTGTTCCAGGTCCTCGTATTGCTTTAGCTGTTCTTCCCGTTTTTCAATTTCTGCCTGAATCCGCCGTTCTTCGATCTGTTTGCTGTTTAATTCGCTGCTCGTCGTTTTATGGGCATAATCCAGGATATGCACGCCGTTAATCCGCCCAATAGCCTTAGCTTTGATCGACCCATTGCTATCGAGAAGAAAAGGAGGATCCAACTGCATGCCGATATTGATATTCACCTGATGATCTTCATCCATCCTCATGGGCCTAACCCCTGTTGCGTTCATCACTTCTTCCGGAACACTGTGCCCAAAGCCTTCATAGATTTGTTCCTCCAAGCCAGGGATGGCCACAGCATACCGATTACGGGAAGAGGTACGCTCACGGCTGACAATGGTCCCATCGTTCATCACGAGCGTTACTTTAACCTTGTTTGAACCCACACGAATAAAGTCGTTTCCTTTTGGCTCATTGTACAAAACCCAGCGAATCGCTCGCAAAATAGCCGTTTTCCCTTGATCACTCGGCCCTACAATGACATTGAACCCTTGAACCAAATCAAGCTCGGTCGTCCGGTGAGATTGGAAATCCTCGATGATCACCCGCTGAATCCACTTCATCCCTCATCCACCTCCAGGCGCTCTTGTGCTTTCGCAATCTTCTCCATGACAAGGCTTCGAACGGACAAGCTGATTCCTTCCCGTGACGCGATCTGCTCAATGATGTCATGAATGTTAGCATATTGGAAGTCACCGGCTTGCTTGATTTCATCTACAATTTCGTTTAATTTCTGCTCGCGGTATATTGCTTCTTCCCCTTTGCTGCGGTCCAGAATGTCTTCTCCCTTAAGAGCGCATCGCAGGGGAATTTTTCGATAGGTTAACTTCTTGTCCTCAATTTCAATGAGTACCATCTGAGGCTTGCGAGCCATTTCCGCTGGATGATTGCTTAAGCGGACAAATCCACCGGGATTGATAAAGTATTTTCCGTCCTTTTCCGTGTCACGAAAACCTAAATGATTGTGTCCGCAAAGCGTCAGATCCGCTTCCGTTCCTACAATCTGGTCAATCACCGTATGTGCTACCCCATCAATGAACCGCCGGTCCATTAACATGCCATGAACCATATGAATGGCCACGTCAGCATTTTCTTTCGTTACGCAATAATCCAGCGTAGGGTCTCGCCGGTCCAAGTCAACATGAAAGTGTTGCCCCGTTAGCTGGACGCGATTCCCGTTCTTTTCAAGGTAAACGCGCTCCCCGGGATGGATAATTCGAATGATCCCCAGGCGGTTAGCTAGTCCAAGCATCGTACGATCCAGCGTCTGCGGGTTATGGGCAAATACATCATGATTTCCAATAATCCCATAAAGAGGAGCCCTTAACCTCGTAAAAATCGAAAGAAACTCCCCTACTACGGAAGGAGAAGGGGAAGGCACATCAAATACGTCTCCCCCATGCAGAACCGCATCAACGTCCGCTTGATTGGCATAGTCCACGGCTTCATTCAATTTCGCCTTTAAAGTATCCGGAAAATGATCCAAACGGTTCGCAGGGGACGTCCCGCGAATGTGAGTATCGGTTATATATAGCAGCCGTATCAATTGGACACCCCCTTTATATCAAGCTATACTCCGTACCGAAGATCCCTCGTTCTTTTTGCAGCTTGCCCTCATCTACGAAGTCTTCGAGCATGGTAACGATACGATCGCGGGTAAGCGGCATGCCAAGCTTGGTTTGCCACTCGGCAACATCAATATTACCTGCCCCGCAGGGAAGAAGCTTTGATTTCACAATCTTTCCCCACAGCATATCCTGTTCCCCTTGGAATTCGCTCTCCAACTCGTCAAATGGATTCAGCATATGCGGACTTCTTGTCTTCGAAACCCGAATTCTCACCAAGATACTGCGTCCTGTCAAAGAAGAGGAAATAAAAGCCGTTCCTGATGGCAAGTAAGGCAATCGGCGGGTTTCTTCTGGTGATAAATCGGTTTCTTCCTTGATCGTGTCGATATCATTCGAGTTGTTGGTCTTGAAAACAAACTTCGTTGCTAATTGCGCCTTTACCGTCGAATCCAGCGTAGCAGGACGCTGGGTGGCCAGCACGAGAAACACCCCGTACTTTCGGCCCTCCTGGGCAATTTCTTTGATGATATCCTTTGTAGGGGAACGCTCGTCCCCACCAGCAGGAGCAAAGTTGTGCGCTTCATCGCAAACGACGATGAAAGGAGGAAATTTCGCTAAAGGATTTCTTCCCTGCTGCAAAGCGTCCTTATATTCTCGCCTTTTCTGGTAATAGCTCCGCGTCAGGTAAGCCGCAAACAGCCGAAGCTGTTTGATCGGCCCGCGAATCGTGACGAGTTTGCGCGCCAGCATATCGGCCTCTACCTGACGTGCATCTCCGCGAACAAGCCCTGTTAAATCTAGCATATTCAATCGAGAGAGCACGGCATCTACAGGACCAATGTGGGTGATCTTATCTTTTACACTGTTTAGCAGCCGGCTGAGCTCTCGTCCTCGTTCATCCGAGGCTTGCAGGCTTTTCTCTTCTTCCATAGCCGTCTTTAGGTTATAAACGATATCTCTGAACCGCTCAAAGGTCATATTCTTTCGATGCAAGGTTTCGACGACGTTTTCCTGTAATGGACTGAGAAACGATCCTAAGGAGTTTAATAAACTGACTACATCTGGCGCATGAAGCTCGGTAAAATCAATTCCGACATCTTTACCCAAGGTATATTGAGCCGTACGCTTGCGAAAATCTTCGGCAAACTCCTTTGGCAATCCGTCAAAAGGGACATCGAAGGAAAGCTCAAAATGAGGGTCAAATATGATCGTCGGGACTTTTTTCTTGATGATTTCTTCGAGCAATACCCTCATCCCGAACGATTTCCCCGATCCCGATCCTCCAAAAATACCAATGTGAGGATATTCATTCATAGCCCGATAATCAAAGACAAAAGGAACCCCAACTTGCTCCATAACCCCGATGCGGGCATCATAGAGAGGGGCAACGCCGGATAATTCAGCAGGTAGTCTTCTGCCGATTTCTTCCGTACCGACAATTACGCCTAGTGCTAGTCCTTCTGCCGGATATTTTCGGATAAGCAGCTTTTCGACTTCCGAAAAATCCGGGACGCGAACGACCGAACCTGTTGTTACGGGTGTAGACACGGTATCCAACAGACGGATTTTGGCGATATGAATCACATCATCCTGAATAGAGTACCCTGCTTCTTCCAAGCTCGATAAAAAGGCTTGATCCAGCTTCATGCCGCTATCCATTTCTAAGGGAATAAACCGGTTATATGACTGCGTTTGGATTACTTCCCCTTTCGGAGAGCCCAAGCGTTCATCTTCGATGATTAAAATTTCGTTCAAATGGAACGGACGTTCCTTAGAAGCCGCATAGACCTCCTGTGGCGTGGTAATCCCTACAATATGGATCATCCCGTACCTCTCCTTCCTCACTTCTGGAAAACTTAAATATCTCTTCTGCTCCTCTGGCTTACGAGGAACTTTTCAACCCAAGCTGGCGGAAACGCTTGGCGAATCATGGCCTCTGTTTCCTTATAGGTGAGCTTAATCTCATGATCTACCCGATCAATCCAGAAGGGGACCCCGCGGCTTCCTTCTAGCGTATTGGAAAAAAGGAATCTCAATGCTGCGGGCAGCTTTTCCTTATGGTCTAAAAACACATCGCAGCCCATGATAGCAGGATGGGATGAAAGTCTAGCAAAACAGGTATAATATCGGCCGGAGAATCCCTTATGCTTTAAATCTGCATCCAAAAACAAGGCTTCTCCCGGTTCCAAGACCCCGAACAAAAGCTGGCGGTCATAGGGAAGAAGCTTCCCTCCCAAGACATCGACCAAAGCTCGGGAGATAAAATTCGTTCCTACTTCTTCGATGATTCCAATTGAAAAGATATTTTTTTCACGAGCTCTTAACGCATACTCCTCCCATAGCAGAGAAGCCTTGGATTCATAGCGAACAAACCCTCCATCAAACAAAACGAGGGCAGGCTGCTCACCTTCCAATAAGTCAAGCGCTGCTTTTACCTCGAGCTGAGCCATCCGTTCATCCTTGTAACGAAGATAGGCTTCAGCCTCTCCAAGAGAATGGCGTTCTTGATATTCTGCAATTTTCTTTCGATCACGCCGGCTCATCGGGGACAAAGCATCCCCTACTAGATATTTGTTGCGCTTCATCGTCATGGCACCAGCCTGCAGCAAGGAAATCATTCCGGGATAACTTCCCCCAAACGAGTTGGATGAACCATCGACGCCGGCAATCGTTCTTCCTGCCAGGTAAGCAGCGACTTCGGCTCTATTCATTTTCTCGATCGTTACAAACTGACCGATCCCTTGTCCAACAATGAGCCTTCTTAGATCCTCTTTGCTCCATTGGTTTTCTATCTCGTCTGCCCACTCCTCTTGCAAACCTAACAGTGTATGGCGCAGTCCATCGGACATGGCTAACATACGAACACCTCCCGAACATCCGTTGTTTCCAGTGTAACAGTTGAAAACAAGAAAATCATCAGGAAAATCATCCTGATGATTACTGGAACTTTATATCTGCTTGATATCCTAATCCTTCTAGATAGCTTGTTATTTGGGAAGCGGCCCTTTCTTCGGCCTGCGGGATGATCCCTGCCTCTATGGCCTTTTGGCGAAAGGATTCCTTGGATTCTTGAATCAATCGGTTCCGGTCTTCAAGGGAGATCCGGCGAAAGATCATATCCGATTCTCCAGAAAAATGAAGTTCGCTATCCACCGAAAAAATTTCTGCGCGGGGAAACGTGATCATCACACGGTCACCCTCTTTTTCTATCTCAACCTGCGATTCTTCCAAGTTGATTCCAGCCATAACCGATGCCGTGCCTGTTGCAAGAATCGATTTTTTTAACTGAAAGAGGAAAAAATCCTTCTGATCCTTCCATTCAAAAACATCCACATAGTGGTGCTGTACGGTCGCAAGCTTGGAAATGGATTTCACGCTTGTCAGTACCGAAGCTTCCTGCCGGCTTTTTTCCTTCGCGAGCATGGCATAGCCCATGGCTGCTGCCACTCCAACCACAAAAAAAACAATAGCGAAAACCAAAGCGGTTAAAGTCCATAGGCGTTTCCGCCATGCATCTTCAATCTGATAAGAAATTTCCGCGGCGGTTGACACCTCTGTTGTAGCGGTTAAAATCTCGTGGATGGACTTCTTCGGATAAAACATGAGGCGTTCCACCATCCTATAACGATTTGTTTTCATTGCTATATAAATACTCGGGACGGCTCGTACATTATACTAACGCGACTTTGCTTTCTTGTAAACAAACCCTCCTATAATAGCAAGCCCGGCTACAGCAAATGTAATCGGTCCTAGGTATTGTGAGATAAAGTCCATCGCTTCGTCACCATAGTAGACAATGATCCCAGCAATAGCGAAAAACCGCGCACCTCGACCTATCACGGACGCAATCATTACCGTAGCGATATTCGCCTTAAAAACACCGGCTGCAACAGTAAACACTTTATATGGAATGGGAGTAAAAGCTGCCACGAACATAGCCCAGCCTCCATACCGGGAAAATAGCATTTCTACTTTGGCGATTTGTTCCTCTGGGATAAATCTCAATAAGATCGGCCGGCCTAGCCGCTTCCCTATCCAAATGCCCAGCAGTGCCCCCAATACCGAGGAAATGGTAGTAGCTAAGGCGAGCATCCAAGCCATGTCTGTATCCATGAGCGCAAGAGGAATCAGCAGCACGTCCGGAGGAATGGGAAAAAACGCAGACTCAAAAAATGACATGATGGATAATCCCCAAATTCCATAGTCCAATAAGATTTCGATTATTTGCTCCATCCAAGTATGTAAAGAAGACATGTTTATTCTCCCAGATTTATTTTTCTAGCAACTATATTATTAGGCCACAAGCCGGATGAATTGGCAACCCCTTTTCCCATCATCCCCTCTTTTTTCTAGCTTTTTGTTCCTCTCTCGCCTGAATAATCTCCGTGCGATCCCTTAGCGTATGCCGATGGATCAGCCCATTTTCCCTGCTGCTTGGTTCCTGCCAAATCATCCCTCTCCTCTTGCATTCCTGAATGCATGATTCTAGCAATGAAGGATCATCAAAAACTAAATTAATATCCGTGTATTCCTTCTCCTCCTTAATCTGCACGATTCGCTCCTGAAGCAAAGCTCGCATGCCTTGAAAATTCAATCCCAATTCTTTAAAGTCGGCTAGCACCATGCGTTTGAGGCTACTCTCTAACATTTTTTGAGCTCCTCTGAAGTTTCCTCTTCGATGGTGATATACTCCAACCGCTAATTGAATTAAGACGACCCACCTATCCAACCGTTCGGGTTGTGATTTCCAATATTCCTCGAGAATCTCATGACACTCAAAAAAATCTCGGTCTCCGTGAAAATGAACTAAATAATTAATGTATTCTTTTGGATAAACCATCTTTTTCTCCTTCTATCATAATCAAGCTTCGTGATTAATATAATAATAAGACATTTTTGCACTTATTTCTAATGGAAAGGAGGGTTTTCCCATCTCTGCAAACTTTCCGCTACTTGCAGGTATAAACTTTGAGCCGTATCTAAAAATCCTGCTTGCGGTCCTGGTCGGGTTTCTTATCGGATGGGACCGCGAGGTCAAGAACAAACCTGCAGGCATAAAAACCTATTCCTTTGTTACAGTAGCCTCTACCCTCATGTCTATCATTTCTGTAGACATGTTTCACGTTTATGCACACGATGGGTTAACGATGATGGACCCAGCTCGATTAGCCGCCCAGATCCCGCCAGCCCTCGGCTTTATTGGTGCAGGTTTGATCCTGAAGCAAGGCCAGCGTGTTTCTGGCCTCACCTCCGCTTCCATGATTCTTTTTGCAGGAGGAATCGGGATTGCTATAGGAACGGGATATTACGGAATCATGGCCTTTAGCCTCATCTTGATGATGGCTGTGATCAAGATTGGAAATGCATTAAACGGGCGCTTCTGCTCTTCTGAAGAAGAGGTGCCAGAAGATCATCTCGATTAGTCTAAGCTAAGGTGGTCCCATTCATGTATCTGCCGAAGACTGAAATAAAGTCATTAGGCAGATACATGTTTTTGTAACTTATATGTAATCGCTTACGTATATAATTCTAAGTAACTTTTACCATATAAAGGGGGTAAATGAGTTTCACATGAAAAAACAATCTGAACCTCAATTCCCTTACCACCAGAGCCAAGTCCACCTTGATACCAGTGCAGAAGGAGAGCTTCATGCAGTAGACATCTACATCGAGAATCGTCTGGTCAATCGCAAATTATTTTTTTCCCCCCAAGAAGCCAACATCCATGTTTTCAATCTTCAACTTGCCATTCAGCTTGGAGCCACATTCAACGATAAGGGCTACTGGGCGTTTGACGGCTACCCTCCAGACCAAAAGAAAAAAATTCAAGAAGAGTACTATCGCTTATCCAAAGGATAGAAAGAAACCGGGCAATGAATATCGCCCGGTTTCTTTTTTTTATTAAATCATAAAACCTATTTTTTTCGCCTCAAAAGCTAACTCCTCGCGAAACTTAGGGTGTGCGATGGCAATCAAGGCTTTTGTTCTCTCAGAAATGCTTCTTCCTCTTAGTTCAGCAACACCATATTCTGTTACGACTCGGTCCACATCATTCTTGGAAGTCGTAACGACCGATCCCAGAGATAGCTGAGGCCGAATCCTGGAGACAGTTTCGTTCTTAATCGTTGAATGCATGCAAATAAATCCCTTGCCTTGTCTAGCAAATCGGGCTCCCCTTGCAAAGTCGGATTGTCCCCCGCTCGAGCTGTAATACTTGCCCCCAACTGTCTCCGATGCACATTGTCCAAAGAAATCGACTTCCGTTGTCGCATTGATCGAAATCATCTTATCCTCTCTGGCAATCTGGCGAGGATCGTTCACTTCTTCAACCGGCAAAAAGGAAACCCCTGTATTCTCATGAATATATTCATAAAGTCGATTGGTACCCAACGCGAAGGTAGCTACGATTTTCCCCGGATGGGTTTTCTTGGCCACCCCATTTACAACGCCGCGCTCAACGAGATCGACTACCCCATCAGAAAGAAGCTCCGTATGGATGCCCAAATTCCTATGATTGACCAGTAAGCTAATCACCGCATTGGGAATGGCACCGATACCCGCCTGTATCGTTGATTCATTTTCGATTTGTTCGGCAATGAAAGTAGCAATCCGGCGGTCCACCTCTGTGATAATGGGAGGCTGCACCTCATGCATGGGATAATCCTGAATGGTATAACCAGCAATTTGGCTAATATGAATTTGATTGGCGCCAAACGTACGCGGCATATTCTGGTTTACTTCCAGGAAAAAAAGGAACCTTCCCTACAAAAGAAGCAATATAATCCGCTTGCGTTCCAAACGAAAAATAACCATGCTCATCAATAGGGGAAGCACAGGCAATGACAAGGGATGTTTTTGTCGTCTCCCTTAATATCCGAGGCACTTCGTGAAAATGATTAGGGACTAGGTCACAATTCCCCTGTAAAAAGGCCTTCCGAGAAGCACCGCTCAAAAAATAAGCAACATGTTTTAGATTCCCTGCATATTTTCCATTGATATAGTCCCGTTCGCGAAGGGCATGCATCTGGTGGATACGCACATCTCTAAAGCGGGCAGCATTTTCCTCTATACAATCCAATACCGCCTTCGGCTCCCCATTGGCCAACGGCAAGATAATATCATCTCCATCTTGAATCAGGTCCAGCACATCTTCCGGTCTTTTTCTTTTTTCCTTTAATAAATCCATCAGCGATGTCGTCATTCCGCTTTCTCCTCCAAAATTTTCCTCAACTTTATTATTGTAACATATCAGACGAAAAGAAAAGATGAAAAATGTCTGAACAATTACCAATTCCTCCGACTATGTCTTATCGCTGTAATAGAAATGCTGGGCCTGAATTGTACTTGAGAGGGCCAAGATGCCATAAGAATATTGGAGCTGGCGTCGCTTATCGGTAGGAGAACCTGGGTTAAATAGCAAAACCCCTTGATGCTTCCGCAGAAAAGGAACGTGAGAATGGCCAAACAAAATGATATCCACCTTTTCCCCAGCGAAAGCTTCCCAAGCTCGAACCTCTGTTGTCTTCTTTATTCCATCTCCGTGGACCATGCCAATCCTGTATCCAGAAAAGGTAAGGATCTTCTTTCTCCCGAATCGCCCTACGATCTCTTCACCATCATTATTTCCCGCTACGCCATCTAGCGGGGCAAGCTTTTCAAATGCCCGGACAACCTCTAACTGAGTCCAATCACCCGCATGGAGGATCAAATCTACATTTTTCAACCCTTTAAGAAGAGCCTGGGGAATTTGCTTTGAACGGGACGGCATGTGAGTATCCGATATAACTCCAATTCTCATCTCATTTCTCCTCTTCGAATCATAAGTATATAGCTATAGTTTAACAGATTTTACCTTTCGATGTGCATACCGGCCTTATAGTTCCGCACTAAAAATAGCCGTACGACATTTGTCGTACGGCTTTTATCGAATCCTGCGCTTCCCTAGGAAATATCTGTTTCCTCATCCGGCTTGTCATCTATTATGAGCGGCCGTTGATAAATTTTGAGGACTTCTTCTCCCTTATCAAGGGATAATAAATCTTTTCCCGTGCCCCCTTGTTCGGAGATATCTAACTGGTTCGCTTGGAGGATATCCTCCCGATCTTTATTCGTCAGATAATAAATATCTCCGGACAGTTCGCCACTTAAAAACGCGTACACTAGGCGATGAGGCTTTGTCTTTCGCTTTCGTATGACAAGCAATCCCTTTCCGCCGCGGGCCTGAACAAGGAAATCGGAAACGTACATGCGTTTGCCTATTCCTTCAGCCGTGAGAACGGCTAATACCCGCTCATCATCTTCTTTGGTTACAAAAGCGCCGATAAGACGGTCGGTTTCAGCCAGCTTCATGGCTTTCACCCCTGCCGTGTTCCTTCCCATCGCATTAACTTCCTTCAATGAGAACTGGATGGCCATCCCCTCTTGGCTTACCAGAAGCAATTGCTCTTCTTCACCAGCCAAAAACACCTGCATCACGGTGTCGTCCTCTTTCAGCTTTACCGCAGCAATGCCTCGCTTCTTAAAGTTCGTACTGTATTCCGATAAAGCTGTCTTTTTTACCATTCCCCTGGCGGTTGCAAAATGAATGTAAGCCTCAGGCTGATTAAAGTCTTCGATAGGCAAGATACCGACCATCTTCTGATCTTTTCCCCAGCCTACTACATTCACCAGCGCCGTTCCGGGATCTTTCCAGCGGGCATCCGGTATTTCATGGACAGGCACTTGATAGTACATCCCATCATTGGTAAAAAGAAGCAAGGAGTGAATCGTATTGACCCGGAAAAAGTGCTGAATCCGATCCCCTTCTTTCACGCCTGCCGTTTCCAGGCTGCCTCCTGAACTGCTGAAAGAACGTAAAGAAACGCGCTTAATATACAGGTCTTCCGATATGGTTACTATGACATCTTCAGAAGGAACCGTAACCGATATATCTACCTCAATGGTTTCTATTTCATCCTGGATCACGGTTCTTCGGTCATTGCCATACTTCTTCCCGATTTCTCCAAGCTCTTTTTCTATTACTTTCTTAAGCTGCTTCTCACTCGTTAAGATGGCATTCCATTCTTTGAGTTTTTTATGGAGTTCTTGTTCTTCCTTCTCGTACTTTTTAATGTCAAGCTTCGTTAATTGATGAAGGCGGATGTCCAGAATCGCTTCGGCTTGCTCATGCGTGAAACCGTACTTAGCCATTAGGTTTTCCCTTGCATCTTCCCTTCCATCCGAGTCCATAATGGTATCTATGACTTCACGCAGAATAGAGATGGCTTTGATAATCCCTTCCACGATATGAAGCCGTTTTTCTGCCCTGTCATAATCATACTGGGTGCGGCGGGTAACCACTTCTTTCTGGTGCTCAATATACGCGCTCAGAATTTCCTTTAAGCCCATCTGCTTCGGATGGGTATTCGAGATGACCAGCATGTTGAAGCTGTAGGAGATTTGCAGATCTGTTTTTTTATACAGATAATTTAAAATCCCTTCCACTTCAGCATCCTTCCGTATTTCAAGAACAATTCTTAGGCCTTCCCGGTCCGTTTCATCCCTTACTTCTAGCAGGCCATCGACATTTTTATCTATAATCTCTTCATCGATCTGCTGCACAAGGGCTTTTTTCTTTACCGTATACGGAATTTCATCAATTACGATGAGCTGCCTGCCCTGCTTGCCCTTTTCTAGATGGGTCTTGGATCGAATGACAATACGTCCTGAGCCCGTCCGATAGGCTTTTTTGATTTCCGACTTTCCTTGGATGATACCGCCTAAAGGAAGGTCTGGCCCCGGAATATGAGTCATCAGCTCATCGAGAGTGAGGTCGGGGTTATTAAGCAAGGCAATGGTTCCATTAATGACTTCCCTCAAATTATGGGTTGGTATCTCCGTCGCAAAACCAATGGAGATCCCCGTTACCCCATTGACCAGCAAGTTTGGAAAACGGGAGGGAAGAACCGTCGGTTCCTTTGTCGTATTGTCATAGTTGGGAATGAAGTCGACCGTTTCCTTCTCAATATCCCTCAGCATCTCCGTAGAGATTTCGGTCAAACGGGCTTCTGTATACCTCATGGCTGCCGCCGAATCCCCATCTACGGTCCCCCAGTGACCATGTCCATCGATCAGCGGCTCCCTCATTTTGTGATTCTGAACAAGATTAACCATCGTCTCATAGATGGAAGAATCCCCATGAGGATGATAATTCCCCATGACATCCCCGACCGTCTTTGCCGATTTCCGATACGGCCGATCCGGTAGATTCCGCTCCTTGTACATGGAATACAGTACTCTTCTCTGTACAGGCTTCAATCCATCGCGAACATCCGGGATGGCCCGCGATAAAATGATATATCGGGCATAATCGCTAAACCGGGAGCGATAGACGTCCCGGACACTCATCTGCATATATTCCTGGTTGAATAGGCTCACACTATTCCTCCTCAACAACAAACTTCACATTTTGTTCAATCCACTCTCGGCGAGGAGGAACCTTGTCCCCCATCAGAACGGTTACGATGCGCTCTGCCTCTGCAGCGTCTTCAATATCTACCTGGATCAATCGGCGGGTGGCGGGATTCATCGTCGTATCCCAAAGCTGCTCAGCATTCATTTCGCCTAAGCCTTTATACCGCTGTATTTCTGCCGTCTTGCCCAGTTTTTTCATAGCAAGGCTTCTTTCTTCTTCCGACCAGCAGTAAATGATTTCTTGCTTCTTTTTATCTGGTCTGGAAACTTTGTATAGGGGCGGTTGGGCAATATAGACCTTTCCCCGTTTCACCAGTTCAGAAAAGTAGCGATAGAACAAAGTCAGCAGAAGAATTTGGATATGCGCTCCATCATAATCGGCATCGGTCATGATAATAATTTTTCCAAAAGCACATCGATTCGCATCGAATTCATCCGCAATGCCTGTCTCGATCACTTCCACAATCGTATTGATTTCCTCGTTGCCGCTCGGACCGATCACTTCATAAATTTTTTTCTTCTCCACATTGATGGGTTTCCCGCGCAGGCTAAGTACAGCCTGGAAGTTTCGATCCCGCCCGTTAATGGCTGATCCTCCTGCACTGTCTCCCTCAACGATGAAGAGTTCATTTTTCTCCGGATCCCGCTTGGCAGGAGGAGTAAATTTATCGCTGATGCTCTTTCTGCCCTTTTTCTTTTTCTTACCTGGGTTTTTCAGGGCTTCCGTTGCTTTCTTGATTTCTTCTTTGATCCGGCGCGATTCGATCGCCCGATCGATGATCAGCTTAGCCACCTCAGGGTTTTCCTCTAAAAAGAATACCATTTTTTCCCCGACAAACCCCTCAACCGCGGATCTGGCTTCCTCGCTGCCCAGCTTGTCCTTCGTTTGGCTTTCGAACTGCGGATTATCCATTCGAATGCTCAGAACAGCCATCAAGCCTTCCCTGTAATCATTTCCGGAGAGGTTCTTATCATTTTTCTTCAAGTAGTTATGTTTTCTGGCATAGTCATTCAATGCTTTAGTTATGGCATTGCGAAAGCCGGAAACATGCGTTCCTTCGTCAATCGTAGGGATCGTATTCACATAGGACAGCAAATTATCGACAGAAGAATCATTGTATTGGAAGGCTAATTCAACATCAATTCCTTCCTTTTCACCCTCGAAGTAAACAATGTTGTGGAACGTTGTTTTTCCATCGTTCAAATATTCAACAAACGCCTTAATCCCTTCTTGGAAATGAAAGGTTTCCTCACGGCTAGGAACCACTCGTTCATCCTTCAGATGAATCGTGACGCCTTTCAACAGGAAAGCGTTATCCTTCAGCCGTTCTTTTAAGGTTTCAAAATGGAACTGCGTCTCGCTAAATACGCGGCTATCCGGCTTAAAGCGAACGATAGTGCCCCTTTTATTGGTTTTCCCGACGACTTCGAGCCCTGTCACGGGATGCCCTACTTTTTCTTCTTGTTTTGATGTTTCTTCGATATATTCAAAGCGTTGCTTATATATTTTTCCATCACGATGGATCTGGACTTCTAGCCATTCCGATAAGGCATTGACGACACTCGCGCCTACCCCGTGCAATCCGCCGGATTTCTTATATCCGTCTCCTCCACCAAATTTGCCGCCTGCATGGAGTACTGTAAAAACGACCGTAGGGGTGGGTATTCCTTCATCTCGGTTTATTCCCGTAGGTATCCCTCGTCCATTGTCCTCTACAGTCACGCTATTGTCTTTATGTATGGTTACTCGGATAGTGTCGCAAAATCCTGCAAGCACCTCATCCTTCGAGTTATCGATAATCTCCCAAACTAAGTGATGCAATCCCCTCGTTCCCGTAGAACCGATATACATCCCCGGTCTAACCCGAACAGCAGTCAAACCTTTGAGGACTCTTATGTCGTCATCACTATATAGCTTCTCTTTCATCTGACTCAACTGGACTTCCCCCTTTGCTTTTAAAATGTACTGGTTTTTTACTGATATTGCAAGAAGGAATACAAAAAAACCCTTTTACACAAGGGTTTTTTACGTCAAGTTTGGGGTTTTTGATCTTCTAGGGCAAGATTTTTCATGGTCCTCTTCACAAGTTCGGCAATATTATTTCCGCAGTCTGGGCAGAATTTTGTCGTAATCGGAACGATTTGACTGCATGAATCACAAGACACTAGGTCCTTTAGCAAAAGCACCTTGCTTTTCATGCCTTCAATTTGCCTTTGAAGATGCTGAATGGAATGCACTTGCACGTTCACATGATTTTTTGTTTCTTGGGATTCCATCTCCGGATCAAGGAACACCTTTTCTCCAATCGATTGGTATAGTCGATCCCTATCTGTTTCTAGCTTTTTAATCTGCGTATTGAGTTTATTGATCTCCAAAGCGTCCTGAGACTTCCGGGTGGCGATATCGAGTGTCCCTTTAACCTTATTTAAGAACCTCATTAGCCTTAACCTGCCCTCCCGATATTTCCATATTTAACTCCAGTATATGTAAAAGGGATTTTAAGCAGAACGGCAGTTGGAAATTCTTAAAAGAAAAAAGGAAAAACCACTCTAGGAGAGTGGTTTATCTTCTTTTTTCACGCTTGCCGAGATCGCTCATTTTGTCTTCGCTCGTTTTCGCCCATTTTTTCATAAGGCTTTCGAAATCATCCTTTTGAGGAGCTTGATGGCGCCCCTGGCCTCGATCATCGCGTTTTCTGAACGGAGGACGATTATTAGGTTTCGGCTCCTCATTGATTCTCATCGTTAAGGAGATTTTTCCATCGGGTTTGATTTCAGTTACTTTGACTTGAACCTTATCGTCCACTTTAAGAACTTGGTTAATATCCTGGACATAAGAAGAAGAAATCTGGGAAATGTGGACTAGACCTTGCTTGTTATCGCCAAGGCTAACAAAGGCTCCAAAGGACTGAACCCCAACTACCGTACCTTCAATAATTTTTCCTACTTCAATCGTACTCAAAAAATGTTCCCCCTAAACTAATATGTACATATAGAATATACATCAAAAATGAAATGAAATAAAGAGCTACCCTAAGAAAAAAAATGGAAATAATATCTTATTCAGTCAATTTTCCTATCTGTTGACCCATCTGCACTTGCATACCTTCATGGATGTGGGTTTCAAACTCCACTTTTCCCTTTTCAAAGACAAGCACAACGGTTGAGCCAAACTCAAAGAAGCCCAATTCTCCTCCGCGCTCCACGGGGATCGCAGCAGGCAAATGCGTTTGCACCAAGGTACCTGATTTTATATTGGTCCCTGCCTCTTTACTATATCCAACTTTGACGCTTCCTACAACTGTGGCACCGACTTTGACTACGCCCACCCGGCCTGCATTCGAACGGATAAAGGTGATGAGCCGCTCATTCATGGCAAATAGTCCCTTCACGGCACGTACTCCAAACGCGTTAACGGGAAACAGGGTTCCTGGTAAATAACTATAGTCTGTAATCTCCCCTTTAACGGGAGAATGCACCCTGTGATAATCGCGAGGGCTTAAATATATAGTGATAAACCTGCCTCCCTCGTAGGAGGCTGCTTCTGATTCCGGGATGCCCAATAAATTCCAGACTGTATAGGTCACCCCTTTTGCCTGAATAAGCTGTCCTTCCTTAATCTCACCGAATGCCGCAATTCGGCCGTCAGCTGGACTAACCACAGCTTTGGGAGAAGAAGCAATGGGGCGAAGCTCCTCTCTTAGCTTACGGGTGAAGAACTCGTTTAATGTACGATATTCGCCAGCCAATTTTTCTGCCTCTTCAACAGAGATCTGAAAAATTCGGGAAAATATAGGAATGAGGCCCTTGCTCAACGGATGATGGGCGAATTTCCCGATCACCCTCGACAGCGCATGAGTAGGCATGATTTTCATAAGTTGCAACAAAAACAAGTCTTTCATCCAAGTCCTCCAAGTGTTATGTACATTATTTTATTGTAGAACAATGAAGTCAAAAAGCAAAGTTAAAATAAGTGATTCGATTTTCTCTCCGCAATCATGATATAGTGAAGAAAACCTCAGTCTGCAGAAGAGGAAGGAGACTTTCGTTGAATAACCACCATGCTTTTTTTTCGATTGACCCGGGGGAGCATATCGGATATGCTGTGTCCTCTGGTGCAGAAATCCTAGAAGCGGGGGTCATAACAGGAAAGACGGAAGCAGAGCGTTTTGGGATGCTCCAGGAGAAACTAAATACCTTTCTGCCTGATATTATTCTCATCGAAAACAGCTATAAATATAAAAAAAAAGTTGGTCATATGCTTAAACAGTTTCCGGAAGAAAATCGGCCAGGAATCTATCTTCGGGATGCAAATCAAGTTCAAGCCCGCCTGTTCGGCAAACCTTACGGTAAATACGGCAAAGATAAAACCCGCCATCGCGAAGAGCGAAACCGATTAGTCGAACAGTACTTTGGCGCCCTTTACGAAGTTCATGCCAATGATGCGCTTTTGATGATTATAGACTGGCATCAATCCCCTACCTTAGTCCCAAGGTAAGTCCTTCATTGCCACATTTATAGAGCGATGATATACTCAAGTTGTTATGCAAAAAGAATGGAAGGTATTTGCCAAGGGGGAGCACATGTTAAAAAAAGGCTTAATCGCTACTGCCTTTCTTGCTGTACCGCTGCTATTAACAGGCTGTGCTCAAGAAAAAGTAATGGATACTGAACTTATACGATTACAGAATAAAGTGAAGGACCTAGAAACTACCCAAAAATTAAAAGAAGATGAATATGCTCGCGTTAATCAGAAGGTCACCCAATTAGAAGAACAGCTAAATCAGCATAATGAACAGATTTCTGACTTAATGGATGTTGCATCTGTCCAGAATGGAGGAGTATTCCCTGTCATTATCCAAGATGTAAAGCTGACTTCAGAAAAAATGGATGCTCAGGGGAGAATTTGGGGGGAATTTGACCTCAATGTTACCTTATACAATGGCACCGATCAATTAATTGCAGACCGCATTTCGGCCATTCTGATAGAGGATCATCCTGATAAGCCGGGCGATCCACCCAAGGTCCAAAACATCGTCCAGTCCTTTGAAATTAAACCAAAAGAATCAAAATTAATCACATTTACCAACCTTCCCATCAATAAGCCATCTAAACGGCTCAATGTCATTGTCAAGCTGCTAGAGCAGACGAAATCTGGCGCTGCCGTGGGCGTGCCTGGAAAAGCGACATGGGTCGTAGTCCCTACCGTTGTTTTGCCACCGGATGGACAGTAAATGGATAAGCTGGCTGCGGTGCATCATGTGGCCAGCCCTCTTTTATTTTAAGGGAAAAAAATACCGCCCCCCTCATCCCGGGAGCAGCATCAAAATCCTACTATTTGAGCTTGTGTTATTCCTCTTACAAAATCATAATGAAAATTTGCCTGTTGTTGCCTCATCTTAGAAAGAATCCATCCCTTCCGATTCATCCCATCCAATTGCTCCGGAGAAAGCATGCCCTTCGTAACGATCAAGTGGTGCCCTCTGATTCTTTTTCCAATTAAGAATACGTTATTTTCCATGTTCATCAACACCCTTTGTCGTGTTATAGTCCAGCTTGTCCCAAAATTAGTCAATATGCATCAAGTTACTCGAAGTTTGCTATCCTTGTCTATAATTGTAAATAATTAGTGGGCCTTTTCCAACAAAAATCGTTCTCTTTTTTTCGACTGCTTTTAACAAAGATTTTTATTTTTTTACAAATATTCTTGAAATAGTTCTTTGCAATAAAGCAAGGAAGAGAGAAAACTCTCTTCCTTTCCCGTTTTAAGGAGTTTGCTTGGAGGCAGCAACTTGCGCTAATTTGTCGATTTCTTCCTCGATTTCAGCTTTCAGCTGGTTGACCTTGCTGAAATCCATGGCCTCAATATAAATCTTTTCGAGGCGATCATGAAGCGTTTTGGCCTTAGCCAGGGAAGAAATGGCCTCCTTCATTTTATTTGAATAGCGCAGGGAGATTTCTTGAAGCTCATCGGCATATTTTTCGTCGGTTCCCGGTGTAATCGCTCTCTCGTACATATCAATGATTTCATCGTTTGCACGCTCAGGAAAATATTCATGAGGAGCCGTGCTATCAAATATGGCAAAACCCAATTCCCTTACGGTGACCATATCTAAACTGTTGGGATCAAATCCGCAATGATATATCTCTACATCAAAACCACGCTGCTCCGCTTCCGATGCGAGCTTCTTCAGCATCGTAGATTTTCCGGACCCGGGGCGTCCTTTGATAAAATATCTCTTGCCCACATCCTCAGTCAGATTTTGGATAAAGTCCACTGCTCCCTTCGGGGTCGCCGCTCCAAGATAGCGATGGCGGACATCGGGCTGTTTTGCTAACTTTTTGCCGGAAAACAGGCGATCAATCAACTCATGCGTCAATTGATTCGCTTGCTCAAAATCCATATTTTCAATGTAAATTTTTTCCCACTCATCATGAATGCTTAAGGCTTGTGAAAACAACGCATAGGCCTCTTGAAAAGACTCTGCAATTTGTCCCGAAACTTCTTGAATTTCCTGCTTGTGCAGGGATAATTTTTGAGCATCCCAAGCACATCCGAGGTTAACGTACTGTTCAACGGCTCCCGGGGCCTTCGGCTCTATCACATGCGGAGCGGTTCCATCGACAATACCTGTCTTTAACTCAGGAATAATCACTCCATCAATGGATTCATTATCTGAGGAGCAATGCAATAGTTCGATGTCATAGCCCTGTTCCGAGAACTTGCTCGCTATGCTTTTCATTAGGGAAGATTTACCTGTTCCAGGACCTCCCTTTAAAATAAATAACCGATCTAAACCTTGCAGGTTTGAGTCATAAAAATGATGGAAGCCCCTTGCCGTGTTGCCTCCTGCATAATAATTTTTTATTTTTCCTGCCATCCTTAACACTCCTTGCTTCTTCTGTTGTAGTCAAACAGGTTTGTGCCTGCCGGTCATACAACATATGCAAAAGGGGCCGGATGGGTGTATGCCTATATAAAACAGGCCATGCGGGAGCTCGCCCGCATGGCCTGCTATTCTAGTGTACATGTTCTACATGGCGTGAGATCTCGAGCACGTCGCCTCCACCCTCAACCTTCAGGGCATTCGCCGTAGCAATCGCTTTCTCGCCCGCTTTGAGTAATACGGTAACCCGAATCACTTCGGATTCCTCCTCGTCATCAACCGGATTAAAGTAACAAACCAGCGTATCTGATCCATCCATCCGCTTAATGGATGCCTCTTCCAGGTAAGCCATAAACTCTGATTCTTCATTGTATCGGACATACAGCAAGTCGTCCTTATATTTTTCTTCTAACATCCGTGCCAGCTCTCGACCATTGTGATATTCCACCTGAAGCGTCCCTAAATGCGAAAAATTCACAAATTCGTCTTCCCATAGCAAGTCATCTAAGAAGATTTGCATTTCCTTCTCTTCAAGGGGGGATAAATCCCTTTTGCGAAAAACCTTCATTTCCTCATCGGAAAATGAAACATCAGTGACCTCTTCTCCATCTCTGGTCAAAGTAATGTCTAAGGAGTCCAACCCGCTATGCTGTACCTTAAAATCCCACTTCGTCAAATCATAAATAATTGAAGAAATTCCCATTCGTGGCTGTTCTTGATGTAACAAATCTACGCCTCCTCCACTCGGAACTATCCATATTTATTTCCTTTGAGAAGAAACATTATGTAAAGAAAAAAGCTTCCTCAAACGAGGAAGCCAATAACTCTCAACCAACCAAAAGCATTAGTTAATTGATACTTAAACAATATCATATGGCTGGCTTATTGTATAACAATAATTATTACCAAAGGCTATAAAAGTTACCATATGCCTATTCTTCTTCTGTTTTTTCAGCGTCTTTCTCTTCGCTTTTTTCAACCTTAAGGACTTCTCCACCCAAATGAATATAGACATATGGGTCGGTCTCCTCATTACCAATGACGGATTGCTTGAGACCATCTATAAAGTGGGTTGTGACATCCAGAAAGTTTTGCTTCTCTCCTTCATCCTCCAACTGCCCCAATACATAAAGATCGCCTTGATCCTTATACATGTAGGAAAGATAACCCACCGCTTTTCCCTTTGCATTGACTACATTCAAGATCTCGCCATGTTCATTACGGAATTGGGGTTCAAGGAATATCATGATTCTCACCATCTTTACAGTTTTTAGGCCTTAATAATTTTCACCTAACAAAACCGTTCTATTCCTTTATTGCCAAATCACATAATTATTACTTCAAGTCACGCGGGTCTTTTCTGGCCACACCGGTTTGGTTGGCTGCCTTGATCACTGCTTCTCTTACCCGCTCCACTACTTTATTATTAAATACACTTGGAATAATATACGTTTCACTTAACTCCTCATCGGATACGACTGAAGCGATAGCTTGTGCAGCTGCCAGCTTCATCGCTTCATTGATTTCAGAAGCCCGACAGTCGAGGGCTCCACGGAAAATCCCTGGGAAGCACAAAACGTTGTTAATCTGATTTGGATAATCGGATCTTCCGGTTGCCATCACCCGTACATAAGGCTCCGCCAAATCCGGATCGATTTCAGGCACTGGGTTAGCCATGGCAAATACAATCGGATCTTTGGCCATCTTGCGGACATCCTCTACCTTCAGAATTCCTGGACCGGATACTCCAATAAAGACATCTGCATCTTCTATCACATCGGACAGATTTCCGCTTAGGTTGTGCGGGTTCGTAATTTGGGCATATGAGGTCCATTGCGGATTGTCATACTTCATGTCACGGTTGATCGCACCATAACGATCCACCCCAATCACATTCTTCACGCCTGCAGCCAATAGAATCTTCGTACAAGCAATTCCAGCTGCGCCGATTCCTGTGATAATGACTTTTAAATCCTCTAGGTTCTTGCCCACTATTTTAAGAGCGTTAATTAATCCAGCCAACAAGACAACAGCCGTTCCATGCTGATCATCATGAAAAACAGGAATATCCAATTCTTTCTTTAAGCGCTCTTCAATCTCAAAGCAGCGAGGAGAGGAGATGTCTTCTAAATTGATCCCGCCAAAGGCTGGTGCAATCGCTTTAATAATACTGATAATTTCTTCTGTATCTTTCGTATCCAAGCATAAAGGGAAGGAATCTACATTGGCAAACTGCTTAAACAACATCGCTTTCCCTTCCATTACCGGCATCGCTGCTGCCGGTCCGATGTCGCCCAAACCCAGCACTGCCGTTCCGTCAGATACAACGGCTACCGTATTTCGCTTAATCGTTAGGGAGTAAGCCTTGCTAGGCTCTTCTTGAATCGCCGTACAGACGCGAGCCACATGCGGTGTATAGACGCGGGATAAATCATCTCGGTTCTTAACCGGAATCTTCGACTTCATTTCAATTTTCCCGCCGATATGCATCAAGAAGGTGCGGTCAGATACGTTAATGACTGTCGCCCCATTGATTGCGGAAATAGCCTCGCTGATCAGCTGGCTGTGCTTGGTATCCGTCACGTTTACAGTAATGTCTCGAATGGCATGGGTTTTACTGGAAGAGATTACGTCAATACCGACGATATCCCCGCCTGTATCACCTATGGCTTTTGCAATGTCACCAAAAGAGATATGCTCTCTTTCAAGCTGAATCCTTATAATGATATGCATACTTGCTCCGGTTGGCATGGACATCTAGTTTCCCTCCAATAACTTGTTGTTTCTATCTATATACGTTTTCAATCTTACCCCTTGTCCACATGAAGTTCAAGTTAAATTAACTAAGAAAACTGAAAATCGTCAAGGAATCAAGAAATCCAGACATGTTACCCTTCATGGAAAAATAGAAATAATATAAAACCTTCTTAAAAGGACGATAGCTTATGTTGCGCTTTCTGCTTCAATCGATTTTTTTCAGTGTTCTTCTAACCGTACTGACTCTGTATTTGCTGCTGCATTACCTGCATTTGACCTCAGCGGGAACAAGGAATAACCTTGAAGGAACGGCAGAACAGACCATCAATTTGCATGAACAGGATATGGTTCTCCACTTTATCAACCTTAAAATCGGGAAAACAACCATGATCCAAATCGGTGAACGAGCCATACTGATCGACGCTGGGCACGAACAGGACAGCGATGAGCTGCGTGACTACCTTCAGAAGCATGGGATTACGCAGGTTTCTGACATCCTGCTTTCTAATCCTGGGGTAGAAAATACCGGCGGAATCAAATCTCTTCTTAAGCACCACCCGGCAGCAAAAATTTATGTACCAGCCCTCACAAAGGACCAATACACTTTAGATCCCTCCATTATCCTGCTTACCCTTCGAGCCGGCGATCGCTTAGTTCTATCAGAAGAGAAGAAAATTGATTTGGAAGTACTTAGTCCATTGCGGCCTTTATACTCAGACCACGCTAACAATTCTATGGTTAACCTCCTGCGCTACCAAGACCTGCGAGTTCTTCTGACCAATGACATCAGGGAAGATGCCGAAACCCGGCTAATCGAACAGCATCCCTTATTGCGCGCTCATATTATGACAGTCCCGGATCGCCCTAGCGGCGTCCAAAATAGCCAAAAGCTGATTGAAAGACTAAACCCGCAAACAGCTGTCATGCTTGAAATGCCTTGTACCGAGTGTAAGGAGGCAGCCCAAAAAGCCGCTCGGGAGTATGCACACGAATGGAGCGACTTTTTCTTTGTGCCTATCGGCGAAAATATTCTCATCTCATTTCATGATGGGATGTATGTTACACCAAAGGAACAAACCAAATGAAAAAGGAGCATGGCTTAGCCCTGCTCCTTCGTTTTGCTCAATTCTTTTTTAGTAATCTCTTTAATCATATGAAACAGCGCCTCATCGTCCTCATCGGAAACTTCCACATCATAATTTCCGTAGTTTCCTTCGCCGTTGCGAAATTTGGATAGCTTGCGATTCGCTTCTTTCTCTTGGTGTACTTCTTGATTGAATAGCTGAGTATAAAAATCCGACTCTTTTAAATGTCTCATCCGGTTAACCATGGGATCAGCGTTCTCCAACATCCACTTTGCCCCAGCAGCAATAAAGGGAGATGCGATAAGCAAAGCCGTCCACATCCCTTGTTTAAAACCCTCTTGATGAGCTTCACGCGTACGATTTTTCATAAACACTTTGTCCATCACCCCTTTCCATTCCTCTTTATAGAGTGTGCAGTTCCAACCCGTTCTACTCCGCCTGCAGGAAAACTCGCCGAAACCATCACTTTAAATGAAAAACGGAAGAGATCTTCATGATCTCCTCCGCAACAATTCATTTCATTATTAGTGAAAATCCACTTCAATTTTTTTTCCTTGATCTGCACCCGCTTTTCTCATCCGGATTTCCAATACCCCATTCCGGTAAGATGCTTTGGCACTTTCTTCAACTACCTTATGGGGCAAATCAACCATTCTGTAAAAATTGCCAAAGTACCGTTCTGTACGGTGGTATCGATTATCCTGCGCATCCTCGGAAGCTCTTTGGATGATGCCGTTGATGGTTAGGTGCCTTCCCGTGACGTGAATATGCACGTCATCCTTCCGTTGCAATCCTGGTACCTCACAGGAAACAACAACTTCTTCTATCGTTTCATATAAGTCTACAAGCGGTCCTGTCCGTTGGAAATATTCCATGTACGGGGCTGCACCGAGATCATGTTCCACTCCTTGCCGAATTTGGGGAGAATGCCCCGAGTCATTCGGATGGATTATCATCCTTATCCCTCCTTGTAATTATTACTCAATATACTCTTTTACTACGTTATCCATTTTCACTAAGAAAAAAACAAAGGAAGGAAATTATTTATTAATTAACATAATGTTTTTTATGTATTCCTCTATATAAAAATAAAATTCCCTGTTTGTTTCTTCCAGGGAATTATTGGCCTTCAACTATTCGTTTGAACATTGCGTGGCATGGTCCGATGGGATGGATATTTTCTTCGATCTGCCGCCATCCATCCAAGTATAATCAGAACGAGCAGGCCAAGTGGAACAAAGAACGCCCCTATACCGACATGCACGGTAGAAACCCAATGAATCAGCAGGAGAATAGCTGCAACATATCCACCACCAACCAAAGCATTAAGCAAAATAATGTATCCTTTTTGCTTCAACCACATTGTACTCTCCCCCAAAATTGTAGTCCACCGGCTCCCATTTCATATGATCCAGAATTGGTGGTACTCTTATCATACTGGGGTTGTAGCGCATGTGCTGTGCAAAATGTCACACGATCGACAAACTGGTGTGGCATTAGCTATTGACTAGAGAATCTGTCTATTTCTTCACAAAGCCCAGTTTTTCAAAACATTTATGAATCAAGGCCATACGAACGTAGAGTCCATTTTGAGCTTGTCTGAAATACGCAGCTCTTTGATCTAAATCTACTTCAGGCGCTATTTCGCCTGCCCTCGGAAGAGGATGAAGGATAATCCCGTGGGGCTTCATCACATCGAGTACCTTTTGGTCGATAATATATTTGCCTTGAGCCTTTTCGTACTCCTCCAAGGAAGGAAAACGTTCTTTTTGAATTCGAGTCTGGTAGAGAACATCCGCTTTAGAAGCCACCTCTTCCAAATCTTGCGTTTCATAGAAGCGAATTTGCTTTTCCTCTAAAAACTTCTTCACATAAGGAGGAATGAGCACATTTTCCGGAGCGGTATAATAGATCGTGATATTGTTGAAATTGGCTAAAAGGTAGGAAAGTGAATGAACGGTTCGCCCATAGGTTAAATCTCCAATCATGGCAATATGCAGGTCGTCCACTCGCCCGATCTCTTTTTTTATCGTATAGATATCAAGTAGAGCCTGCGTAGGATGTTCACCTGCACCATCTCCAGCATTAATGATCGGAACGCTTGCAACGGAGGCCGCCTTCTCGGCTGCGCCAATCTCCGTATGGCGCATAACGATTACGTCGCTATATCCAGATACAATGCGAATCGTATCCTCCAGTGTCTCTCCTTTAATGGCTGAAGAGAATTGAGCGGCATTTTCTGTTCCGATGACCTTCCCCCCCAAGCGGCACATCGCTGACTCAAAGGATAATCTTGTTCTGGTGCTTGGCTCAAAAAACAAGGTAGTCATGACTTTATTTTTGTAGCGATCCGATCCGCCGCTAGCTTCCACCTGCTCCATATCGGCAGAAAGCTCGAAGATCTCCTCCAAGGCTTCCCGATTAAACTGCTTCGCGCCCAGAATATGATATATACTCATCCTTATCCATCCCTTCAACTTCAGTACTTTACATAAAACGTACGTATTGTAACACAAAAACGAAAGATGTTCAAAATAACATTATTAACGTTCGTTATTTTACCTATACACTTCTTATCATGTACAATAAGTATAGAAATACAATTAAATAAGGAGGCAGAAACCTTGAATCCATCTTTTGATAAATCGCCTTATGAGCTGATCGGCGGGGCGGAAACAGTAGGCAAGCTTGTGAACGCGTTTTATGATCTCGTGGCCGTCCATCCGGAGCTTAGCCCAATCTTTCCAAAGGATCTAACCGAGACAAGGGAAAAGCAATACCTGTTTCTCACGCAGTTCTTCGGCGGTCCTTTGCTTTACTCCGAACAGCATGGCCATCCCATGCTAAGGGCTCGCCACCTCCCCTTTCCGATTACCCCTAAGCGTGCGGAAGCATGGCTTTCCTGCATGAATCAAGCGATGGAGCAAATCGGGCTAGAAGGTCCTATCCGTGATTTTATGTTCGGGCGTTTGACTCAAACCGCATATCATATGGTGAATCGACCAGCTGAAGAATGATCTTTATTCCTTGCAGGCGCGAATGAGGTGAAGGAATGTCCCGGTTGCGGTAACAATGACCTCACCTCGGTCGTTTACGATCCGGCAGGTAGCTTGCATAATATTCTGTGCCCTATGGCTCAATCGGCAATGGGCAATTAGCTCTTTGCCCCTTCCAGGGTTATGGTAGTTCACGTTCATATCAAGAGTGACTACCTTATCCTTCGGATCGATCAGTTCCTCCAGCATCCACCCCATGGCCATATCCGCCAGCAAGGCCGTGATTCCTCCGTATACAATTCGGTAAGGGTTTAATATGTCTCTAGTAATAGGCATGGAGCAACTGAAATGCTCACTGTTCTCAGGTTCGATCAGCTTCAGCTGAAGGAAATTGCCCATAAACGGATATTTATTTTCCCGCATCGCTTCCACGGCCCCAATAGCTTTGGCTACCATGGCATATTCACGATCAGACATATTTTGTATAGCCTCAACCATCTTACTTCGGTCACATTTTTTTTCAGCTAATCCAATATCTAAGGTGTCGATTTTTGTCATTTTCACTCGTATTCCACTCCATCTTCCGTTATAATATATGAGACCGCTTCCTGTAAAGGTGGTCTTGCTACCCTGAAATGCTTCAATGAAGCTTTATATATGGTAAAGAGACACAACAAGGAGTTCAGCCTATGAGAACGTTCTGGTACATGCTTTCATTTTTACTTTGCTTTCTCTGCTTTACTACTATAACGCAAGCTCATGAGAAAGTCATCGAAGTATACGTAAATAACCAGCCCATGAGCTTTGATCGCAGTCCGCCGTTTATTAAGGAGGGGACAACGATGGTTCCCTTGCGTTCGATCGCCGAAACCCTGGGCGTTCAGGTAGATTGGGATGAGAAATCTAATATGGTTACGCTGCAAGGATCCCCAAAAATGATAAAACTCGGAATCGATCAATTGGCAGCGGAAGTGAATGGACAGACTAAACGGCTTCAACAAGCCCCTATCATTTATAACGACCGTACCTATGTCCCGCTCAGATTCATTAGCGAAGAACTGGATAAGCAGGTTGAATGGGAACCCTCCCAGTCCATTATCTTCATCGCCGATAATCAGAAGGAAAGCGATATTTACTGGTTAGCCAAACTGGTAGAAGCGGAAGCTTCTGGAGAGCCTTATCAGGGTAAGGTAGCCGTAGCCGCTGTGATCTTAAATCGGACAAACTCGACCGACTTCCCCAAGACGATTAAATCGGTCATCTTTGAGGAAGCGCAGTTCACCCCTGTAGCGACGAAAAGGATCTTCAGTATGACCCCCAAAGATGGAACAATACGTGCTGTACGAGAAGCAATGGAAGGGGCAGACCCGACCTTAGGGGCCTTATATTTCTTCAACCCGGGTAAAACCGATAACCGCTTTTTGCACAGTCGAAGTGTAACGATGACAATCGGCAATCACCGGTTTGTCACATAACAAATAATAGAGCTAAAAAAGGCATATGTACTTGCTATTTACGCTAGCAAGCAGATATGCCTTTTTTCATTTTTATGCTCCCCTTTGGAATGCTAGCCCCTTTTCCCCCATATAATGCTAAAAAGGACTAGTTAAAAGGTGGCTTGCCATGAATCGAATATATAAAATGGGTCTTCCCAATCTCTTTATCCTATTATCTCTTTCCAGTACGGTCTTATTCCTTTCTTTCGCCTGGCTATTCAGCCAAGCATCCATGAAGATATCGTCTCCCTCCATGAGACAAGCTATGACCCAAATATCTTACGAAACGATCATCCATGCTTTTGAAATGGAAATTCCTTATCTGCGGTATCAAAAAAGAACAATGGAAGAAAGACCTAAACCACTTTCCTTATTCTTATTTGAAACTATGACGAGCCTTCAGACTACGGACTTGCGCTCACTCTTGGGCAGAGAGCTTCCTGGACTCTCCATGTTTCACGTCGAGGTTCTTGCATCCGGTTCAAACGTAAATCTGCAAAACTTTGTCATTGAATCTCCTCCTCCTACGGACACTCTTTTAGCTTCAGAATCTACGGCAACGATGCCTGAAAAGGAAGCAGAAGAAAAAAAGGTAACAGCCGAAACCAAGTCTTCCATGGTTTTCATTTATAACACACATAATACGGAATCCTGGACACATGTATCTGACAACCCCAGTGTAACGGACGAGGAAAAGAATATTACTCTGGTCAGCAAGCGATTAGCTGAGGAATTGGACCGTCGAGGAATCCAATCTATCTTTGACCAAACCAATCATCAAGAAAAACTGAAAGAACAAGGCCTCCCCTACGCATTCTCGTATGCTGCCTCATTAAAAACCGTACAAGCGGCGATAAAACAGCACGGGAACATTGGATTTATTTTTGATCTTCATCGCGATTCTAAGCCTAAGGACCAAACAACGGCTATCGTAAATGGAAAATCCTATGCACGCCCTTATTTCGTAATCGGAAAACGGAACAAATACTGGGAGCAGAATGCTGAGCTGGCAAAGAAAATTCACTATGGCTTGGAGAAAAAGTATCCTGGCTTATCCATCGGGGTTTTAGGAAAGTCAGAAGGAAATGGGGAATATAACCAATCCGTTTCTCCGCAAAGCATTTTAATTGAAATTGGCGGAATCGATAATACTTTAGAGGAAAGTTATAATACAGCTGCCGCTTTAGCTGATGTCATCGCCGATATTTACTTTGAAAAAGATAAAAAAGTAGATGCCCCATCCCCTACAGAACCCGGATCGCTGTAAGGAGCCGGCTGCATGGGAGAATCACTTGGCTGGCTGGCCTATACCTTCGTCTCTAGCTTACTCTGTTTCTTCTGGCTGGACTGGATCATGACTATTACTTGCTTCGTCTCCGGTTTGCTCATGAGCATCAAGGCGATGATCAAAGAATACGCGGAACGGGATAGATAGACTAAAGAGCCCTCTGCCTAGCGTGATGCACGCCAGGTGGAGGGCTTTCAATCATCTTTTCGGAAATGGATCAAAAAACGGTTTTCTTCGATGATTCGGCTTCGGGTTGGGGGCAGGTCGTTTTATATTTGCAGGCGGATGAGTTTCCAATGGGCGGATATATTGCTCAAGCAGCTGTACCGCTTGGCGCAGTGGAAACGTTTCAGTTGGATTGCGGAAGTCGTCGCTCCACTCTCCGAGGTGAGGCAATGAAAGAAGATCTTCACGGGTGGAAAGGATGTGGAAACCATACTCTCCAACCTTTACCAGGGTGTTTGAAGTCTGCTGATGATATTTGCTTGGATTTGGCGATTGCTGAAGCCCTACCTTACTCGCTTTCCCTTCATCGATTAGCTTTTCGATAACAGAGGTTTTCAGCTGATACAGCTTCTGGGGTTGCGGGCTTGTTTTGGCATGTCGATTGACAGCAAACAAAGCCTTGGCTAAGTTGTCAACCGTTGGGTTAATCTGGGTGGAATGACGGGATGGAATCGGCGCGGATTGTTTGAGGTCAAATAAATAATGATACCGATCCTTATCCTTTAACTTTGCAATCGGGGCACCAACCGGAATCTTGCCCATCTTTTGCAGTTCTTCCTTCGTCTTGTATTCGCTTGGCACCTGATTCTTTTTGGTAAACAGTTGCAAACGCTGAATCCTCCTTTCACTTTCCTTTCTAGAGCTTGGCGAAAGAATTACTATATTTCTTTATATTCTATCACAAGTACAGGCTATCTTGTCCAATATTTCATTTCATTCTTCATTATTATTGTGCTGGGCTTGTCCAACTATAGAAGTCCGATACTAAGGAAAGCTAACCTGCTGGTCATTGTCGGTTACCTCTCCCATCCCGAAGCAGAGATCCTTGTTAATTACATTAGTGTGATGAGCTAGATAGATGGGGATGAGGAGGGAATCCTGTCTTGCTTTATACATCGTCCGGCCCATTTATCTTTGGAGGCCTCGGCACCTTCGGTTCAGATAAATTAGAGGAATCATTATCGGGTACTTGATAATCTCTTTTTTTCACTTGTGTATAGACACCGCTAGCTGTCAAGCCGATCAGTAATGCTGTAATGACTTTTTCCATCATCCAAACAGGCAATACGACCAAAATCACACCCAATAAAATGGCCAACAAGGAGCGGAATTTTACCTCAATGTTAAACGCATTTCCTACTACGGAAACAAAGGCTGCAACAACAGCCGAAACGGTGGCGAAGTCAAGAAACGTATTCTCAAACAAGGGAGTCACCTTCCTTTAAGTCGCATCTATTGGCTATCCCTATTAAAATATTCTCGCCATACAAAAAACGTGAAGACTAATCCAAACAGATTAGCCTTCACCTATCCGTTCATTTCAGCGGCGTATAATCCACATTTGGAGTGTAGCTATTCCCGGCGTTCCACAGCAGGAACTCTTTGATTCCCGCTTCATTGAGAGCGCGTATCTGCAATTCGACTTCATTTTTCCCATAGGGAATATAGTTTCCTTTCCCTAGCCAAGGTGCTGTAAAATCTTGAATCCAAGGTCTGGATATAGGCGGTGCTTCCATTGCCGCCAATTTTTGATTCTCCATTTTAGCATACTCTTGCACCAGGCGATAAGGATCTGTATCCGGTTTAGGGATTTGAAAATACCCAGCACCCCAATGGCTTGGATAAATCATTGAACTGATTACGTCCACATGGCTGCTAATTGAAGTGAAATTCTGGCCAATCCCCGGCGCTTCGGGCAATGTAGCGGTATATCCGAAAATATCTACAGACACCTTTACATTATATGGCTGCAGCTCCTTTTTGGCATATTCAACAAAATCGGTAACTGCCGTCACTCTGGCTTTAACTGCATCATACTTAGGCTTAGGGGGCCCTGCTAAATCAATAGATACCGGAGGAGCCGTCAGGCTTCCATCTAGTGCATCTGCAGGAGATAGCGATTCTCGCTGCTGTGCCCAGGCTTCTTTATGGCTAGCCTCCCATTTCGAATATTTCGTTTCCCATTCCGCTAGGAGTCTAGGCTCAAGCTTCTCTGGAGTATACTCCCCCATTCCATAGGAAAGGGTTTTATCCCGTTTCTCAAAGCCTTCCGGAAAGCGGACATAATCAAATTGAATTTCCTGGAACCCTAATTTCGCTGCATGCTTCGCTATCTCTAGATTATGTTCCCACACCTTTTTCAGGAAAGGGTTAACAAAAGCCTCGCCTCGTCGATTTTTCCAAACTTGCCCACTGGTTTTAAATGAAAGTTCCGTAGCCCGGCTAGCCAGTACTGAATCTTTGAAGACAACAATCCGTGCAATGGGGTAGATCTGATGATCAGCTAACGTTTGAAGTAACCCGGAAGGATCTTTGATAAAAGGCTTACTGTAAGGTTCCAGGGCTCCCTCCATCTTAAAGGTAATCCAGCCATAATCGTCCTTCACATCAATGACCATGGCATTCAAGTCCGAGGAGTTCACCAGTTCCAGAAGTTCTTTAAATTTTGAACCCCCAGCAGAATGACCAGTTACATAAACGCCCCGCACAGCATCAGGATAGGGAAACCGAACATTCTCCGCAACTGTGTCCGCAGACGCTTTTTCAGCTTCTGGTACCACTTCTTGATTTTCGCTTGCTACCTGATCTTCTATCTCCTTCGCTCCTTCAGCAGCTGCGGGTCGGACATCGACAGCTTGTTCTTCCTGGGGATTAGGGATTTCCTGCTGTTCGATTGGGTCTACGAATTGCGGCTGTAGGGATGGAGGTAAAGATTCAGCTTGGCTGCAGCCAACGGAGAGGACGGCAACCATCACAAATAAAATGAAGATAATCCCTGTTTTCCTCATTATGCTTCTCCTCTTCATAGGAACTGAACTCAGATACTTCATTCTATGCTTGATCATGGGGTATAATGAGGTGTATCTATCTATTGTCCAGAAAGGATGAAAACATGAAAAAGTGGTTCTTTTTGTTCATCGCAAGTTTCTCCCTTTTCCTGCTCTCAGCCTGTGGAGCCGCTGAGGAACCGGAACAGGCTGCATCCGATAGAGGAGCTACGACTACCAAGAAGTGGGACAGCCCTCCAGAGATGCAAATCGACCCAAACAAAGCCTATTCGGCAACGATCGCGACGAACAAGGGGGATATAAAAATCGAGCTCTTCAGCAAAGATGCTCCTCAAACGGTAAACAACTTCGTTTTCCTTGCAAAAGAGCAATTCTATCAAAATGTCTTGTTTCACCGAATTATGGAGGGATTCATGATCCAGACCGGAGATCCGACGGGAACGGGTGCCGGCGGCCCGGGGTATCAATTCGCGGACGAGCTGCCCTCTCCCCACAAGTATGAGAAAGGGATTGTGGCTATGGCCAATGCAGGACCTAACACAAACGGCAGCCAATTTTTCATCTGTAACGGCGCAGACAGCGAAAGCTTGAATGCTCACCCGAACTATACTATTTTTGGACGGGTCATTGAGGGGATGGAAACGGTTGAAGCCATTTCGAGTGTCAGCGTGAAGAATAACCCTGCGACAGGGGAACCTAGCCAGCCTACAGAGGAAATATACATCAAGGACATCACCATCACGGAATCATAAAAAAAATAGTCTTGCCTTCATAAGAGGCAAGACTATTTTAGTTGAAACCTTTTGCTTTCGCCATATACCTGCAGGGCTTTGACCTCAACAAACGTTTTCTCGGGGTACCGAAAACAAGTTAAAGCTCCTCCAAAAACACATCCTGTATCGATGTTAAGGACATTCTGTTCCCATTGCGGCTCCGGAATAGGAGTGTGTCCGTGAACCAGTAACGCCTTTCCCCGGTAATGCTTAATAACAGGATCACGTTCCGGCAAACCATGGTGATCCAGCTTTCCTGTCGGGAACCCGTAAAGACAGATATCCCTTAACCGTTTGTGGTTAGTGCCGATCATATCTGCACGAATTCCTGCATGGACGACGACCAAGTCCCCATGATCAAATTGAAGGTACAAGGGGAGACTCTTAAGATAAGCTTCAATCCAGCGCTTTGTTTCTGTCGGATTGCTTGTACGCTCAATTTCCTCTACGGTTGTTTCCAATCCATGCTTCACTTGTACCCTTCTCCCCTGACACCAGCGCAACAATTTATCGTCATGATTACCTGGACAGTGATAGGCCAGCTTCGCTTCCACCAAATTCTTGACTAGCTTTAGAACATCCAGGCTTTTTGGACCACGATCACAAAGGTCCCCAACAAAAACAAGCAGTCTGTCCTGAGGATGGCGGTATAAGCCATGGTCTTCCCCATAACCGAGCTGATCTAAGAGCAGGATCAATTCATCATAACATCCATGGATATCTCCAATGATATCGACGTTACTAATGAGTTTCGTGTCCATCCTTTTCACCTCCTGGTACTCACCGAACACATTTTAATCTATTATACCCAAATTAAAGGAAAAAAAATTCTGCTTTTCAAAGCTCTAACATACCATAATAACGAGCCGACCAGGTGCTGCAGGAATAAATCGCAGCCGAGGCTGCCATGCTATCTATAGCATGTTAAGAATTACAAGACGAAGGGAGACTGAACAGCTTGAATCGATCCATCGAGGACACGATTTTAGCGAAGATTGAGAGGCAGCGAACGAGCAGAATTGAAGATAAAGTAGCTCAATTCAATCAAATTTGTACGCGCCTGGGGTTGGAGGAAAAGGGAATTAACGAAATCGTCCCCCATGTCCGTGAAATCTTTGAAGAAGAAGTGGAAATAGAACCCTATCACTAATCGCTTATTTTCGCATGCAAAGAAAAGGAAGCAAGCATTTGCTTGCTTCCTCTTTTTTCTTAACCTACTCTGTCGCCGCAACGGATCCCTTAAGCTTCGTGGAACGTTTCACTTTTCCACTTTCCTTCTGCAGGTCCTGCAATTTCTTTAAGTACTCGGGTGAACTTATTTCTCTATTTTTTAGTTTCAGCTTTGCCATAATCCATTCGCTCCTTCAAAGCTTAACTTATTCTACTTTTTCCACTATGTCTATAGTAATATTATACCCATTCTTTGATTAAATTCAATATTAGATTAGAATTATTTTTGATAAAAAGTTGATGAGAGAGTAATGTGGTCAACGGAAGAAAAGATATGTTATAGTGGTCGTTACAAAGAAATTATATCCAATGATTTAACAAGGTCCATAACGATTCAAACCGAAAGGGGAGCGGTTCATGTCCTGGTTTTATCGCAACGAGGATTGGAGGACTTACATAAAAAGGTACCCATTGACCTCCTTATTCCTTTCACTGAATATAATTATATTTCTATTCATGACTATATCAGGTGGTTCAACGAATCCAAATACTTTAGTGAGATTTGGGGCTTATTACAAGCCTCTTATATTGGAAGGGGAGATTTATCGGTTAATTGCCCCCATCTTTCTCCATATCGGCTGGGAGCATCTTCTATTTAATTGTTTTGCCATACTTATCTTTGCTCCGGGTTTAGAATTCATGTTGGGGAAAATCCGCTATCTCATTCTATATCTCGGATCTGGAGTAGCTGGTTTTATTATGACGTTCTTCTTCTCCTCTGCCATGCTGGCAGCCGGGGCCTCAGGAGCGATATTCGGTGTCTATGGCATGTTTGCCTACTTAACAAAATATCGCCGAGATCTGATGGACTATTATTCTAGGCAAACGATTATCCCCATTCTTGTCCTGGGTGTCGTCTTCACCTTTATGCCGGGAGTCAGCGTTACAGGACATCTGGGCGGCCTTGCAGCAGGTTTTTTGCTTGGCTTTCTTCTCGCTAGATAAAAAGACCCTGTATCCAGGGTCTTTTAAGCTGTTTCCTCTGTTTCTTCATCCTCTTCCGTAGGGATAAGGATCTCAAATACTTCCCCGTGCTGGAGAATAATTACGCCTTGTTTCCTAATGCGCATGACAGCTACTTCAGGCTTCTGGCGCATTTTCTCAATATAATCATCGGGAACTTCTCCAGCATCCGCAACGGTGATGCCGTCAACTTCGGTTTCGTCATTTTCTCCGAGATTAAGCTCAAGGATTTTTTCGCAGATATCCGAAAATACTTCGAAATCCTTCGTATATACACTAATACATTTCATGTCCAGCCCTCCTATAAAATCATGTTGCTAATTGTACCATATTTTACTTATTGTTTAATAGACCGATAAAAAAATTTATAATCACTTCGTTATCTAGTAGGCAAAATTGTGTCTGCCGATTTCAGCAATCACGACTCTGGATCGAATCCACTTACTGCGTGCCGTGTGGGGATTATAGAAGAATAGAGCCCCCGACGTGGGGTCTATCCCTTTTAAAGCGGCTTGTGCCGCCCGGTAGGACTCTTTGGAAGGCGCTACCTTATGAATTCTTCCATCCCCTACTGGAGAGAATTGATATACGTGCTTTACTTTATGAAAAACGACCCCGGTTATCGTATCAGGATAGTCCTCGTGCAAAACCCGATTGAGGACCACACTGCCTACAGCCACCTTTCCCTCAAAGGATTCGCCGCCTGCTTCCGCTTCAATAATCCGCACTAGCCAGTCATAATCTTTCTTCGTAAATTGAATTCCTCTTTTGGAATATAGCTTATTGCTGTCTGAAGGTATGACTAGCTTTTCACCTTCGCGTATCAAGTCACCTGATAATTGATTGGCTTTCTTTAACTGATCAACAGTAACGCCCGACACCTGGGCTATACGCCACAGGGTATCTCCTTTTTCAACCTTATAAACTATTGATTCTACCGCATTGGCATGCCCGGCAAAAAGGCATGAAAAAACAGCGTATATCAACCACTTCTTTGGCATAGATTCCTCCTCAATGCACCTTTCTACCCTACCTAACATTTCCAGTTCTATTGGGGAATATACATGCAAGAAGAGGAGGGTTGCCCATGCCAAGCCGCTTCATTTCCTTGTCACCGCTGAAATCTTTGTTTGCCAATCAACTGATTTTCTCCATCATCTTTGCTTTTGCCAACCTATTCCTGAATATCTTCCTTTGGGATGAAGGCAAATCTTTTTGGGGCATCGGCGTATTTAATCTGTTCTCCGTGTCCTCCATATTTCTTGGTTCTATAGCAGGTGCCTTTTTGCTGCAGTTCCTGGGTACAAGGTCAACGTTCATGATTTCATCTATCTTAGCTTTAGGTCTGTTTATCTATTTATTTCAAACAGGACAGGCAATGGAAAACATCTTGCCGGTGCTTGGAATCTTGTACGGAGGCTATATCGGTCTGTTTTATATCGGATTTAACCTGCAAATCCTCTGGCTCTCTCGTCTAGGGAATCGATCCTATCTGCTCGGAATAGAGTCGACGATTGCTACTTTAGCCCAACTGCTTACCCCTTTTTGTGCCGGTCTCTTTATTACCAATCAAGGATATAGCCATACCTTTCTGGTGATTATCGGGCTTCTTCTCCTTCAATTCTTATTAAGCGCTTCTATTCCGAACATGAAGCTGAAGGAACCGTATCGCAAACGATACTTTTTTTTAGCAGAAAATGAACAGATGGCTAAAATGGGATTTACTTCAGCAGCCTATGGGTTTTACTTTTCCTTTGTTCAAATGTCTTACGGACTATTTTTTTTCTTTTTCCTTCAGGATGAATTCCAGCTCGGCTCCTGGAACCTACTCTTTGGTGCTATCAGTTCCTTTATGTTCTGGCTTGTCGGACGCTCTCTGAAACAATCCAATCGAGATATCATCCTCGGGATGGGCATGATCAGCTCAGTAATGGTTACTTTAACTCTGCTGTTATCCGCTGCCCCTTGGTTTATTCTCTTTAACCTCATCGTCTCCGTCTCCCTGCCCTTGATGTGGATTCCAGCCAAATCCCTGCATTACACGCAAATGGCGGGAGACGAGGCAGGAGAAAAGAAAAGAAAACTAGGCGAAATGATGCAAAGACTCGTGTTTCGCGAGTTCTCCATCAGCCTAGGACGAATTTGCTTTTTCTTGCTTATGATTTTTGGCTTCGATTTCGGATTAGGACCAGCCTACTACTTAATGGTTACCTTCGCTTGCTTCATGCCGGTCGGAATCTGGCTGCTCAGCAGGAATCATGGCGATTAATTCCGACGTCATGAATGGGACAGCTCTGCCATATGTATAGGTAAGGAGGGATGACTTTTGGTAAGGAGAAAGCCAGTTGCTCTTGTCTTATTGCTTTTATCTCTTATCCTTGTTCTGCCAGGTTTTCTTGTCTCCTATTATCTCTTCATTGCATCTCTGCTGGCGGCTTTAGTCCTATTGAAAATCCCGAGTATCGCATCGAAATGCCCCCGATGCAAAAAGGACAATCTGCTCGAACCTTGGGTCACCCGGTATCGTTGCATCAAATGCAACACATGGCTTTCTAAAGAGAAAAACGGTTGGTCACGAATCCTATGAAGAGAGGGACAATGCGCCCTCTCTTTATGTTGGAAAGACGTTATTCCAGTTTTTTCTTCAAAAAGAAGGATTAACTTTAAAAATAGGAAAAAATAGGCTAAGATGAAAAAAAACAAACGGCTGGGAGTTGATGAATAATGGCTGAACAAATATCGAATCGAGCTCAGATGGATGAGAAGTACAAGTGGAAATTAGAACATATTTATGCGGATGAATCCCAATGGGAAGAGGAATATAAAAAAGCAGAAAAAATCAGCAAAGAAATCAACCAGCTTCAGGGTACTCTGGATAGATCACCCGAGCAATTGCTGCAATGCTTGGAATTGGATGTGGAAGTCAGCAAATTAATGGAACGCATTTACGTTTATGCAGCCATGAGAAAGGACGAGGACACTCGGGTCAGCAAATATCAGGCTTTATCTGACCGCGCATCCAGCTTAAGTGTTCAAGTCAACGGAGCTACATCTTTTATCGTACCTGAAATTCTCCAAATCAGCGAAGACAAGTTGAAGCAGTGGTTCCAGCAAGAGCCGAAGCTTGCCCTGTATGAAAAATACTTGATGAAGATCCTTCGTAAAAAAGCACATACATTAAGCCAAAAAGAGGAAGAATTGGTGGCTCAGGTTGGAGAGTTATCCTCTGCCCCGCGCACTATTTTTGGCATGATTGATAATGCAGACATGAAATTCGGCACAGTCACGGTAGACGGAGAGGAAATTCAACTCACTAAGGGAAAATACTCTCAACTTCTTGAGCATCCTGACCAACAGGTTCGACAGGAGGTGTTCCAAACTTTTTACAAACCCTATTTGCAGCAAAAGAACACAATTGCAGCCACCCTGTCGTCCAGTATCAAAAAGGATGTGTTTTATTCTCGCATTCGAAAATATCCATCTGCTTTAGAGGCGTCTTTGTACGATGATAATGTCCCTGTTGAGGTGTACAACAACCTCATTCAAACGGTAAAAAACAATTTGCAGCCGATGTATGACTACCTAGACCTAAGGAAAAAGGTTTTAGGTGTAGACGAACTCCATATGTATGATTTATTCGCTCCGCTGATCCAAGAAGCGAAAATGGAGATCCCCTATGAAGAAGCCTACTCCACTATGAAAAAAGGACTGGCTCCACTTGGGGAGGATTACCTTCGCGTACTGGATGAAGCGAAAACGGGCGGTTGGATCGATGTTTACGAATCCGAAGGAAAACGATCCGGTGCCTATGCGTGGGGTCCCTATGGCACCCACCCTTACATGCTTCTTAACCATCAGGATAATCTAAACAGTATGTTTACCCTTGTGCATGAGGTTGGCCATGCCATGCACAGCTTTTACTCAGACAAGGAACAGCCTTTTATTTACGCCCAATACACCATTTTTGTGGCCGAGGTAGCCTCTACTGTTAATGAAGCGTTATTGATGCAGTATCTTCTCAAGAACACAACAGATAAAAAGGTCAAGATGTATCTCATCAATTACTTCTTAGATCAGTTCCGCACCACGTTATATCGGCAGACTCAATTTGCTGAGTTCGAAAAGCTCACGCATGAGATGGTGGAAAAAGGAGAATCCTTAACCTCCGAATCCCTTTCAGAGGTTTACCTCAAGCTAAACCAAGAATACTACGGAAAAGGGATTGTACACGACACCGAAATAGCCAATGAATGGAGCCGGATTCCTCACTTCTACAATCCATTCTACGTGTACAAATACGCAACGGGCTTCTCCGCCGCGATTGCGCTTTCTAAAGCCATTTTAGAAGAAGGAGAGCCAGCGGTTGAGCGTTACTTAACCTTCTTGAAAAGCGGGGGCTCTGATTTCCCTCTAGAGCTGCTGAAGAAAGCTGGAGTCGATATGTCCACTCCAAAACCGGTTGAAGATGCCTTGCAAGTATTCGCTGAGCACGTGAAAGAATTGAAGAAATTGTGTGAAGAAACGGCTTAATCAGAGAGGCTGTCCCAAAAGGTCGATATAATCGACGGTTTGAGGATAGCCTTTTTTCACCGCTTCCCCCATGATTTTTTCCTATATTGGTAATAATAACCTTACCGCTAGGAATACGAATTGGAGGGAATCCTTTGCCATTCATACTAAGTACAGGTACCGCACAGCCTCCTTACACTTTCCGACAGTCCGATGTAAAACCGTTCGTTCGGGACATGTTTTCTGATGTTTTCGCAGATATCGATCGTCTGTTAGACCTTTTTGAAAATACAGGGATCGATACTCGCCATTTTTGTGTTCCTCTCGATTGGTTCAAAGAAGCCCATCAGTTTAAAGAGAAAAATGAGCTTTACATCCGTACCGCAAAAGACCTTGCTAGACAAGCGTTAGAAAACGCCTTGAAAAAAGCCAATTTGAAAATTGAGGATATTTCTCATTTATACTTTGTCTCCACGACAGGGATAGCCACACCAAGTATCGATGCTCTTATTCTCAACGACTTAAGAGCGAACAAGCATACCAAGCGCACCCCCATTTGGGGCCTAGGCTGCGCAGGTGGAGCCGCCGGTCTCTCGCGCACTTATGAGTATGCCTTGGGGCATCCCGAAGGAATTGTGGCCTTAGTCGCTGTGGAATTATGCGGCTTAACTTTTCAACGAAATGACTTAACCAAGAGCAATCTTGTGGCCACCTCCCTGTTTGCCGATGGCGCGGCAGCAGTATTAGTCTGCGGTGACGAATATCGGGCGAAAGGCCGACTTCAGATTCATGCCACGAGGAGTACCTTATGGCCGGATACCCTTGATGTGATGGGCTGGGACATCTCCTCCTCCGGCTTCCATGTGATATTCAGCCGGGATATCCCTACGATTGTGAAGGAAAAGACCGTTCCGGATATGCTGGATTTCCTGCAGCAGTCCCAAACTGCTCAACCGCAGCATTACCTGTTCCATCCTGGAGGAAGAAAAGTGCTGGAGGCCTACCAGCAAGCCCTTAACCTTCCAAAAGACAAACTGAGAATACCTGAAGAGATTCTTCGGGAGAACGGAAATATGTCTTCTTGTACCGTACTGCATGTTCTAGACCGCTTCCTTCAAGAAAAGGATATTTCTTCAGGGGAATTCGGCTTGGTAGCCGCTCTGGGTCCAGGATTCAGTGCAGAAATGCTTTTGTTGGAGGGAACCGGCATATGAACCCATTCTTTTTGCTTCTTTTTTCTTTGCTCGTTACACAGCGTCTGGGAGAATTATGGCTAGCCAGGAGAAACGCCCGCTGGCTGCAACAAAGAGGGGCCTACGAAGTAGGTCAGGGGCATTATAAATATATCGTTTTCATCCACATCGGATTTTTATTGTCACTGTTTATTGAATCGGCCTTGCTAGGTAGTGTTCCACCCTCCTGGTGGGCTGTTCCCTTTTCTATTTTTATAGGAACGCAAGTATTGCGTTATTGGTGTATCCGATCCCTGGGTCCTCGCTGGAATACCCGAATTTATATCTTGCCGGAAAATGACTTAGTAAAATCCGGACCCTACCGCTGGTTCAAGCATCCGAACTATCTCATTGTAATTACAGAGATTTTGGTTATCCCCCTTATTTTTGGAGCCTTTTTTACAGCTATCCTATGGACGATAATAAACTACGCCTTCCTTAAAATGGTCAGGATCCCGATTGAAGAACAGGCCCTGGGGATAAACAAAGACTGACCCCATAGCATGGGGTCACCGATGTTTACTCATTATATACGGGAAAAGTTAATGCAGCGTACGGCATGACAGCTACCGAACCGTTCTGAACGAGTTGATCTATACAGCCTTGCAAGTCAGCCACCGGCTTAAATCCTAACAACTCTATTGTGCTTTCCGGAATTTCAGAATAAAAATAGACTTCGTGCTGTCTCAATACTTCCTCGATATGGGTTACCTTGTGGGCACCCAAAACGAATTCCTCTTTCATCATCTGAGTAATCCGGCTTGGGTTTTGCACAGTTTCAACCCAATATTGAAAAAGGCCATTCCCAAACATCTCCTTGCACTCCGCAATCAATAAGATCTTCCCGCCTGGCTTTACGACTTTTGATGCATTTTGCAAGCTTTTCACAGCCTGATACAGCTGCATATCCTTGGGATATCCTCCCGCAGAGGCGATCACCGCTTCAAATTTCCGATGGATGGGGACTAGAAAGTTCTTTTTGGCTTGATCCGCCAAGATCCGATGGGCTTCCTTTATATCTCCTGCAGCGGCACCAAGGATTTCCTGGCGATGGTTGACTACCGTATTGAATAAGAAGTGAATGGGCAAGAACTGCAAGGCCTCTTCCATGTCTTTTCTTATAGGATTCTCGGGATCACCAGGATGAGTCTTCCACTTCATAGAAAAGGAATGATTATGCTGAATGCTTCGCTGTGAGGATACTCCGGGCATTAAGGCCTTCACCCCTCCTGACACACCGGCCAACCCATGAGGTTCAATATTCCCGGTTGCGATCCGAAGCTCGGATTCTGCCACAGGCCTGAAGATCTCCACAGGAGTCCCTAATGCAGTTGTGCCTAATGAAACACAATCAGCTGGCAGTGCGGAATGATTCATGACTTGAACGGAATCGTAGACCGCTTCACCAACTAATTCTTTCAGCTCCCTTTCCGTCTGCTTTCGATGCATCCCCAGGGCCACGACAACTTGAATCTGAGAGAGAGATAGCCCCCCTTCCCTCAGTTCATCTAGAAGCAGAGGAAGGAACTTATGGCTCGGTGATAATCGGCTCGCATCACTGATCAGGATCACAGCGCTCCGTTTACCAGCAGCTAATGTTTGAAGGGGCATACTCCCTATTGGCTGCTTGAGGGCTTGCTGGATCAAGGCAGCTTCATCTTCCTGCCTTTCGGCACGATATGCAATCTCTGTGCAGTCCACACCAGGTGGCATCTCAAACCGGACTAGACTTTTCCCATAACCTAGGCTAAATTCCATCGTGATCCCCACTTTTTTCTTACCATTTTTCCCTGCCAAAGCTAAAGTAAACTCTTTAGCTTGGCCCAAGGATATGAAAAAAGATGATAAGCATGTTAAACTAAAAGAAAACATAAGTATAGGAGAAACATATGATACGAGGCATGTCTTATCCAAGGGGAATCTTCTATATGGATAAGGATCATATCGCTCATGCGACGATCGATCAGAATGGGGAAATTCAGACTAAGGTTTTGCCTTATGACGCTTCAGGCCTCTTGTTCTTCATCAAACAAACTGTCTTGACAATACCGCTTTATTTTATAATTGGAATGATTGCCTTAGTTCTTTGGGTGGGAATCCAGCCAGGGTTTCCATTTTATTGGATCCTGCTTGCTGCCTTTGGCTATCACTTCATTTTTCCTTATCCATTAAAGCAATATCATGGTGCGGAACATAAAGTGTTCAGCCACCAAGGACCAAAGACTTATCGCTCATTAAGCGAAATCCGAAGCTGTTCGATTGTGAATCGCCATTGCTCTACGAATGGAGTGGTCATTTTTTATTTATTGTTTCTGCTCAGCTTTTTCCCGCTTGGAGGCAATGCTGCCGCTCTGATCGGCCTAGCTGGGGTTATGATTATTCCCCGTTGGCTTAAGCCGCTGGATCAAAAGTTATTTTTCCCCATCTCCGCTTATTTACAAAGGACGGTTACCACGATAGAGCCGGACGAAAAACAGCTGAAAGTTGCCTTGCTTTCCTATTTAAGCTTGGTCAGAAAACAACCGTTAAACGTAAGTCTGTTGGAAGAGGAAATTCGCGTAGAGGAAGAAAAGAAGAAATTGGAATTTCTTAAGAAGGAACGAGAACGGGTCATTCGTGAAACGGAATGGTTAGAAATATAAAATACAAAAAGGAAGGTCCTACATTTGATTCTGTAGACCTTCCGAATTACGCCTTATTCTTTAAAGTCCTTCAATCGTTTCGTGATTCTTTCAAACCAATCACGATCATTGACATTGAGTGCCAAATCTGCCAGTTGAAATAAATGCGCTTTTTGAAGAGCCTTTTGTTCCTTGTGTGATAAATACTTGACTAAGTCGTAATGATACATTTCACATTTGTAACCATTGTTAAACTGCAGGAGATACTTGTTGGTGAATTCATCGAACATGAGGATTTCTGCCACTTCATCAAAGAAATGATTATTAGGATTTATGACCCTGACCATGTCTCCCTTCTTAAAACGAACCTTCGTTTTCATAATCCTCTCACCCTCTAATTGAATTTCCCCATGGCTCCTAAGGTTTTTGGTTTTATATACTATGCAGGAAACCCCTGTTCTAATTCGCCCTTTTTTACCTTTCACAACCTATCGAGACAATAGAGCATATCAAAGCAAAATCTGATAAAATGTTGGGGTAAGCTAAAGAGGAGACTGCCCCTTTATGCCAGGCGGCTGTGAATAAGCCATACAATAGTTAGCATAGAAAGAGGATTTGGAATATGATATACAACTACAATAATGAGGAGAAAAAGAAGCATCAGCAAACGCTGATCTCTCGGCGCATTCAATTGCTGTTTACGATCGTGTTCATTTTTTTCGCCGCTTTGATTTTTCGGTTGTCGATTGTCCAGATTGCCAAAGGGGAAGAATACCTGAAAATTGCAACGGAAAAATCCATTCAAACCATTCCCATTGCGGCACCCCGCGGTAAGATCCTCGACAGGAATGGAGAAGTCCTGGTAGATAACAAGGTCTCCTACACTGCAGTTTTTCGGGAAGAAGACTGGATGACGAAGGATTATATTCTTTACCTAGCGAATCAAGTTTCACCTATCCTGCAATTGCCGGTCGAGGAAGTCTTAAAAAAGATGGACGCAGGATACGATGCTAAAGGAGAACGAGTCGTTCGAAAAGATCCTAAATTCCTGGAGAAAGATTTGAAATTTGACCTTAAGGACACGGAAATCTCCATCCTATCCGAACAGCGTACAGCTTTAAAGGGAATTGAAGTGGTCGTCAAACCCGTGCGCTTTTATCGTGAAGGGGAAGATCGCATCGCAGTCCAGACCATTGGCTACGTTCGCCCTTATGCTGTTGCCGAAACCGCAAGAGCAACAGAAAATTATTATAAAGAAAGAAAGGATACGTACCTCCCTAATCAATACGTGGGCATGGACGGAGTGGAATTCAGTTACGAAGATATATTAGCCGGGCAGAATGGAGCCAAGAAGCTTCTCGTCAATGCCAGAGGAACACTGTTGGAAGAAGTTTCCGTTACAAAGCCTACCCCTGGCAATAATCTTTTTCTGACGTTTGATGAGCGCGTACAAAAGGAAGCCCAGCAATTTGTAGCCAATTACCTTAAAGAACTAAGACAAAAACCCGGTGCCCACAGTGATATTCGCCAAGTGAAAAACGCTTATGCAGTGGCGATTGAAACACAAACCGGCAAAATTGCAGCCATTGTAAGCCACCCCGATTACGATCCCAATCAGTGGATCCGCGGAGTGGATCAAGAGGTTTACAATGACATTCAGTTTTCGATCAATAACGGTACAATCCGTACTGCACCCTATGATGCCCGGCCTAAACCAATCAAGGAATCTGAAAGGCATCCAAGCTCGCTTGTTCCGATGGGGTCTGTCGTAAAGCCGCTGACCGTATTAATGGGTCTCAATGAAAAAATCATTTCACCACGGGACCGCTGGCGAGATGCTGTAGTGTACCGATATGGTCGCGGTACAGACTCGATTACGAATGCCAGTCGGCGGGATTTAGGCTGGCTGACGCCGCAGATTGCCCTTCAGAAGTCCTCCAATACGTACATGGCAAGGATTGCGGAAAATCTGGTAGGAAAAGGGAACTCCGTGCAGACTTTTCAGCGTTACCATCACAACTTTGGGCTGGGAGTCCAGACCGGAGTCAAATTGCCCTTTGAAAGCAAAGGGCTCGAGGACTATGTTGACACCAGCAAGAGAATTAGTGCGTTAGCTGCACTCGTTCAAGCCTCTTTTGGACAGCAGGAACGGTATACTGCCATGCAGTTGGCTCAATACGCGACTGCGCTTGCGAACAAGGGCAAGAGACTCCGCCCTCAAATCGTGGACCGCATTGAGAAAAATGGCAAATTTGAACCAGTTGAACCGGAAGTGCTCAGCGAGATGGAGATATCCGATTCTTATTGGAAAGTCGTTTTCGATGGAATGAAAATGGTAACCCGACCTGGCGGTACAGCTGTGTTGCCGTTTCAAGGCTTTCCATATGCAGTGGCAGCAAAGACGGGTACTTCAGAGCAAGATATGTATGTAGAATATGAAGAAGGAAAGTGGAAAAAAGATCGCCGTGTGGAGAACGCCACATTTATTGGCTTTGCTCCTGCGGATAATCCCAAGATCGCGATTGCGGTCGTAGTCCCTGAAGGTGGTAGGGGAACAAATTCTGCTTCTTATATTGCGCGAGGAATTCTGGATATATATGATAAATATATTGGCATTGGCAATCTGCCTCGGATCCCGCCCGCCGAACCAGCTGCGCCCCAGCCAGCCCAATAATTTCTTGGGAAGAAAGTCAAGGCAAGGGAACACTATTGTTGAACTTTTACATTCAGGAAGGACGTCGAAAAGATTATGGCAAAGTATGAAATCTTCAAGCAGGATAAATGGAATATGATTGTGGCAGAAACGAAAGGTACGAAAATCGAAGTGAGGGAGATTACCACCGAGTGGGGTGAGGATAAACACATCTTTCATAGCCGCCCAGAGCTGATGAACTGGGTTCAGGCCCACTTTACCCCGGACCGATTTGAAGGCCGTGAGGATGAATACGAACAAATCATTGAGAACTTCAAAAAGATTTAGGTTGAAGCTTTAATATAACAGGAGTTTTTCCTGTTATCGATCAATATCATCTCAAAAATGCCAAAATAACAGGAGAAATTCCCGCTAGCATTCGTGAAACACCCTTTTTTCGAGCGTTTCACCGAAATAGCCTGAGATTCTCCTGTTATCTCTTCAATGGCCACCCCATTTTCCCTTAATAGTCGGACTTTATCCCGTTAAGCCTCTCCATTCGCTTGCCTCTCCCCTATAATGCATCAATAAACTCCTGTATGGATTCAGAATATGAACTTTCTGCTTCACTTTCCTCCTGAATCTCCGTATTTTTTTCAATCGGTTCTTCATAGGGTATCTCGTCAAGGAAGGGTTTGGGCTTACTTGGGGCTTTCAGAGCTGGCTTTGTTGCTGGCTTTTTTTCTACCTTTTGTTGCGACTCTTGTACTGATTTTTGTGCTGGTTTTACTGCTGGCTTTTTTTCCGCCTTTTGTTGGGACTCTTGTGCTGGTTTTGGGTTGGTTTTTTGTTCTTCCTTCGGAAGTTTAGGTTTTTGCATCTCTTGTTTTTGCATCTCTTGTTTTTGCTCGGTCTCTTTCTTGCCGATGTCACTTTTAACAATCTTCTTTTCTAACTTCTTCTTGGCAATAGTTTCCTTGGTAACTTTGGCTGCTTTTCCTAGTCCGCTTAACTTCGGCTTCTTATTCTCTGTTAGAATATTGGATTGATCATTCTTTGGACTTTCTTTCGATCTCTCTTTTGGTACCTCTTCCATCTTGTTATTCCGGATAGGGGCTGTTTCCTTTAAAGTTGGCTTCTTACTCTTTATTGTATGGGTTTCTATGTTGCTTGAATGTGATTCCTTCCTGCTGCTTCTTTTCTTCTCTGAAATGTGAAGGGATTGTTTCTTTTCAACGGTCTTCTCTACGGCGATGCTCCCCGTCATCTTTTTAACGCGTGAAGGCGGTAACCCTCTGCTTGGAGCTTTTCTAGTAACCAGACTAAAATTATGATGAAACATCGTTAGATATTGTAATATTCTCTCTTTTTGCTGTGAACTGACTGTCTGCAGAAATTGAGGAAGACCGGAACGAATCTTACCTAAATCTCGCATGATTCGGTGCAACCGTACTCTCATGGTTAGCTGTTGGACATTATTCCTATTGACTCTTGTTCTTCGGCGCACCAATACCGCCCGATTGACCAATAACATTCTTTTTCCAACCCGAATTCTGACTAAAGATGAAGTTCCATTCGGATTCACCTTGTATTTCATCCATTGGAGCATCAGATGAAAATTTCGGAGCCTGCGAGACAGCCTAAGTTTGTCTTCCGGCTGGATGGCTGAAATCCTTGTGCTCATCCGCTTCATTCGAAGCAGCTGATAGCCAACGCCGGCGATCGCCTTATGAAAGCTCATCCTTTCAGTGATGGCTTTTGACATGTGTAGCACTTTTTTATCATCTCCTTTGCCGTGTGATAGAGATGGTATATCCTATTGTCTATACACAATTGCCGTAACGGCACTTGTACTTAAGGCAATAAACATGGTGATATCACCTATCCCCCCTCTCAGAAGCGCAAAAAAGAAGGATCAGCACTCATCTCTGATCCTTCAAACGTTTCTTCCCCTCCCGGCATAAATCGGCAAGCGGACAGATTTCACACGCTGGGGACTGCGCTTTGCAGTGATAACGGCCAAAAAAGATCAGCCGATGATGAGTTTCGGTCCACTCTTCCTGAGGAACCTTTTTCATCAGTGTTTTCTCTACTTCCAATACACTATCTTTCCACTTGCAAACCCCTAATCGCTTGCTCACCCTCTCTACATGCGTATCAACAGCAATGGCGGGCACGCCAAAGGCATTAGAAACGACCACATTCGCTGTCTTTCTGCCTACGCCTGCCAATTTCGTTAATTCCTCATGCGCTTGCGGAACTTCGCCATTATGCTGCTCAATTAATGCTCTGCACAGCTTTTGGATATTTTTTGCTTTACTCCGGAACAAGCCGATTTGCTTAATATCTTGCTCCAGCTCTTCTAACGGAACCGATAAATAGTCCCATGGCGTTTTATATTTTTGGAACAAATTTTCGGTTACCTGATTTACTTTCTTGTCCGTACATTGAGCGCTGAGCAGCACCGCAATCGTGAGCTCAAATGCGTTGGCATGATTCAGCTCGCAGTGCGCATCCGGGTACATATCCTTTAGAGTTTCCAATATTCTCTGCATATTTTTCTTGTTCATTCGATTCACCCACTCTATTGTAACAGAAAAAAGCCGCAGAGTCCTAAACTCTACGGCGTAACTTCCGGGTTATACGGGATCATGGGCTCACACGGACTCTGTCCCTTTTGAAACAATCTAATGAGCTCATCCCACTGCTCGAACGTGTTATCATTCCTTATATTATGTTTTTTGCGCTGAATCACGGAAATTTCTTCATCACAAAAACCATCTTCTTCAGAGCCGCGGACACATATGAAAAAATGATTCGTGCGTACACTACGCATCTTTTGTAAAAAGCCATAGACTTCATGAAGATTTAACGTATCACCAATCAAACATTCAAACGTTGTTTCTACAACTATTTCTTCTGCCTCGCCTTCTTCAAGATAGGCGGATACCGTTAATTCAATGTCACTGGCTGCTACATAAATGGGTTGCGTAATGGTCATGGACAAGCGCTCTTCCGTTCGCAGATGAATAATGGGTTCTTCCTGAAGCAAGATATATCCCCGGCTTTTGGCATAATCATTAACATCTTGAACAAACCGTAAAGCAGCACTCGTCAACTGATGCATTTTTTTCATATTTTCCATAATGATGCACTCTCCTCCCGAAAGTATTCTTAACATCCCTTTTCTATTTTGGGCCTGTCGAATCCTTTGGCGAAAAGACACTTCTTTCTTCTAGTTTTGTCACCCTTTACATCACATACAAGACGCACATTATTTAGTTGATCTGCATAGTATGAAAGAATTAGCGTTAAGGGAGGACATTTAGAGATGTATACTTTTAATAAGCCTCTTCATCTTTCACCTTATGACCACCCAGACATCTACCCTGGCCCTACGCCAAACCATTCCTTTATTTATATGAATAACAAAGCCTATCGGATCACTGGATTCGGCAACCCTAGCCAGCTCCTGGTCAAATACAAGGGCCAATTAATCTCGATAGCGGATTTTTTAAAGGAACAGAAAGTATGCCCTATAGAAGAAAGATATCCGGTTCTAAGCTACGGTTCCAACGTCTGCCTGGCACAGCTGAAGTACAAGTACAGCTTAAATCTGAAACTAAGTGACATTGTCATTAACTTGAAAGGAAAATTGCTGGATACTGACGTCATTTATGCGGCCTACATGACCAAATATGGGGCTCTTCCTGCGATGCTTGGCCCAATGAAAGGGGTAAGATGCCAAGTCTGGCTCACTTTCTATGACGAACCACAGTTTCAGCACATTACCCAAACAGAAAGCGTTTATTCTATTGCTTCTCATCGCGCCCAAAAACTCAAGCTGGAGTGTGGCGTAGTCCCTAATGAATTTTATGCCTATTATTTCGATCGGGCATTATCCTTTGATGGCTCCTTCTATCGCTTTCCCGATATTCCTGCTGCCTGTTCCTCTGCAAAGGAAATCTGGCAAGCACATATGCTCCAACTTATGGCCAATACTTTCAATATGGAAAGAGAGCCATTTATCGAATCGGTGAAAACCAATGCCATCTTTCGCCGCTTTGTGCAAAAAACCCTGCAGCTTCTCTCCGTTCCCATTAAACACGAGGATTGGTCTGTGGCAAAAAAACTGAAGAAGTGGAAGGACATCTACCCATAGGCATGCTTCCTGCCCCACTTCCCGATTACTTCGATTCTTTAGTGTACAAGCTTACCTCATATAGGGCTCTTCCTGCTTGCTGACATAAAGAGCTCCATCCGCTTCCAGCAGAGCCAAGAATACTTCTTTGGGAGAATTGATTCCCTGCTGCTGCAATTGCTCGAGCAGCCATTCTTCTGTAAGTTTATGGTTCTTTAAATTCTTATAAATCACGTTTCCATCCTCTATGAGTACCGACGGCATCCTCACCTCAGAAACAGGCAACTCAAGGTCCTTCGGGGTTACCGGATTTGCCTGTCCCTTCGTTATGATGCTAATCTCCCCATTGGGTTCTAGAATGGCAAGCTCTACGTCGGACAGCCTTGTTACATTATTCATTCTAGCCGACATCAGCAGCATATCTAAAGTCACCTTGGAGCGCCTCATCATGTTTCTCAAAATTTTCCCCCTTGATACGAGCAACCTAGGTTCCTCATCAACAAACCTGCGAAACTTTGAGGATTTCAAAGCCATTAAGGTGGTGAAGTAATGAATGCCGGTAAGAGTCAATGCTACAGCAAGTGGTCCTGCCAGGCTGACTTCCCCGTTGACAAGCGGCTCTCCGATGACATCCCCAATGACAATGGCAAATAAAAAATCCTGAGCTTGCAAGGTGCTCATTGTTCTCTGGCCTAGAAACTTGATGATGCTAAAAAGAAACAGATACGCAACCGTTGCCCGAATCACAAAACTTAGGATGGTCAGATGAGCGTCTCCCTGCCAGAAGTCCATGCGCTCCGCTCCCTTCAGAATAGATATGCTTTCATGCTTCCTATTATTTTTGCTTAATTGTACTTAAATATGTCCATCCATCCTCTTGATAGATTTTATTTTCCTTCATCAGCTTCCCAAGCGCCCTCTTGAAAGCCGCCTTGCTGATGCTGAACTTTTGCCGAATGGTTTCAGGGTCGGTCTGATCAGAAAACGGCATAGCGCCCCCTCGATCCTGAAGGATCTGATAGATGATTTCAGCATCTTCCTGATAGGCGACCGCTTTGCTTGGATTTTGAGTAAGATTAAGACGCCCGTCCTCCCGAATACTTTTCACTCTTGCGGTTACCTTTTGTCCTAGGCGAATCGAACCCTTCATATCCTCCCGGTGGATAAATCCGATATGCTGCTCATCAGTATACATAAATGCACCTAAGGCAATGACTCGGTACACATACCCTGTTACCTCTTTATTGATCATGTTTTTCCCTGCTTGTTCTTCCATCTCCGCGAGCTCTACATCTAATCCTAGCTTCGCTAACAGCCTTCCCTTCTTATCATGCTTGAGACCGACGAATACCCGATCTCCCTTAAGCGGCCAAGCAGCTCGATCTTGAGGCAAATCATCCTTTGACAATAGCAATTCCTTTTGAATTCCCATATCCAGGAATACACCCATTTTGCGATTCACGTCGGTTACATCGAGCCATTTAAATTCCCCATAGACGATACGGGGTTTTTTCATCGTAGCGGCTAAGCGCTCTTCATGATCCATATATATAAACACGGAGACCTTTTCCCCTTCTTTGAACTCTTTCTCCGCTTCGTTCTTATGCAGCAAAATGTCGTTTTCTCCATCACTTAAAAAGTATCCGAACTGTGCCTTCCGAACGACCTCTAATGTTTCCATCTGACCAGCTTGCATCGTTTTCATCTCCTCTTTGTCTTCACCATTCGTCTTTGTTAAATTCTTTGCAACTATCTAGATTTTATGAGTTAAAATCATAGCTTATTGGGAAAAAACCAAAAAGTCAATGACAGAAGAGGACTTTGGTGTTTTTTATCAAATTAGACTATTCTTATAAATTATGATAGAATAAAAATGGAAAATCCCTCAAGTGACAGTCATCACTAACTTATAAGGAGTGAAGTAGATGCAGGCTGACATGAAGATGGAAGATGTATTGACGAAGTTGAGACAATTGAAAGAAAAGGGAGAACCGTTATCCAAGAAAAAAGTGAAGGAAAAGCATCCCCAGCTGATGAGGAACGCTCTATTTTATTTTCCTTCCTGGGAACATGCACTAGAAAAAATGTAAGCCTCCATTATAAACAAGGGGATTTTAGCTGCGTAGCTGATATCCCCTTGTTCTGTTATTCTTCCATAAAAAAAGAATCCTCCATATTTTTGGCATAACTTTTGCTTAACAACTTGACTTATGTCGAATATTGCGATATTATATTTTTATAAAGAATATACAGATAAAATAAAAAATATAGGAGTGTAGGAAATGGAATATTTTAAGAAAAGCTGTAAGTCTTGTGGAATTTCATTGAGTAAATTTGAAGAAGAAGAATACGATAAACACTGCATCGATTGCCATAAGGAAAACACCCATGCAGAAAATAATTTAAGAAAAGTACCTGTACTTATTCGCAGCGGCCGCAAACGAGTTTTTACTGCATAGCAAGAAAAATAAAAATTGGTTCGCCATACAATAACAAAAAGAACTCTCCAATATGATGGAGAGTTTTTTCGCTTTATCCTTAAAGACTATAAAACCCAAGTGCCACAAATCCAATAAGCGCTCCAATTCCTGTAGCAATGACTACATGCATGGGATCTACTCCTTATTTGATAAATGTTTTAGTATCTGTAGAATGCCCAAAGTAAATAAGCTGTAATCACGAATTGTAACTAAATGGACACATTTAAAGAGAGTTTGTTCACTATAGCACTTTAGTGAACTTAAACAGTAAAAAACCGATTACCTCTATACGGATAATCGGCCCTTCTTTACTTGCTTCTAGTTTAAATGATTTCTAAGGTATCTTCTTGAAACCTTAAGTATCCCTTGATTTCCTCTTTAATCGACTTGATTTGTGCATAGAGGTCCATTCTCTCCTGCCAGGTAATGTCAGAACGCATGACTTCTTCTTTTAACTGTTCCTTCTCAATGATTAATTGTTCAATTAACGGTTTATTTTGGAAACGATAACATTTTGGCATAAGAAGAATGCCTCCCCTTAATCGTTTAATATAGTTTCAAGCCCAACAAACATAGTATTATTGTATATCCAAGCAGTTACATTGTAAAGGCTTTCATGGTTATTTTTTTAAGAGACCACCCAAGTTGCTACTTCACCTCTTGCCCACTCACCTTCCTCAGCTCATTAGCAAGGCGGTTAAATTCATCCTTACTTGCTTTGTCTACAACCAATTCCCAAGCTACACCTGGAAACCTAATGATCTTGTTTGCATCTTCTGGTTTCATCATATAAGCACTTTCTTTTTCTACAAGATCCATAAACCACTGTTTATCGATTCCAGTGCCTGGACAACTTTTTGGTTCCTTTCCGTTGATTAAACACTCACGATGGAATACAACTTCTGAACCTTTACTTCTCCAATGTTTACAAATTTTAATAGCAGTTTCTAACTGTTGTCCAAGCAGTACATCATTCCCTTTATCAAAGTTACCGATCATTTCAAACATAAATGGATGGATATCTTCACTTCCGTTATACCCTATAGCTGATGCAGGCATTTGGTCTGGATTGCGTCCGGTCATAATCTTTCCATCAGGGAATATGGTAATGTGCTGAGCGATATCATCCCATCCTTTTGTTTTAACGTGATAGTCCCTCATTCCATCTTGAAGCTCCCGATGATTATTTCCTTTAAAGTGGGAATGGTTTGGAGAGTGTGTGTGGTGAACATGAATTGCATTGAATTGGGCTGTTAAACTTACATTTTTAAACCAAACTAAAAAAACATCTGCATTGCTGAATAATAATCCATATTGCCAACTCATATACATCACCTCTCTATTCTTATTTATATTAATCTATTAAACTACTGTTATAGTTGTGTGAAAGATAGATAAGAGTCCTTTACCTATTCACCTTCCTCGGATTCATGAAGATGCTGTTATTATAGTAAAAAGAAAAAAAGATCATTCAAACGAATGATCTTTTTTAGCCAACAGTTAAATATGATACTCCACTTTTCAGCTAATCGCTGTACTCCATAAGATCCACATTTGCCTCATTATGTCCTTTAATTAAACTGAAATTTTGGTAGTAAATAGTCCATATCAAAAGAAAAGCGATTATACCGATCGAAAAAAACTTAGCAGCTGAATAAGCAGTACTTATTAAGTAATTCGTTCTGCGCTTTTTCTTATATAATTTCATAGAAATTACATTACTCTGCTCTTTCATGATAATCTCTTCTCTCTTAGCTTGTTTTAGTTCAGAATAATTCAACTAACATAATTATATCTTGTTTTGAATTATTTAAATAGATGCATTAATGAATTTACCCCATTCATTTAAGCAAGCATCTGTATCTAAACCCTAGTTCAGATTGGCAAAGATGGATCGAGCGTTTAGATGAAATGACAAAAGCCCTCCATAGAATAATGGGAGAGCATTCCTATTCATAAATGAGAATTTTATTTTAGCACGTATTCCGCAAGAACACTTTGCAATTCGTAAATATTCAAACTCTTATTAAATTTCTTTTGCAGCGGCTGTGAACTACCGGTCATCCAAATTTTCAACTCAGCATCCAGATCAAAATTTCCAGCCGTTTCAATACTAAAATGAGTTACACTTCTGTATGGAATAGAATGATATTCTACCTTTTTTCCGGTCAAACCTTGTTTGTCTACTAATATTAATCGTTTGTTGGTAAATACAAACATGTCACGAATAAGCTTGTAAGCCCTCTCTACCTCTTCATTCCTTGCTAAAATAGTCGCAAACTCCCTTTTCACTTCATTAATATTCACCTCTGAAGCTTTTCCCATCAAACCGTCTAAGAAACCCATTTGCTCTTCCTCCTCTTCATGATTTGCTTTGCGCCTGTCACAGATACCCACATGTGCTACCTTATATGCAGAAGAAAGTAAAATGACCACACTTTGTGGTCAAAAATGTGGGCAGTCAGTATTTATTCTTCGATTCTCCGCACGACATAAAACAACTTGCATGAAATAAACTCGATGGTTTGATCAATACCTTGATTCAGCATCCTATCTATAATGTGCTGAGGGACCATCCATTCACATTGGTGTATATAATGGTTCTTGGATGCCTACCAAAATGTTTAACTATCACTTGCATTGATGGTCTTTTAAAGTCCCGTTCCTTCAAGTATATCCACATTAAGTACTTACTTTTGCCAAGATCTAAGATGATTTGTATACCCATTTACTCCTCCAATACTACAATTGCAATTGACTATAATAATCGCGTAAAAGCTTGCATTTCATTTTTAAGACAGTAAAAAAAGAACACAAAGCCATTAGACTGTGTCCCAATTCCATTAACAAGTAGCAATTTGTCAGAATTTGATTGAATTTGACAAGAAGTAATTGTTTAAGAAAGAATTCTTATCATGTAAAATAGAGAATGTTGTGAATTTGAGGGCGAATGGAGATACTGGGGAAATGGAGATTGAAGGGAAAATGTACTTTTGCATCAAATGTGGCAAATTACATCTAGATAACAAAACAGAAGTTAAAATTTTCTCAACTGGCTACACATTATTAAATGAAGAAAAAGTACCTTTAGGCATATGTACCTTAAAATTGCTTAAAGAAGAAAATTAGAAAAGTCAAGGTTGAACGGTATCCTCCAATTGTTTGATACGCAAGTTTATAGATCGTACTCTTCGGTACAATTCAATTCTTTCTTGCCAAGTTATTTCAGAATTAATAACTTGGTTTTTTATTTCTTCTTTAATATCATTAAGTTCCTCAATATCGTTTATCGAATTGAGATAAAGTGTAAACTCATCCATATTCTTCACCTTATGTAAATTTTACCTTTAACATTGTTTATACTCCTATTTTGTTGTTTTGTCTAGATTTTTTATAAAAAAATTACGAACATTTTATTTATATATAATACACAGTATACTGTATGCGATTAAAAAAGATGTTAGCCAAAAGACCAACATCCATTAACATGCAACAGGGGAGTTGCAATTTATACTAGAGATAGGGTGTTTAGAATTTTTATAAACTTGTTTTCCATATATGTAACCATTCAAAATATGGAACTACTTCTCCTCTTGTCCACTCCACATCCTTAATTCAATAGACAAGCTATGTGCCTTATTCTTATCCTGCTTACTTCCCACTCACCTGGATCATACTTCGGTTATATCTAAAATATAGAAATTTCGAAAATATTCCGCTTGAACAAATCGCTAATGATCTTGAAAGAACCACCGCTACCATAAGAAGATTGTTAAAAGAACTTAAAGAGCATGTAGCCTCCGTCGAATCCTCCTACACAGCTAGGTGGATTTTTGGTGTTTGTTAGAAAACAAAAAGATCATCCCGAGTATGTCCTCGAAATGATCTTGTTATTCGCAAAGCAACTCATAGATATTTCTATACGCCTTACTTAAAGTTAACTCAATAATATCAATTTCTTTATGAGTCAGTCCATAATCCTTGATTAACTGATCTCGAAACTCCATACTAACCACATCATTAAAATTGTTGGAGTCCATTCGCATTAAATCAATAATATGCAGAATCTGTTGTTTGCTATATCGGTTCATTTTTACCCTCCATATAATAATTGAAGGGGACTTTTGGCTTTGGCAACTGGCTGGCAAATCGGATTAACCAATGTAGCCCCTTTAGCTTTGCGTCGCCATCTTTCGATGGTTTTGCCTTTAAAATTAATTTCAATTTTACCATAAAACTGGTATTGTAGTTAGTACATTTGGCACGGACAAAAAAATTTTTTTCGTCGAAATAAGATCAATCAAATTTTTATTGAACACTGTTGTACTGATCGATCAGTTCATGCAATGATTTTTCAACATCTTTCAACTGTTTAACCACTTCTTCGTCCGAAATATTCCCTTTACTTATGTTGTGTCCAATATCGATTAACTTACCATTCATGATAGCCAATTTTTCCATAGTCTCAAATTTTTTTCGCACAGTTATTCTCCTTCTTGTAAGAAATAAAATAATACATCATTCGTGCGTTTGTTCCTATTATACACATTATTATACAAAATCCTTCTTATTACCTACAACGGAAATAAAATACCTATAAATGATTTGATAATAGATTCTTTAGAATTGTCAAAAGTTAGTTTTGGTTAGGTTTTTAATATTGCACCTTATAGAAAAAAGCCTCTGAACTGTTACAGAGGCTCAAAAAATGTGTTATTTTATTTATTAAATATACTCAGAGAAGCCATTGGATAAGCGTTTAGATTTAAAATATGCATATCATGGTAATCACCATGTGCAGAATCCAAGTTGGGACGTTTTAGAGTCAAAGGTAACAGACATGATGTCAGAGTTTCTAAAAGGAACTTAGTTGACCTCTGCTCCCCTCTTCCTATCTTAGAATAAAAAAGAGGACATCAGTCCAATACCAATGCCCCCAACATGGACTAAATGAATTCTACAGTTAGCGTTTAACCTTGCGGCTATGGTTATTGACCACCTAAGTTGTGGTCAAAAAAATTACTTGGGCAAAAATGTGGGCATTTTGCAAACAGATTTTTATTCTTCAATTCTCCGCACGACATAAAACAACTTGCATGTAATAAACTCGACGGTTTGATCAATATCTTGATTCAGCATCCTATCTATAATGTGCTGAGGGACCATCCATTCACATTGGTACTGAGAAAACCGATAAATTGCATCCCCTACCACTTCCAATTTTATACCTTGTGCAGATAGGCCATCTTGCATCATCTCTTTAGCCTGCATCTCAGGTCCCCCTCATCCTAGATTTCTCTCCAAGTTTATTATACTACTAGAATGATAGGTTGTGCTCCCAAAACTGTAGCAATTCTATAATTTTTTTCAATTGTTCACCATTTGGCTAAGGAAGCAAAATAGTTTGTCCGGCATGGATCGTCGGACCGGAAAATCCATTGCTCTCCCTAATTAATTGTACAGCTTCTTCACGAGTGCGTTCCGGATAAAATTGCCCTGCAATAGCCCATAAAGTATCTCCCGGTTTTACCGTGTATAAAAGCCCCTCAGGCTTGGCAACGGGTATTGATTCAGCTGTACCGTCATGCTCTTGATTCACAAGCATAGCTTGTCCATTATCATCTCCATACAAGAAAAAGGTAAACCAAAACACACAAAGAATACTAAGCGAGAGCAGAAGAATCATTCCTTTGTTCGTATCCCATAACCTAGCTAGTTTAGATGATTCCTCCGAACGACCGTTTTCCTGCTTGTCCCATTCATGATAGAAATGAATATTCATAATAGAACCCCCTCTTGCTTTCCTATCACTACTATATGAACAAGAGGTAGAGAGTATGATTAAATAGCAATAACCAGAGAATAAAAAAGAGAGTGTCCATAAAAGCAAGCTTTAGGACACTCTCTTTTTTATTGTTCCAAACTAGCGATAGCTATGACCACCCGCCGATTTTTTTGTCTTCCTTCTGGAGTGCCATTGGATGTAATCGGTCTTGTATCCGCATACCCCATGGAAACGAAGCGATCTGGCTTTAGCCCATGCCTCTCAATGAAGAAGCGAACAACCCGGCTTGAGCGGGCAGCAGACAGCTCCCAATTGGAGGGGAAGACCAAGTTGGAAATCGGTTGATTGTCCGTATGCCCCTCTACAATAATCTCATTGGGAAGCGTTTGAAAGAGTTCGGCCAGTTTGCCAAGGAAAGGGATCCCGTTAGGGAGAATTTCTGCTTCCCCTGATCGGAACAGAAGCCCGTCCTGCAATACCAATTCAACTCCTAGCGGAGTTCTTGTCGCCTGCACTTTCATCTCCAGTTGATGTTCACGAAGAAACTCTTGCACTTTCTGGGTGATTTCATCCAGCTGCTCCTGGTTTCTTCTTTGAATCTCCTGGTCTGTTACCGATTTGGGCAGCCCGGTTTGATCGTTTGGATCATCTTTCACTTCTTCCCCTCGAACCATCTTCCCCTGAGTGTCGAATTCGATAATCGACTGATTATATTCGAACGGAGCATTATTCGTAAAGGATTCCAGGAAAGCCCGAAACTTTTTGGCGTCCAATTCAGAAAAGGCAAAGAGCAGCACGAAAAATACGAGAATTAGGGTCATCAAGTCAGAAAAAGTTGTCATCCACATGGGAGCGCCCTTAGGCGGTTCTTTCTTGTTTCGCCTCATTTCTCATCTCTCCTTTTTCCCCTTCAGCCTTCATTCTCGCTTGCGGAGGAAGATAAGAGGTCAGTTTTTCTTCCAATACCTTTGGGTTAATTCCTGAAGTAATCCCGATAATTCCTTCAATCATGATTTGCTTGACAAAAACCTCTTCTTCCGTATTTTGGGCTAGCTTATTGGCTATGGGGATAAAAATGAAGTTCGCTAAAACCGAACCATAGAACGTAGTAATCATGGCGACAGCCATACTGGGTCCAAGGCTGGACGGATCACTCAAATTTCGCAGCATGAGCACCAGTCCAATCAGCGTCCCGATCATCCCCCATGCCGGCGCCAGTTCCCCGGCCTTATCAAAGATGGCTCTTCCTCTTGCGTGGCGATCTTCTAAAGCCATAATCTCTGCATCCAAAATGTCTCGCAAAGCTTCTTGCTCTGTACCATCGACGGCAAGCGTAATCCCTTTCTTAATAAAATCATCCTGCATCTCTTCCAGTTGATCCTCTAAAGCCAGCAATCCTTCTCTTCTAGCCGTACCCGACAAGCGGACAAAATCGTCTACAAGCCTACGCAAGTCATACTCCCTTGAAGAAAAAACCTTCTTCGTAATAGGAAACATCTTTTTTATCCCTTCGATCCGAAAGGATATCAACATGGAACAAGCTGTTCCCCCGAAAACAATAAGTACGGAAGGAATATCAACAAATCCTGTCGCTCCCGCCAAACCGCCTGCGACTAAAATGGATGCTACTAGTATGACTGTTCCTGCGGCTAAGCCAGCAATGGTCCCTATATCTTTCTTTTGCATCTTTCTCTCTCCCTGTGGTGAGTTACCCTATCATCCTGACTTCTCCACGGGGCAAGCCCTGTGGGTTCTATGGGTCACATATTGCTTCTCACTATTCGTACATGGATAGGCGTTCTGTGGAACACTTAAACACTTTAGAGATAGGAACTCACAATAGGGGTGATACCCGACGAACAAGCGATCCACTGACCACATTAGCGTTCGTCTTCTCTCCAAAAAGAAGAAGGAAGCGAAGTCGAACTCCCCTGGATATCGAACTAAACTGCTTTTTTTCCCTTAAGTGAAGGAAACTTGATTCCACTATTCATGATGACCTTACGATGAAGGGTTATTTCTTCTATACATTGATCATGTTGAACGATAAAACGTTCAAAGAATTCATCACATCGTTGTTTGTTTGGTTTTTGCAGATCATCTTCTGCACAATACAGAAGAAATGCAGAATATAAATCCCGTTGTATTTTTACCCTATGGGGAAGGATATGCCATCGTTGAGATAAGGGTTTCTTGATTACTCCATCTAATACATGATCATACTGACTGGCTTTAAATGACCAGGTGTTTACCTCTTTTACGGTTCCGCCTGTTATCTCAAAACGGTATTTGGCTTGTTGGATGAAGTAGCCCGGACTTCGTTTGCCGATGCTTTTTCCAAAGCGCTTTCGCCGGTTATATTTGCCGGTCTTCTCGTCGATGGTGACTTCTTTTGCTTTCTTTTGAAGTCCCTGGATATTCATCGATTCGATCAGCAATTCATCACCCATCGCACGCAATCGGTTAACCTCTTCGTTATGAGCGTACTTGCGGCTTTCGGCTGCCTTCCGGTGTAATTCTCGAAGTTGGGATTTGGCTTTTCGATGCCGTTTGGAAAGTCTCCATTCCTTCTTTCCTTTTTTCACCGTACCATCTGGATTGTAAGAATTGGGATTGGTTGCTCGAAGAGAACGGTCTAAATACCGTTGCAGAAGGTAAATCTTGTGCTCGTAGGAAAAGGTGTTTTCTGAACGCTCAGCAAGATTCTTCAAGATGACCTGTTCTTTCGTTACAATGGCAACCGACTGGGTTCCAATGTCACAGGCCGTTCGACCTGATCCATAGGTATGACGGAAAGAGCCGTCTTTTTTTCGTTTGGCAACAGGCAATCCTTCCAACACGACTTGGATAAAATATCGGGTTTTCCTGCGAATGACCTTGCGGACGATTCGATTATTCCGTATCCGATAAGTGGAAAGAAGAGGTTGACCTAACCGATACCGCTCTACATTTTGTTGAACAAGTTGTTCTCCGTGCTTTAGTAGTTAACAATATGGGAGAGGGTTTCCTGAATAAATAGATCCTCCCTTTTCACCAAAAGGGGGAATTTCATCCCGTTAAAACTCACAAAGAAGGCATTTTCTTTTTCATCGTATTTGAGAATAATGCACCTTTCCGCTTGTTTGCCTTGAAACGTAATAAAATCGGACCTCTTGTAGAAGTAAGGTTTCTCTGCGTTTCGAAAAAGCAACCCTTCTATCGAGTTCCAAGCCATTTCACAAACCGTCCATACCGTTACCGCATCAGGCAGGGTATATTTAGTTTTTCGCAGATATTCTCCGTATTTTCGTGCGTATTCGAATGTGACCTCATACTGATTTCGTAATTCCTCCAACTTTTGCTGTAGCTTCTTTTTCTCTTTCTCCAGCTGTTTGATCTCCTGATCTGACCTGGCTTTTTCGATCCGTTCATAGAGTAAGCGATACTGTTTTACGGTCCGCTTATATTCCTTCGTCCGGGTCATTTGTTTGTAATTTTTCAATAATTTCCCGTGAACCGTATTGCGAATGACACGCAAATGCTCACCGATCCGCTGCATTTTCCAATCTTGAGAGGGGGATACAATCAACTCGATTTCTACCACATGAACAGGAGAATCATCACGCATGATTTTTACCTGCTTTTCATACTCGTTTTTCGGTTTCCGTTGGCGGGTTTTTGTTTCTTTGATGGATATCTTCTTTGCCATGACCATTCTCCTTTCCACGTTTTTGGTAAAACACACAGGTAATTTATTACTAAGTTACCATAAAAGAACGTATGTTTCTACCAAAAAGAAAGAGATTGGTCGCTCCATCAAGCAGCCTGATGGCTGCCTTGGAGCGAAGCTGATTCATCCCAAGGGCAAGCCTATTGGGTTTTCTCAGCTGAAAAGTCTATAACATAATCATATCTATTAAATCGGCGGAAATCGACATTTTCTTTAATATTATTTCTGGGAAAATAGAATAAAAAAGGTTCCCTTAACGGAAACCCCACACTTAACCTATATAATGAGCTGATAAGCATCTCTTGCCATAATTAATTCCTCATTAGTCGGAATGACGAGAACTTTGACCGGTGAGAATTTAGTGCTGATAAAGCGCTCCCCGCGTTTATTAAAATTCGCTTCGTGATCAAGGTAAACGCCTGCATGCTCCAAGCCCGTACAGACCATTTCGCGAATTTCAGGACTATTCTCCCCAATGCCAGCTGTAAAAATGATCCCATCTACACCATTTAGCCGAGCTAAATACAAGCCGATATAAGTATGTAGCTTCGTTGAAAAAATATCAATGGCTAATCGACAGCGTTCATTCCCTTCGGCTGCCCCCTTAAGCACTTCACGGATATCATTCGACACACCAGAAATGCCAAGAAGGCCGCTTCGCTTGTTTAAAACCTCTATTGCCCCGTGAACGTCCGTTTGTTCGATCTCTGCCAAATAGGGGACAATCCCGGGATCGATATTCCCGCTCCTTGTTCCCATACTCACCCCGGCCAAAGGCGTCATCCCCATAGAGGTATCATACGATTTTCCATAGCGAAGGGCTGTAACCGATACCCCATTGCCAATATGGCAGCTGATCAACCGGAGCTTTTCCTTTGGAATTTCCATCATCTCCTCAGCTCGCTCCATCACATACCGATGACTTGATCCATGAAAACCGTATTTGCGGATTTTATGGTCCAGATAATACTCGTAAGGAATCGGGTAAATATAGGAAGATGGAGGCATGGTCTGATGGAACGCCGTATCAAAGACCGCCACCTGAGGCAAACCCGGGAACAGTTTTTCTGCCCACTCGATTCCCAGCAAATTGACCGGATTATGCAGAGGGGCTAATGGAGACAGCTTTCGGATAATTTCTTTGGTTTCTTCTGTAATAAGAACGGATTGATCAAAATCTTCACCGCCATGAACCACCCGATGGGCGATCGCATCGATCTGATAAGGCTTCATTTGTTCAGAGATGGCTTGAATGTGGTGACCATAGGCGTCCTCTGTCACTTTCTCGATCACGCCAGATTCGAGGATGGTCTTGCTTGGCATCTCATACAATTTATACTTAATCGAGGAGCTGCCGCAATTGAACAGAAGAATCGTTTTAGGACTCATGACCCGTACCTCGCGATAGGCATCTAGCTCAATAATTTCAACAAGGTCGCCATTTTTTAAATTGGCTGCATTTCCCTCATCCGTATCAACATGAAACTCTAAAGAATAGTTGGGGCTTACGCGACAGAGAACATTTTCTAGAATGACAGAGCGTTCCCCTCTGGTTTTCACACTTACAATATCTTTATCCTTCACCCCGATTCTGCCGGCATCCTCTTCATCCATATGAATATGGCGGACAGGGAGAATGACGCCTTCTTCTAGCTCCACTCTTCCTTTCGTTCCTTCAATAATAATGCCTGGGGTATTTTTTAAGTCTCCGGAATCCCGCACAGGCGGCTTGACTCCCAATACAAAGCTGTCCGTCTTTGATATCTCGAGCTGCGATTGCTTCCTTTCCGGCCCTAATATCCGAACGTGGTGAATCTTACCCTTAGGGCCTTCAATCGTCACGGTCTCTTCGCAAGCATATTGACCAGGTTGCTTTAAGTCCTTCATCTTTTTCAGCTGATACCCTTTTCCGAACAGAATATCTACATGTTCTCTTGTCAGATGGATATGTCGATTGGAAATTCCAACGGGTACTTTCATTTGATCCCTCCGGGCGCCACGCTTTAATTAGGTTTATATGACTTAGGATGTACATTTAGGCTGAAATTACGACAAGAATACTTGGCAAACGCAAAGCTTTGGTTTTATTAATTCCCAATAGGAAAAATGGGATATTTTCACATATTGAGAAATCTCTCGAATCATGTGAAAATATCCCATTCATTATTGGCTGGTATCCTCTAATTTATCTTTTAGAGTCTGATAGAATAGAAAGATCATTTCTGTGGCGATAATGAGAGGAATGATGACGACCATCATCGTCACAAGAATATTGTCCACATCACCCAGCCAGTTCGTAATGTTTAGATTTCGGTACAGATAGAAGAGAAACAAACCTGTGAAAAGGGCAAACAATCCTTTCTGGACATGGATTTTAGCCTGAGGGTTTTCCATAATGTCTCTTTCCCCCTTCTATTTTTCCTGCTTAGTTTTTAAGACGAAAGAGGAAAGAAAATGGTTTCACCTTTTGGATATTTTTCTTAAAATTGTTCAGCTAAGGAACTTAATTCTAGCTTCCACCGATCGAGTAAGCTCCCCCTAGTTACGTGAAAACTCATGGTTTTGCGCTGATCTTTTTGCAGCTTTCTCTTCAGGTTCACAACGGCGGTCACCTGCTTGGATAACAGTTCAGTCCCATCAGTTTGCTGTCCAAGCGAGTCAATCCTCATGCCTTCCACATCATCAAGCTCTGCCAATAATTGCTGAACCTTTTGTTCCTCATATTGATGAAGCAACAACTGAATAACACTTTCATCTTGCTCATTCACGGCCGTGATAAACAAGGAAACCAATTCTTCAGGCTTCCCGTGAACGATTCGATCGTGGAGAGTTCCCGAGGCTTTGCTGATCATGAGATCATGGCCCGGATCCGGAACATCCCGACGGTGCGTCGTGCTGTCTTTAAAGTGGATGCAAAAATGTCCAGGAAAGTTATTCCAGGTAATGGCCCCGCCTCCATGCGGCATACCATGCATCGAAGCTGCGAGGGTCTTCCCTTCCGTCCGAACAAGGATGGCCCTTCTCTTCCAGCTCCACTTCCCGTTGTATATCTTCTTCATGATCTCTGTATCTTCAGCTGAAATTGGCTGAACATCGGCATGCTGGCTTCCTGCCCGCCGCTGGACGGTAAAACGCAGGCCAGTTTCAACATCAATCACTTCTGCATACCCTTTCCGAGGGAGAAGACGCGCCGCGTCCTGCCAAGTCACCGATTGGCCAAAGTGATGCTTTCTCAGCATAGCAATATAGAATCGAATCTTTGCTTTCGTTTCTGGTGAGAGCCATATCTTTTTTCCCTCTTTTAATTCAAAAAGGTTATAGGAATAGCTAACCATAAATACTTTTGCTTCTTTTCCCTTCTTCACTTCCAGAAAGGCATAAGGAAGCTCTGGTCCCCGTTCTACGGGGATTTCCTTTCCTTTTAGAATTTCACGAACTAAGGTTTTGTTCTGGATATGAAGCCGGCTTTCAAAAGAAGCATAGGGAGAAGATTTCACGATGAAGGTCACTTCATCTCGACCTGATCCCCTCGCTTCCGCTGATAGCGGCAACAGGAGGATAAGAATAAGTAAAGAAACATAAGCACGCCACATTTGAGTCAATATCCTCCCTACAAAAAGTGTACCTGGGGATTATTCTAATGAACGAATGGCAAAATTCTCGACAGAGCAGCCCTTGCCTCTTCGACTCTCTGTTCCACATCGTGGATATCCCCATCCACCTCAGCAGGCGTCTGAAACTGGTTGACCAGGGTGTTCAATTGTCCAGGCAGCTGATCAACAAGAGGGATAGAGTCACTGAAATTTCGCGTATGAACAACGTGGCGCAGCAAGAAGGGCTGCTGGAACCTTAAACGAGCATTCCCGTCATCCAACTCCCCATCCACCACTTGTACCGGGACACGCAAGTAAATGGTTTCACCGCCGTCACGTTCCAGCGCTGTATCGAAGTATCCGCTATCGTACTCCCAATTCCCGCCTAACACAAAGCCCTCCTTTGCGAAAGGGTCCTCAATTTCACCGTATCTAGCCTCTTTCCCTTCAATTTCAGAGGGGACAGTAATCATATGCTTTCTCTCCTTTCCCTAAAAAGCGTTCTTGAAAGATAGTTTTCCCATGGCGTGAAATTTCATGAAAGCTTAATTTTTTTCTTCACGACCCTTATGCCAATGGCCAGGATCAGACCGAAGCCTACAACTGCCAATAAAATTCTGGTTTTATTCTCGGAAAAATAAATCAAATCATTTCCAATCACGGATTGAAGGAAGATTGCCGGCATTTTTCCAATGGCCGTTGCAGCAATGTAAGCTTGAGCCTCCACTTGCGAAAGACCCGAGGCCAAATTTAAAGCGACCGGAGGGACCACCGGGAATATTCTTAGGGTTAAGATGGACTTAAACCCATTTTTCTTTAGAAACTCATTGAGTTTCATCAGCTTTGGATACTGATCTACCTTCCGTTGTGCCCAATCTCTTCCTGTCGTTCTTGCCAGGTAAAACATCAGAATGGATGCTGCCACTGCGCTGATCCAATTAATGAAAAAGCCTCCGACCAAGCCAAAGACTAAGACATTGGCAGCCACAAGCACAAGAAAAGGAATCACTGGCAAAAAAGTTTGAAGCATTATTAATCCTCCGCCGATCAGGACAGCTCCCAGCCCCAATTCCCGCAGCCAATCGGCTATGGAATGAATATCGACCCCTGATAGAAACTCTCGCAACGGACTTATATAGAACACCACTCCGGCTCCTAGCATTAGGATTAGAATGATCCAGCCTTTTTTCATTGCTCCGCCCATTTTTATCACCTCGCTCACTTAGTTTGTCAGTCCTGGGCATCCAACCATTCCACTTTTTCCAGAAAGACATACGATAAAATATACCAAATCCTAGGAGAGGATATCTGTGTATAAACGTAGATATCAATACGTCGTAAGCAAATGGACTAAAACTCAATTACTAATGGAAAACGAAGTGATTCGGAGCTATATACCAGAGACCAGGCTCCTGACCCGGCAGAACCTGCTTCAGATGCTCTCAGATTACCCCGTTTTGTATATCAAGCCGGATAATGGAATGAAAGGAAAAGGAATTATTCGTCTCGATCAAGGGGAGGGCTATTACTGGCTGCACACGGGGGAGTGGGTTAAGCCCTGCGAAACTATAAAAGAAGTTATTCAATATTTAAAGAGAATGACAAAACATAATAAATATCTGATTCAAAGAGGGATCCCATTGATTACCCTTGATGATATGCCCATAGATTTTCGAGTTTTGCTCCAAAAACCGCAAGATGACTGGGTTTATTCCGGAATTGTCGGAAAGCTGGGAGAAAAACACAGTATTACAACCAATTTGGCTTGTGGCGGAAAAGCCATTCCCTTTCGCCTAGCCATGGCGGATACATTAGGGCTCGCTTATGAAGAAATCAGAGATTTAAGGGATGAACTGCGTGATCTTAGTTTTCTCATTGCAGATGAATTAACTTTTACCTATCCCGGCCTCCGCGAGCTCGGTATTGATTATGCGGTTGATACCGATGGGCAGGCCTGGATCCTCGAGGTTAATACCACGCCAGGGCACCGCTTATTCAAGGGATTGCCCAATGATAAAATATATAAAAGAATTATCCGCAATATCAAAATGATTGATACTAATACTTGATTTCCCTTTTTTTAGGGTTTTTAACCAATTTCTCCTGATTACATAAGATGATTATGGAATAATCAGGAGAGAAGGCGATTGCCCCAATGAAACATAAAGATCACCTTTGCGTGATGTATGCCAATGAAAACGATTTGCTCCATTTTTACTCCAACCTTCCCGCCATGGCCAAGCAACGAATTAAGCTTTATCCCAAATGGAATGCCCTATCCCTTCACAATCAGGATTATGAGATTCTGAAAAATCGAATGTCGGTACAAGGTGAAGCTGAAACGAAAGGTCTGGTTATCGAGAAAAATATCCTTTATAAGCTTCACTACTCCGATACTTATACCGAAAAACAAGTCATGCCTTGGGGAATCAGCCGAGTCGAGGCTCCTCCCGTTTGGTCCGCTACTGAGGGCGAAGGGGTCAAGGTGGGCATTATCGACACAGGGATAAATGGGCGACACCCTGATCTTAGGGATAATGTCAAAGGCGGCATCAACACCGTCGATTCCTCTAGCCCTTTTGTGGATAGAAATGGACATGGAACTCATGTTGCAGGGACCGTTGCTGCAGTGAATAATCAGATTGGCGTGGTCGGGGTGAGTCCCAAAGCCCAGCTTTATGCCCTCAAGGCCTTTGATGACGAGGGAAGCGCCACGCTAACCGATATTGCTCAGGCCATCGACTGGGCCATCGACAATAATATCCGCATCTTGAATATGAGCTTTGGGTCACGTCAAACCAGTCAGGTTCTCCACCATGCGATAAAAGCCGCTTTTAAAAAAGGCGTGATCATGATTGCTTCCGCAGGAAACAGCTCAGAATCGCTCGACTATCCGGCCCGTCACCCCGAAGTTCTGGCCATCGGCGCGGTTGATAAACGAGGAAAGGTCCCACCCTTCAGCAACTTCGGGAGTACCCTGAACTATGTGGCACCAGGTGTCGACATCCTGTCCACTTGGCCCCAATCGCCCTATTACAACACCCTTTCCGGCACTTCCATGGCCACCCCTCATGTGTCCGGTATCGTTGCCCTCCTGCTCTCGAAGGCACCACAGCTCACCCCTTCCCAGGTCAAACGAATTTTAGACCGCTCGGCCCAGAAGCTGCCGCGCATTACTACCCGAAAACAAGGGCGAGGTTTTGTGAAAGCTAAGCGAGCCCTCCTTGCATTAAACCGATTAACCAAGAAAGCATCTCCGTCTTAGGGCGGAGATGTTTTCCGTTTTCAGGCAGTAGGAGCTTAGAATGAACATCCTTATAATAAGGCTAGGTATACCTTCATTGAGGGAAGCATGCGGCTGTGATATATTGAACATAGCCATAGCTTGACCTTCTTGCTATGGTTTTCCTGTGCATAACCATTACTTCCCCAAAGCGGAGGTGAATCAACCGATGAACCGATCAAGCACCACGAGATACTTTCTTGGACTTATCATTATCTTTACCGGAATCGGAATTTTATTTAATACGCTTGGCATCATGCACTTTCACCCCGGGAAACTGTTCCCTTTTCTTGTCCTTTACTTTGCGGTCCGCCTGCTCGAACGCGGCAAGAGAATCTTCGGGGGAATCCTGCTCCTGTTTGGCGTGCTTTTTTTCCTGGATGCCTGGCTATCCATTCGAGTGGGCGATATTATTGGCTTCGTTATCTCCATCGCGATCATGTACTGGGGCTGGCAGTTCATCCGTTCCAAGAAGAAAGAAATCGAGCCGCCGCCTGCCTCCATTCCCCATGCAACAACGCAGACACACATTGAAACAGACCCTGTTCCCCCCCATCAGAGCGGTTCCGATTACACCATGGGCTTCCCTAAAGTGAAGCAATCCCTGATCGGGAACCTTTTCTTGACAGGAAATCGCTGGGAATTGAAGGATATGAACATCTGGCATGGGATCGGAGAAGTAAAAATTGATCTTTCCCGGGCCCTCATCCATCATGGGGAAACGGTTGTCATGCTCAATGGATGGATCGGTGACATCGATATTTATGTACCGTATGATCTTGAAATCTCATTCATTGCCCAGGTGAATGTAGGAGATATTGATGTGTTTGGAAATAAGCAAGGCGGCCTAAACCGATCTGTATCTTTAACCACCTCGAATTACCAAAATGCCGAAAAGCGTGTTCGCATTATCGTCAACCTTCTCGTCGGCGATATCGATATCACCTACGTGTAGGAGGCTGTAAACGTGCCAGGTAGAACATTGACAAATATCCAGTGGCAGTTTATGCGGCATGCGATGTGGGGGGCATTAGGGGCGGTGACGCTGGGAGGCGGGCTGTTTGCCCTGGCTTGGCATCAGACCGCGCAGTTCGATTCCCTGCAGATATGGCTTAATGAAACATGGGGGTCGACGATTCCCCCTTTCCCTGGCTTTATCGCTATCAGTACCATGATGTTTTTATTATGGCTGGCAGCCCTTGCTCTGGGGACCAGCTTTGGGTATATCTACGGGAACTTATTGAAAAAACGTCTTGAAATCCTTCTCCAGTCTGCCATGCAGCTGGAACGCGGAAATCTCGCTGTTCGCATTCCCGACCTCGGAAACGATGAGATTGGCCAGCTGGCCAGGCAACTCAATGAAATGACGATTCGCTTCCAGCAGCAAGTGGCTTCCCTGCAGCGATTGTCTGCCCATAACGCGGAGTTGACTGACCAAGTCAAGCAAGCGGCTATTGTAGAAGAGCGACAAAGGCTGGCCCGTGAACTTCACGATGCGGTCAGCCAGCAGCTGTTTGCCATCTCCATGACGATGGCTGCCCTTAAACGGACTCTCCTGCAACATCCGGAAAAAGCGAGCAGACAAGCCGAGTTGATTGAAGAAATGGCCTCCGCCGCCCAATCGGAGATGAGAGCCCTCCTTCTGCACCTTCGTCCCGCCCACCTCGAAGGAAAAATGCTCCGACAGGGTATTGAGGATCTATTGCATGAGCTTCAAGCGAAACACGCCTTAGCCTTTCACTGGTCACTGGATGACCTGCCGCCGCTGCCCAAAGGAATAGAGGACCATCTCTTCCGCATCCTGCAGGAAGCCTTATCCAATACGCTCCGGCACGCTAAAGCCACACGCGTGGAGGTAAAATTGGCCATGATTCCCAATAACGTCCGATTGAAAATTACCGATGATGGGATCGGCTTTTCCTTGGAAGATAGCCGCAAAGCCTCCTCTTACGGCATGGCGCTGATGCAGGAACGCGTCGCCGAGATCGGAGGCGTACTGACCGTCTCGTCCGCTCCCGGCCAAGGAACGCTGATCGAGGTAACCATTCCGATTATTGCAAAAAGAGGAGGCGAAGCAAGCCATGAGCAAGACAATCAAGGTGCTGCTGGTCGATGATCATGAAATGGTGCGAATGGGACTCGCAGCGTATTTATCCACCGAAGAAGACATTGAGATTGTGGGAGAGGCCTCAAACGGCCAAGAAGGGGTCAAGCTGGCTGAACAGACTAAGCCGGACGTGATTTTGATGGACCTCGTGATGGACGGGATGGATGGCATTGAAGCCACGAAGCAAATCCGAAGCGTTTATCCGGAAGGAAAAGTCATTGTCCTGACAAGCTTCATTGATGATGAAAAAGTTTATCCCGTCATTGAAGCAGGAGCCTTTAGCTACCTCTTGAAGACTGCCCGTGCCCCGGAAATTGTCCGGGCCATCCGCCAGGCGAATCAGGGCCTGCCCGTACTGGAGTCTCAAGTCGCAGGCAAGATTATGAATCGTTTCCGCCAAGGGGAAAGCAAATCCCTTCCCCACGACCAATTGACCGTACGCGAGCTGGAAGTTCTTGGACTAATTGGAGAAGGAAAGTCCAATCAGGAGATTGCCGAACAATTATTTATTGGAATTAAAACCGTAAAAACCCATGTTAGCAATATTTTGAGCAAACTGGGCGTTGAAGATCGTACCCAAGTCGCGATTTATGCCCACCGGCAGGGGCTTTGCAAGTAACCTTTACCACTGAATGAACCCGTGCCCTTGATGACACCCTAATGGCAGGAGGTGCATCAAGAATGAAGCTCAAACGATTAATTATACCCACCCTCTTGCTTAGCTTAGCCATAAGCGGCTGCGGCCTGAACTCCCAAGGAGCCCTTCCGGCCGAGAAGCCGCCGGTGAATGTACAAAACACAGGAAAAAGCGCGGTAAGGATTCAAAATGCCCAATATCCTTCCGGCGGCAATGCCGGCCAAGCCAACCAGTGGCAATGGCAGATCATCCCGCTGCAGCCGAATCAGCAGCAAACCATTCCTTGGCAGCCTGCTCCTGGACAAGGGAGAGAAACGCCTCCCCCTCACCCGGCACAGCAGCAGCCAGCACAAAATAACGCACCAAACACTGCTGTCACCTTATCTAACGACGAACAGCAGATGCTTAATCTCGTAAACCAGGAACGCCAGCAGAACGGCTTAAGCCCGTTGAAAGCAAATCCGGAGCTGACCCGTTTGGCACGAACCAAATCCCAGGATATGATTAATGGTAATTACTTTTCCCACCAATCCCCTACATACGGATCTCCGTTCGACATGATCCGAAATGCAGGGGTAAGCTTTACCACGGCTGGAGAAAATATCGCTGGAAATCAAACCGTAGAAGGAGCTCATAGAGCCCTGATGAATTCTCCTGGTCACCGCGCCAATATTTTAAGCAATCAATACGATCAGGTAGGAATCGGAATTGTTCCTGGCGGACCGTATGGCAATATGTTCACGCAGATGTTTATTAAGTAGTAGGACATTTAGGGATGAAAAAACCGCCAGTGGATGGCGGTTTTTTCAAGAGAATGATGAGCAGCTGCACCAGCTACTTAAGAAGTTAATGCCCTCAGCCACAAACGTGGCCTCCGCCATGTTTGCGGCGGCGTCCATGGCGTATCTGTCCGCGAACTTCTCCTTCCGGATTTTGCACCGTATGGACGTTCACATACGTGTTCCCAATACTCATTTCATGCAACAAGGTAGATAAAGAGTGTCCAGCTAAGGGCCCTACCAAATCTGCCGCTCTAATAATCCCTCGGACCACCCCACGGCGGGCCGATACTCCCCTTCGGACAGGACCAAACAAGAACGCCACAACATCACCATTTTCACCTCTTCTCCCCAGATGAATATGGGCTTCAGTTGCCTTCCGGATATTATCCACTACCAGCGTGAAATGCAGCCTGCTTCCATCCTCGCTCAAGCGAAAATGAGTCATACCTGTCGCATTGGTTACCACAGGAGGCACCTCTTCCGAACCTCTCAAACGCGCAACAAAAGTCCGCAAATTCCTTCCTCCTCTCCTATCATTGATATACTCTATTCTTCTTGGAAGAAAAAGGATTGGAGGTTTGCCTAATTTTGATAGAGTTGGTTTAAGCTATCGCTTGTCCAATACCTTAAGAAAAAAAAGTGTTGAGAAAGCTTGGATTTCCTACACTTCCGACAAGTCTAATGAAATTTACTACACTCTAGAGGCAATGATTGCCGCTCCACCGGCTACAGCCAATATAAATAAAACCGGCAGTGATAATGGTACAAGCCAATATAGCAACACAACTGCCGTTGTAGACCAGATGCCCATACACCAATGGCAGCTGATCAGGGACCCGATCACGTAACGTAGACCAGATCCTTTGATATCCACATTTCGCATCATGTGACCATGTTCATCTGTTTCATAACGTTCTTCTAGGAAGGGAGCACGCAGAAAAGCTGTGATTTCATCGTAGACAATGAGATGAGTGAGGCGAAAACTGGCGAGGATTAAGATGAACAGATGAAGCCAAGAGATATCCCAAAGAAGTTCCATGGCGAAGACCTCCTATTTCGTTGGTTTGGAGCAGGATTTGCAGGATGAAGAGTTAGCTTTTTTCGGAGCTTTGGTATCCATCCACTTTTTTACACTTGAGGATCTTGAGCATTTGCAGACGGGGGATTTTTTATTCACAGGCACTTACCTCCGATTTGAAATTTTTCACCTGATAATAAGGTATGGAGGTGGTGGGAAGAGGGTGTATCTAGATTTTCTGGTTCAAATAATCTCGGCTGGCTATTCCGCAATTGAACAAGAGATCAATAGACGATAATTGAGGCACAAATTCCTTACTGTGCAATTGAGGATACACGGGATGGTTAAACTGATGATATAAAACACTTATATTATTCTTTCGGAATAATGCTTCATCAAGATAAGCCTTACCCGAGGGTCCTGACAAATAGATATCCGCTCCGGTTTCCTTACAGATATTAAGAAGCAATTCCGATTTGTTCCCGGTGACATGAAGATCGGAGGCTTTTATGATTGTTGTGTTAATCCCAAGTGCATGGGATATATAATCTATTATCGCTATATTCAATTCAGCGAGGTAACCGCTATTCCTTTCAAGAATTCTTTTTATCGACTTATAATGTTCTTTAAAATGCGGGTGCTGATAGTAGGCATAGTAAAGTGTTTTTAGGTACTTTTTCATGATTCGACTATCCTGACTATTGCGGATGTCTTTAATTAGCTTAGAAGCACTAAGTCTAGGCAGAACTGGCAAGGTCAAGTAGGTGATCCCGTTTGAAGTTAGTATGCGATTCCGGTTCTGAAAGTAGTTTTTCCTGTAATCCACATTATCCAGAAGCACCATACAATCCGCATGCTTCATTTTTTGGAAGAACCCTAACCAAGGCAGATGTTCCGGTTGGTGAATAGTAACGATCATACAGCTCCACCCTTATTTTTTTAAGTAAACGAGTACATAGCGAATGCTATCCTCATCCATAAAATGGTCATCAAAGATTTTCATGCTTGTTTTCCCTCTTACTTGGAAATAGCGTTCTAAAAACGGGCCATCAGCTATATTGACACCGAGGTGGTGGGCCAATGGCAAAGATGCCCGATGATCCGTTCTGATGATTGCCGTTCCCCATTTGAGTTGATTATTGCTAAGCCAATTCTCGTATACTTTTGCTAAAAGCATCTTACCAATCTCCCTTCCCGCATAATTTGGGTGTACAGCCAAGCGATGCAGGTGACAGGTATCGGGTAACGGAATCGAACAGATCACAAAGCCGACTAGTCTATTCTTAGCTACCACACCATAACTCACTTCAAATTTTCCTGGTAAGTCAGATAAAAAATGAGATTGATCCCACATTTCATTGGAAAATTTATTTCCCCATTTTTGATGGGATTGTTCTTCTACTTCAAGGAGATCAGGCAAATATTGTTTGAACCTATCTTGATTCAATTTAATAAGTGATAGGCCATTATTTTCAGACATTCTCTATTCACTTCCTCTTATAAGGATGAGCACTTGGCTTATTAAATCATTGATCGAATAATATAAAATTTCTCAGCGAATGGAACTCCTGCTTCCATACCGCGGAATTGGGCCAACAGTTTCACATTTTGCTCCGAAATCAAATCACGGCTTTCACGAAGCTGTGATGCATGTTTTCGCAAGGCCTCGATCTTCTTATCAATGGAATCACTGATATCAAGATACAATTCCCCTATGCTGATAAACCTTGGGTGTTTCCATACTATTAAGGGATACTCAAACATGGCAATCAATTTCAGCTCCAAGCCCGGCTTTGGTCTCATCGCTGCCATGCATGCCTCGTATAACTGTTGGTGGTCCTGATGAAATCCCGGCAAGGGAATAAAAACCATCGTAGGGTGAAAGGTTCTGATGATGCCATCTATTTTGGATATGATTTCCCGCTTGGGAACCGTATCCAGCCAGGACTCTTTATCGTCATACAGCACTTGAACGTCATTGCATCCCAAATATTTCACAGCCTTAACTAGCTCTTTCTTGCGTGTATCCGCGGATATAGTCTGTCCTGCATGGTACATATACGTGTTCCCTACGGCTCCAACCACCACTTTAACGCTGTTCCCCAAACGCGATGCTTTTTCTATCAGACCTGCACATCCCAATACTTCATCGTCTGCGTGAGGCGCAATAATTAATACTCGTTCCTTGCCTAATGAAAGCATCCATCATCTCTCCTCTCCTTTAATCGCAGTTTCATAAATAGCTAGTACTTGTTTCGTCATTTTGTCTAGTGACAGATGTTCCCTCCCCCAAGATGCTGCTTTTTTAGCTAATCGACTTTGGAGTTTTTGGTCTTTCAGTATTTTGTTGATTTTTTTGTATAGTTCTTCGCTGTCTCCCGGCGAGCTAAGCAATCCATTCTTTCCATGTTGAATCATTTCAGTTATCCCTCCCACATTGGAAGCTATGATTGCCTTTCCGGCAACCTGTGCTTCCATAAGTGAATAAGGATAATTTTCCTGAAGGCTTGGCAGTACAAATATATCTGATTCGTTTAGGAGGGAAGGTACATCTTGGCGCCTTCCTAGAAACTTGACACCCTTTCGCAGCTTCAATTGTTTGCATTGTTTTTTTAATGATTTTTCATTTTTTCCACGGCCTACGATCCAGCACTCCCAATCGCTTCGCTTTTCTTTCAGTTTCGCCAGGGCCTCCAAGAGGCATTGCTGCCCCTTGACTTGCTCCAAGCGCCCCGTGCATAATATTACTTTTTTCGAAGATGGCTTCTTAATGTCAGATTTTTTCTTCATTTCTTCTAAAAATGACTTTACATCAAGTCCATTATGAATGACTGACATTTTATCGGTAGATATGTTACAAAGTTGGAATAGATTTTTCTGCCATTTTGAAGGTATGATGGTGTGCTTGCTTTTCTGTATAACTTGAGATTCAACCGAGGAGATGAAATTGAAACCCGGAGTTCCTTGCTTTATTCTGCCGAGATAGAGCCACTCTGCAGTTACGCAGCCATGAAGAGTCAATACGAGGGGAACTTGTTTGAATTTAAGCGATTGTACCGCATATGCGGAAGCAATATCTTGTGCGTGAATGAGATCGTATTCATCGGCACCGATGTACTTTAATATAGCAGTTAAAATATCAATTCGTTCTTGCAAAGTCGTTATATATGGGTCCAGCTCGGGATCCTCTATAAAGGCAAGTTTTTCATTCATTATTTTTCTATCTTTCTTGATTTGCTTTTTGTTTACATATTGACCTCTAGTGTAAATGCCATAGTCTCCAGATTTATTACGTGCAAAAATATCAACCTGATGGCCAGCATTTTCTAGTCCTTGCTTGAGTTCCTTCATATACATTCCTAATCCTCCCATGGGAGGATAGGAAAAAATGGTGATCAATAGAATTCTCAAATCCTTCCCTTCTTTCCGACTAGCAAAACTTAATAGGATATTTTATGTAGCAAGTCGCTTATTTGAAAGGTACAAGGAACTAGGTAAAGAAAGAAGATAGAATCGTTCTGTTTGACTTAAGAATTTTTATCCGAAATTGCCTTATAATATTCAATTGTTCTCATAATACCTTCATCTAACCCAATTGTAGGATTCCAAGCCAAAACCTGCTTGGCTAGGTCAAAATTTAAGCTGCTGTGCTCTATATCCCCCATCCTTTTGTTACGATAAATCGGTCGCAAAGACGAGCTCAGCTGTCCGGAAATAATGTCGCATAGAGTTTTCACACTTGTCTGCTGGTTTCTTCCAATATTAAAAACTTGATTATCCCCTCTGCCAAGTGCAAGAATATTTGCCGCAGCCACGTCTTTCACATATACAAAGTCACGGGTCTGTTTGCCGTCCCCGTATATAACAGGACAGTTCCGTCTAAGCATTTCTTGAATCAAGATGGAAACTACTCCCCCTTCCCCTTGTAAAGATTGCCTCGGACCATAGACATTGGCATATCTAAATATTGTATAGGGCAGTCCGAACAGCTCCCTAAACAATTGTATATATCTCTCTGATGCCCATTTCGATATCCCATAAAAGGACATCGGATTCGGAGGTGTACTCTCCTCGATTGACATCTCTCCTTGATCTCCATATACAGCACAGGAAGACGAGAAAATGAATTTTTGAACCTTATAGCGAACCGATAAGGATAATAATCTGATGGTTGCAAGTATATTAATCTCAGCATCCTCGAAAGGATTATTTAGTGAACGGGACACTTGTATTTGTGCTGCATGATGAATCACCAGATCAGGCCGTTCTGAACGAAATACTTCTTCTATTTCACTTGAGGCAACATCGACTTGATAGAATTTTACAGAAGAAGGAACATTAGTGCGAACACCTGATGATAGATTATCAATGACGATTGGAATGTAGCCCTTGTCGAGTAAAAGATCTACAATATGTGAACCGATAAAACCTGCTCCACCTGTAATTAAAACTTTTTTTACCATACCATTCCCCCCATTTAAAAATTTTCAGGCACATTACTATGTTATTAAGAAATAATAGAAAGGAATGGTCTATGGTTTAGTATTAAAAACACATTTCAGTCCCATTTGATAGTTAGGGCTGGCAAAAGGCAAGAAAACTCCTGCTTTCACTTTTACATCCTTTTGAATACATTATCTTTAAAAGAATATCGATTGAAACAATTAAGGGGGAAGTCCAAATGCAACCTGAGGTTTCTGTCGTTATGGCTGTCTTTAACGGAGAGGATTATCTGCAGGAAGCTGTAAACAGCATCTTAAAACAAACCTACCGAAATTTTGAATTTATTATTATAAATGACGGTTCTCATTATCATACAAAAGAAATTCTTGATAGAATACCAGACCCTAGAGTAAAAACCTACCATTTCCGTAAAAATCGCGGTGTGTCCTTTGGGCGAAATTTTGGGATACAGAAAGCAATAGGGAGATGGATCGTCCTTCAAGACGATGATGATATAAGTCATCCAACGAGAATAGAACAGCAATTGAGGTATATAAAATCCAATCCAGGGTTAGTTGCTGCAGGTTGCCTGGTACAGTTTATTGAAGGAAAAACACCTGTAGGCGAAGAGTTCTTAAAAAGACATGAAAGGAAAATAGACCAATTTCGAACAAGAAAACTGATTAATATTAGAAGATTTTATGGTCCTCCATTCTGCTTTTCCTAAGAAACGAATTGCCCACTTGCTTAAAACAAAAAAGTGTAGAGAAAGGCTTGGTTTCCCCACACTCCACAACAACCCAATTTCCAATTAGGTTACACTCTATAGGCAATAATCGCCTCTCCGTCCGCTACAGAAAAAAAAACAAAACCAGCCATAATAACAGTACAAGCCAATAGAGCAAAACGACAGCTGATCACGTAACTCAAACCAGATCCTTTAATATGAACGGTTCTCATCATATGTCCATGTTTATCCGTTTATATTTTCTAAAGAGTATAAATTCATTCACCAACCCATCTAGCAATTTTTATTGACCACCTTCTGCTCCCCAATAGGTCATAGCAAAACCCATGGAACAAGATGGTGTTCCATTCGTATATTTGCTTATGTCAACAATCTAAGAAAATAGTTAATGGTTTCTTTTAAACCGTCTTCTAATTTGACCTTTGGCTTCCAACCCAGTTTTGATATCGCGAGTGAATATCAGGTTGCCTTTGCTTTGGATCATCCTGCGGAAGCAATCGAAAAGCTATTTTTGACTTCGATCCCGTCAAACGAAGTACCATTTCTGCAAGCTCTAAAATAGATATTTTAGCAGGATTCCCCAGATTTAAAGGACCCATAAATCCTTTTTCTTGTTCCATCATGAGGCTTATTCCCTCAATAAGATCATCAATATAGCAAAATGACCGAGTCTGTGCACCATCACCGTAAATCGTAAGTTCTTCACCTTTTAAAGCTTGAACAATAAAGTTACTTACAACCCTACCGTCATCCGGACTCATGTTCGGACCATAAGTGTTGAAAATTCTGATTACCTTTACATCTAGGTTATATTTGCGGTAATAATCGTAACACAGAGTCTCCGCACATCTTTTTCCTTCATCATAACAACTGCGCTCTCCAATCGGATTAACATTCCCCCAATAATTCTCTTTTTGTGGATTTACAAGGGGGTCACCGTAAATTTCTGAAGTAGAGGCATGCAATAATTTGGCGTTTAATTCCTTCGCCAAATCTAAAACATTGATGGTTCCCAGGACACTTGTCTTTATTGTTTTAATTGGGTTCTGTTGGTAATGCACAGGACTTGCCGGGCAAGCCAAATTATAGATTTCATTCACTTCAAAACACATAGGCCTTACCACGTCATGCCGCACTAATTCAAATCGTGGATTATTTAGCAAATTAAATACGTTTTTCTTTGACGCTGTTAGGTAGTTATCCAAACAAATTACTTCAAAACCTTCCTCTAGCTTTTTCTGACACAGATGGGAGCCAATAAAACCGGCACCTCCTGTAATTAGAACACGCTTCATGGGCAATATTTTTCACCTCTTGATACAAATGGGATGGAATGTTATAATTAAATTTTAGATTTATAAGTAAAGCAAGAATATTCATCATCCGTCCTATAGCAAATTCATAAATTCAATGGAGATCAATTTATCTTAATCATAAGGTATGTCTTAGAGGCAATTTGAGAAACGGCTACTAACATGATTATCTGAAAAAATCTAGTAAATTACACGTAGATAGAGTGCATTTACTCGAATTAAGAGTTAGGCCATGATAAAAAGACTTATGCCTCTCAAGGTATTTTTCCAACGTATAAGGAAGATTTAATGAACCAATTTCTGCTAATCTATCTTGAAGTTGGTCTGAGGCTAATACCTAATCGCCAATATATGTTGATTGAATGTATGAATATTTACTCATTTTATGGCAGTATCTGAACTTAAAAGACGCTGGTGAGTTGTATCTTGATATAAGCGAAACCATTGATAAAAAATAGAGGCTTTACACAAACACAAATCACAACTAAAGGAAACCCAGCATCTTATTCAAGATTTGGGCTGCTAAAAGTGAGGATGAAATCAGTGTAGATTTTGCTAAAAATATCACTTACTTAGAGCGATGTTCAAAATGGAAGAGTGCCTAGATGTTGTTTTTAACGATAGACATAATCGAAGGAGACGATTTTCTTCGTCTCCTTCGTTGAGATTTTATTTATGGAGCGGAATACCCATTGTCTCGGAACCGAGAAGCTAGACGGTATCAACGAAGTATTTCAGAGAGCATGGCTGGGCATCGGTCCGAAAGTCAGATAATTTGGAAAATCATGGAATAATTACATCGGTTGCAAAGTTTCAGTTGGAGTTATTGCTTGTACGGCAGCATTGCATTTAGCTCTGGCAGCGTTTAATTTTCCCAGAGGAAAAAAGTGCTGGTGCCGGTCGTGACTTTGCGGCTACGGCTATGGCTATTCTATACAACAACCTGGAGCGATATTTATCGACATTGATGAAGCTACTCTCGGCATCAGTTTCAGAAATTTGGAAAAAAATATGATCATGATTGTGTAGCTGTTATCCCGGTTCATATGGAAGGATATCCGGTAGCAATGGATCAGCTCGTTTTCTGGGCAAAAACACATAACGTAAAAGTAATCGAAGACTCGGCGCCATGGGATAGGCGGAAAATACAAAGGGAAAACTATTGGGCTGGATATCGGGTGTTTCAGTTTTGAGGATAAAAAAAGCATGACTACGGGGGACGGCGGCATAATATCCCCGATGACGAAGATCAGCTCAAACCACTAAGGCATACGGCCTAGGTAGGAATGAATAAAGACGGTGACTGGCAGCGGTTAAAAGAGAATGACTGTGAACACGGTATCGCAGTAAACCATTGGTATTATGAAATCAATGATGTAGGATTCAAATACGACCGGGTCCATTATATGCTGTTGACTATGCATCCTATATTCTCCAAAAACGTGAACGAGACACCTGTAGCCTATGGGATATGGAAAGAATTTGTTAAACTGCCACTCTATCCAAGCAAGCTTATCCTTTGAAGAAGTGGATTATATTGTGGAATGTATACATCGATTTTCAAACATTTAAAATTAGTGCCAGTATCGATGTCCCAATCTTTTCTGTCCACCACTATTGCTTTCATTAAAGGTGCTATATAGTTTAGGAGATTCAAGTAATAACCTGTTGGCTTCTTGCTTACAATCGTTCACATTGTCTGTCATCCAATATAAATACTCCCTTATGTATTTTCGAAATATACATAAATTGGAGTTCTTGCTATCCCTATAAATTTAAAAATTCCAGTGGCTCAGATTGCTATACCAGTGTTATATTGCAATAACTATCTAGCAGTCCCATTAATCAACCGATCGTAGAGTCCTTTTAACTCCTCTGCACTTTTCTTGGCATCAAAATGCTCCGTCACCCTAATCCTCCCCTCACTGCCAAACTCGGTCCATCTTTTAGGCTGATTCATTAAGTCCAATAACTTTTGAGCTAGTTCCTTGATATTCCCTTCCTCCGCAAGAAAACCACTTCGACCATCTAATACGGCTTCAGGAATTCCGCTGTGTCTTGTAGATATAACGGGTAACCCGGTAGCCTGAGCCTCCAATATAGATACAGGAAGACCTTCCATGTCACCCTTTCTGCCCGTTATACTTGCAAGACAAAAAATGTGGGCTTTTTGTAACTCTGACAAAACTGCAGGAGGTCTGACACTTCCCAAGAAACTTACTCTATCCTGTAGGCCATGCCTTAAAGTTAAGTTGATCAAATAATTTTTTAATTTCCCATCACCTATGATAGTCAAGTGGAATGGCGGGACGCTATCTCGAATGTAAGAAAGTGCTTCTATAAGATGGTGATGACCTTTTTTCTCTACCAGCCTCCCGACTGAAATAAGCCGGATAACATCACCATCTAACGTCCTCGGCTGAAAAGGGAAAAGCTTCAAGTCAATACCTAATCGACAAACAACCAGCTTATTCGCCGGGCACCCAAGAAATAAGAGTTCTTTCAAAATCGCTTCGGAAGGGACAGCAAACAAATCTCCGTTTTCAAATAATAATTTGTAATTCCGCCGATTCTTTGCCTTCAATCTTGGAACCTTTGTAGCGTCATAACCGTGTATAAAAGTCAACATGGGGATTTTTAGCAGCATTTTAGCTTCCAGAACATTTATAGCGTTCGGAGCAAAATGGGCATGTATCAAATCAACCTGATTTTCTTTTAATATATGGATTAGATCTGTCTTTTCCTTATACAAGACTAGCCCATCAATCGGAAAAACTTTTTTATTTAAACGTTTTTTCGCGAAAATCGCATGTCTATACCAGGAATTATCTAAGATTTGACGATAAACAAAAGTTTGAGAAATTTTAAGAAAGGTCTTCGAAATGTGCCCAATCGTTTTCATGGTGGTTTCATCCCCCTTCTACAAAGAATGACGAACTTATGGCAGCCTACCAAAACGTTACTTTTATTATCTCATCAAATACCATTATTTAGTATATAGATAAAATGAGTAATACCAATATTGATATATAATAAATTCGTTTATTACAATTATGTTCATTTAACCATTTTGGTTCAGGAGGAATAGCTAAAAACCATAGTCAAACTTTTACCTCTTGTTACATTGCCAAACATTCCTGCTCGCAAGGCACTTAGCCGTATGATTTAAGAGCAAGCTTATTATCTTAAAAAAATCCCCACAACAAAGCACTTAGAGATGTAGATGCTAAACTACTCATTTTTATCTCTTAACTCTTCCATAAATGCCTTTAAAGCTTGCCTCCAATGCCTTAGGTCCGCCCATCCATTGCTTCGAATAGATTGATGGTCCAATACTGAGTATTTAGGTCTGATCGCTGGTCCGGGAAAATCCTCCGTTCTGATCGGATTCAACTTTATTGGAATTCCGGCCTCTTCAAATATCGCTTTGGCAAATTCATACCAAGTGCACATACCTGTATTTGTCGCGTGGTATATTCCATAATTTTTTGTTTGTGTTAAACTGCATAAAAAATGAGCCAAGTCAACCGCATACGTTGGGGAACCCGTTTGATCATGAACGACTCCGAGCTCATTACGCTCTTTGGAAAACCTAAGCATTGTTTTCACAAAATTTTCTCCATGCGCCCCATAAACCCAGGAAGTACGGACTATAAAATACCTAGAAGATAGAGTTTTTACATATTCTTCTCCCACATATTTTGATTTACCATAAACGCTTAACGGACTCGGAATATCATGCTCTTGGTAAGGCCTATTATTATTACCATTGAAAACATAGTCCGTACTAATGTAGCAGAACTTGGCTCCCACTTCCTGTGCGGCTATGACAACGTTTCGTGTTCCGAATCCGTTGACTGAAAAAGCAAAATCCGCTTTACTTTCCGCTTCGTCTACTTTAGTATAGGCGGCAGTATGGATAACCGCATCCGGCTTTATTTGGGTGAGAGCTTTGAAGACTGAATCCATATCTGTAATGTCTAATTCAGCATGGCTGAATCCAATCACCTCATGATGCTTTTTCGTCAAAATATGGACCAAGTCAGTCCCCAATTGGCCCTTGGCCCCTGTAACAACCACTTTCATGTTAATCCACCCGCTCTATCCTTATACTGCCGGCGGTAATAATCTTTGTATTCCCCGGAGATAATTCGCAACCACCAGGTTTTATTGGTCAAGTACCAATCGATTGTATCCTGCATCCCTTTTTCAAAGGAGTAATTTGCTGTCCAGCCCAGCTCGCGAGAAATTTTGGTTGCATCAATCGCATAACGGCGATCGTGCCCCGGGCGGTCAGGCACAAAACGAATCAAACTCTCGTCCTTGCCAAGATACTCTAAAATTGCTTTTACGATCTCGATATTCGTTCGCTCATTATTGCCGCCGATATTGTAGATCTCTCCGTCTTTACCATGATGCAATACCAAATCAATTGCTCTGCAATGGTCTTCCACATGCAGCCAATCTCTTATATTCAATCCATCACCGTAAATGGGCAATGGCTTATCTTCTAAAGCGTGAATGATCGTTAAAGGGACAAGTTTTTCGGGAAATTGGTAGTGGCCATAATTGTTGGAGCATCTAGTAATATTCATGGGGAGTTGAAATGTTTCATAGTACGCGCGAACCAAAAAATCGGCTCCCGCTTTGCTTGCACTGTACGGACTTCTCGGAGCCAAGGGAGTGTTTTCGTGGAAAAGCCCATGAGTACCTAATGTCCCATATACTTCATCTGTGGATATTTGCAGGAATTTTTTCACTCCATGGGATCTAGCCCCATCTAAAAGAACTTGGGTACCTAAGATATTGGTTCTTATAAAAATATCCGGTTCAGAAATACTGCGATCCACATGAGTTTCCGCAGCAAAGTTGATCACGGCGTCGATTCCATCTTCAAAGATAGAACTGACCAATGGACGATCCGTAATGTCACCTTTTATAAATTTATAATTCTGCGCAATTTCTGCAAGATTTGCTAGATTACCTGCATAGGTCAAAGCATCTAAATTGATAATTTGATAATCCCGATATCGGTTAATCATATACCTCACAAAGTTACTGCCGATAAAACCGGCCCCGCCAGTTACTAGTATTTTCACAGAATGGGTTCCTCCTTTCGGATCAGAAATTAAGTTCCGCATCTTTCAAAAGAGGAAGAAGCCTATCCTTTTCCGATAAGATCGGATTGGTGGTCGGCCAAGAGATTCCCAGTTCCGGATCGTTCCAATGGATCCCTCTTTCGTGGTCCGGTGAGTAGTATGCATCCACTTTATATTGTACTTGCGTATTGGAAACCAATGTGCAAAAACCATGTGCAAAACCCCTTGGTACAAGAAGCCGCCTCTTATTGTCCTCACTTAAGATAAAAGCTTCCCATTGGCCAAAAGTAGTGGAATCCCGACGAACGTCTACAACCACATCATAAATCGCACCTGTTATCACGTAAACCAACTTCGTTTGAGCCACCGGATTCAGCTGGTAATGCAAACCTCGAAGAACACCTGATTCTAAAGACAGCGAGTAGTTATCTTGAATAAATGAAAAATTTATCTCGAGCTCAGAATATTTTTTCAAGCTATAGCTCACCATAAAAAATCCTCTTTGATCTTCAAACACATCCGGTTCTATCAAAAGAACGCCAGACAATTTGGTTTTGCTAGCTTTCATTTTTCTAGCTCCACTCCGATCTTCTTTTCGCCAACTCTACTAGATATTGTCCATACCTATTTTTCATTAATGGTTCTGCTAGGCATATTAACTGCTCTTCTGTAATATAACCCTTAAGGTAAGCAATTTCTTCAAGACAGGCTACCTTTAAGCCTTGACGTTTTTCAATCAATTGAATGAATTGTGACGCTTCCAAGAGAGAATCATGAGTACCTGTGTCTAGCCATGTAAATCCTCGTCCCAAAAGTTCCACATGCAATTGTCCGAGATCAAGATAAGCCTTATTGACATCTGTGATTTCTAGTTCACCTCTTTTGGAAGGCTTAATATTCTTTGCGATTTCAACAACACGATTATCATAGAAGTATAACCCTGTAACAGCATAGTTGGACTTCGGGTCTGAGGGCTTTTCTTCGATTGAAATAGCCATACCGGATGCATCGAATTCAACTACCCCAAACCTCTGTGGATCATTAACACTATATCCAAACACAGTAGCTCCTGATCCTTGCTTTGCTGCTCTTTGAACTAATGCACTTAAGCCATGCCCATAAAATATGTTATCCCCTAATATCAAGGATACTGAATCATCCCCGATGAACTCTTCACCGATCAAAAATGCTTGTGCTATTCCATCTGGATGGGGCTGTTTCGCATAATGCAAAGAAATCCCTAGTTCCTTACCTGTGCCTAGTACTTGCTGATACCTCACAAGGTCTTCAGGAGTTGAAATAATTAAAATCTCTCTTATGCCTGCAAGCATTAGAACAGATAAAGGATAATAAATCATGGGCTTATCATAAACCGGAAGCAGTTGTTTAGTAATAGCTCTTGTGAGCGGATATAAGCGACTTCCGCTTCCGCCGGCCAGAATAATCCCTTTCATCGTTTCCTCCCAGACGTCCTATTCTTCGGTTAGTAACCTATACCTTAAAAATTATGCGCGCTTTTCTCTTTTAGCTTATGAATAATTGATAGGGATTGCTTATGATAAAAGAAAAATATGCATTTATCCAAGTATTCGAGAAGGAGAATTTGGATAAATCTCAGTTCTTTTCCATTCCAGTCATTTCTATAATCTTTTTTAGTTTTTCTATAGGAATTAAGATATCATTCTCTCGTTTTTGCTGAGTATCGCGTTTAACCACATCTCCGATTAAATAGTAATAATCCAGGTTCATTAAAGCGCTAATCTTCCAATAATATTCGGGAACAAAATCCCTTGGGAAGGTTTCTATCACCTTAGTTCCTTTATGGCAAAAAACAAGATTTGTTAGGCCTGCTCCATGCGGTGCAATAACCGCACTTGATGAAGAAAAAAGCCCAATCTGCTCAGCTACTGTCATCTTCTCAAGGTAAACTGTTCGAAAGCCATACTCCTCGAGGACTCCAATAACTTGGTCTTCGTTAAGGATTTTTCTCACACTAGCATTTTTACGGCTAACGTAAATTCGCTTAGATAAATCTGATTTCTTGATAATTCTCTTAGACAGCAATTCGTTTCTAAGGAAGTCGCATGCCTCTTTAGAAATAAATCCTTTTCGTGAAGGCACAACTAATCTCTTAGCTTGCAAATGAAAATGATTATTGCACTCTATTATCTTTTCTTTAGGAATTCCAAGGAGATCAAGTATTTGCTGATGAAATGGCTGTGGCGAAATCCGATTAATTACATATTTATTAAAATTAATTCTGCTGCGGCGCAGAAAATCCAAGCGTGATATAACGTCGAACATCCAGTGGAAATAGTTGTTGGGAACACAAAAAGTTAAAACGGCAACAGATTCTTTGGTATAAACTGCAGGAGGTAGCTTCTTTTGGCGAAAAATGGAGTGATTTGAAGGACTTTTAGAAGGTTGCCATGAAACATCCCATAATAGCTTATTATCAGGTGTAATCACAGAACCGGTTCTTCCCCACACGCGTCCCTCTGGTATTACGACAACATACCTACGGGGCAATGGCTTTTCGGAAGCGAATGGATTGGCGAAATGACGACCATCAATACCCTTTGCTTTAGGAAAATTTGTAGGGATAACCGGTTCAAATTCAATGTATGTTGGAGAAAATTTTTTTGAAGAGGTCTTTTCGACCCATTCCGATGCGGAATGATAAACACCGTCTGGCGGTTTTAAATAATTTGACATTCTTTGCCACATCCTAAGCAAGGATTTATTCGTTTCCAAAAGATTCTAATTTTCTAGAAAATATTCTAGGATTTTTTTGCATCTTTTTTCCCATGTATACTCTTGTACTTCATAATAGGCTTGATTAGACAATTTATTACTTAATTTTTTATCCTTTAATAATCTTTTTATCGCTTTACAAAAATCATCTATATCATCAGGACGAACGAGCAAAGAATTAGATTCGTGAACCAAAACCTTGCTTATCGTCGGGATATCTGTTGCCACAATGGGTCTTTTGGAAGCCATGTATTCAAATAACTTTAATGGAGATGTTGTATGAATATCTATCATTCTATATTTCATATTTTTGATTTTATAGGCTAGCAGCAAACAATCAGCTGCCTTTAAATACTTCGGAACTAGAGTGTTGGGTACAAAACCGATAAACCTAACATTGCAGATCCCGTTTTCCTTGCAGTAATCTTCCCATAGCCGCTTATCCTTTTCAAAACCTCCGACTAGCAGGAAGACGAGATCCTTCAAATGCTGCAACTTTTTGGCCGCCTGCAATATCAGTTCAATGCCTTTATCAGGATATAAGTGGCCGGAATAAACCGCATAGCATTTATCTTTATCCAAACCCAATCTCTCTCTCCATAACATCCGATCATCTGATATCTCAAATCCTTTCAAATCAACACCGTCTTCTAATACAAGTATTTTATCATTTGGCATTCCCCTCTTTGCATTTTCCTTTTTAATTTTTTCATGAATAGTAACGAGCCCTTTGAATGACTCCAGATGGGTTAACTTATCTAGTTTTCTCAGCAAATGATCATTATAATTCCAACTGTGCGTCTCAATTAATGTGGGGATTCCTTCTCTAACCGTAAGGTATGGCAAAAAATGGTTGCGGCAATACACAAAATCAAACTTCTTCTCCCTCGCGTATTCACACGCTTTCTCACAAAATGTAGGATCATGTTTCGTGTTACAGTTTAGGAACGCTTCCTTGGACGGGGACAAATATTTTATACTGATTTTGCTGTTTATTCCGTAATGATCATAAATATTTGGGATTTCCTTTTTTAATTTGATGGTGTTTGCATTTTCAGAGGTAATTACCTCTACTTTGCAACCAATGTTATGGAAACCTTGAGCCATTTTCATAACATTAAAGCTATGTGCATAATAAGAAGGAATACTCTGACCTAGAAAAAGCCCAATGGAAAGTTTCCTCATCATTATTCCCTCCAAATATTACATCGTTTTCCTAAAAATAATTAAGAACTATCTTTTACACTATATGGCGAAAAAATAAAAATGTAATGGTGATAAGACCAAATCAAATAAAACAGATTCCTGACTAGCCACCTTTATAATTCCAGTACAAGGCAGCCAAATCCGAATAGTTTTTTTTCTGCAAGTTAAATGTATAATCATTTTTCTGTTCTACTCATAAGCTATTATAGATTAGTTAATTATCCCAATAGTGAAATAAATTTTGTTTAGAAAAGACCTCTCAAATCTTATTAATTAATAAGAAGGTGATAAAATTTGGAAACCATTCATATCGTAACTGCAAGTAATGATTGTTATTCTAAGCCTTTGGCAGTTATGTTAAATTCCCTATTAGAAAATAAGGTCACAAAAAATAAACTTAACATTTATATTATTAATAGCAACATTTCGGAACAAAATAAGTTGAAATTAACCAATTCCATGAAAAAATTCAAACAGAAAATCAAATTCTTAAAAGTTGACCCTTTAATATATGCTGGTTTCATGACACGTGGATACTTAACCATGGAAACCTACTATCGTATATCTATACCCGAACTCCTCAATAAGGACATTGATAAAGTAATTTATTTGGATAGCGATCTTATTGTAAAAAAAGATATTACAAGTTTGTGGAACATAAATGTAGACAAATATTATTTGGCTGCCGTTACTACACCTGCAGGGAATACTAGGTATAAAGACCTTTCTATTCCCATAGAATCCAATTATTTCAATGCAGGCGTTCTTTTAATAAATTTGAAGAGATGGAGGGAAAACAATGTATCTGAAAAAATTATTCAATTCATTAATAACAATGCCTCTAAAATTAAATTTTGCAGCCAGGATCCATTGAATGCCATTCTTCATGATAAGTGGCTCCAATTGGATCCCAGATGGAATTACCTCGCACCTTATCGACGAGACGTTGAAGACCCTTATATCATCCATTATAACGGGGAAGGAAAACCCTGGAACCATAATCATCGGTTTAAAGGGGAATATTTGAAGTATTTAAAGACAACTATATGGGATGATTAATTTATTATCCTTTTAATTATAAAGCCCCACACTTAAATCAAAAAATTGAAGGCTCTGAATAGTGAAATAGGCATAATGCCCGTAACCCAGATATATCATGAGATTATGGTCATTTTCATCAGAAGGCTAAATCTTAACCTTTAATGGAATGGTTACATGGTTTACCTCGCAAAGTTAGAATAACGTATTATTCATTTATTATTTAATATTGGCCATCATCCATTCGCGAACATGATCGTCCTTTACGGGGTGCACGAACATTATCCCATCTTTTTGCACCGCACTCTGTATTTCTTTAATGGAAAGCGCAGGCTTGAAACGATTAAACTTGCTAAAGTGCTCGTCGTAACGACGCAGTCTGGCACCGCATTTGGCTGCTAAAGTCGGATAGATCATTTCGCCTAAGCATTCTGCAGTACTCGATGCGAGCAAAAGTTCTAGTTTTTTTCCGTCAATGATTTTTAGCATTTTCCTTACAATTTCTGAGCGATAGGTTTGAAAGGGATTGGATGTTTTATAAAAATAGTCTTGTTCAAAAAAGGGCTGCCATCGATCCCAGTCCTGAAACATCGACCGTGCTGTTGTTGGAGAGTCTACGAGTGGATGCAATTTCTTGAGATTCTGACCTATCCAATCATACCCTACCATTCTTTTATTCAGGTATTCTTTAAAACCGTGTTTTATAAACATCGTATCAAATTCAAAGTACATCAGAAAATCATAGGCAGCCTTCTTTTTTTCCAGCCATCTCATGACATCATATAAAACCCGCCCAATTCTTCTGTACTCCAATTTCCTGCTGTAGGGGCATAGCTTTACATTATCGTGCTTATCACATACTTTGCGGCCGAATTTTTCATCTGTACCCCCATTATACACAACAATCATACAATTGTTTTTACCGATGAAACGATGAATATTTTCTACTTGGTCAAGCACGGCCTTTTCGTTTTCATGGGCCAGCAGCGAAAAGCAAATCATGGACTTCCCTCCTCACAGGTTAAGAGTTATTTGCCATCCTGATTCCTGTACTGCTTTTGCAAAATGGTCATCATCCAGATGCAAACCGAAGCCGGGAGAGTTGGGAACGCGGATTTTCCCTTCAACTAATGTGTAGCCTGGTGCGTCAAGCCCATTAACCTTCACCTCATCCCACTCCACGGTCAGAAACCGTTCCATCGCCGGTGCGATATGGCAGGAAGCATAGTTTCCATATGGTCCCCCATAGTTATGAGGGGCCTGCATAACCTTTGATCCCTTGAGGCGATCTTCTAATTCCAATAACTTGTTAAAACCATAAAACCGGATATCATATTGGATGACATCAATGAACCCCTGCTTAGCCCAATCTACCAGGGCAGGAGCTGCAGTCAGCCCCTCCCCGTCTGCAATCAGCACAGGGATTTTCTCTTTATCCATCCAGTTTTTTAAGTCTTCGTACAAAATGGGATCTTCATAGAACGGCTCTTCAATAAAAATAAGATGCGCATCAGCCGTAGCATACAACACTTCTTTGGCGATATTAAGATTATAGCTGTTGTTTGCATCAATCATGATCTCCGCCTTGGATCCCAGGGCCTCCCTAATCCCTCTAATGATTTCGATATCACGCTTTATCCCTTTCAGCAAGGGCATATGCCGTGCCCCCCGACCTACCTTGATTTTAAAAGCCCGATACCCCCGATTCCATCCTTCCAGGGCTTTCTCCTGCATCAGCGGGACAGCATCCGAATCTTCACGTAAGTGGAGGTCATTGAAATAGAGAGTTGTGTCATAGCATGGGACGTTAAGAGTGGGAGCATTTTCTTTTTCAAACTCATCCCCCGCAACGAGAGCGTAAACCGGCAATTGTTTCATACGGCCCCACCAGTCCAATAAAGGGTATTCTATACTCCTATACTCCGAGCGAATCCTCCCGGCATTATTGAACATCTCTCTTAGTGGGGTTCCTACTATTTTTTCTGCATGATCCTTCGTGATGCTTGACCACCCAAATCCCGTCTCGCCATCAATGGTTATACGCACCAAATCAAGATAAACCGTTTTTCCATGCCATCCCTTTCTTGCGTTACAGCCTATATCTCTCCATCTCTCGCCAAGAAAGCGCGCTTTCTCCACTCTTTCAATTCGCCCTTCGCAATTTTGCAATGTTCGTCATCCTCCGATCTGGGATGAGCAGCAAATGCTTCTCCTCTCCCGTAAAACTCATTTAAGCAAATCAGGCTGATCTTTCACGATCAAGTCCCATAACGGCTGGAAGCTGCGAAAGCCCTTTTTCTCTGATCCCGTACTCTTCTTAAGCGATTCGGCAAGATGGGGTGGGAGTAAAGTTGGTTTCCCAACAGATTCGGCTAACAATTGAGATTGGCAAAGCCGTTCCATGGCAATGAACCACCAGACCGCGGAATCAACAGTTTGCCCTACCGTAAGCAATCCATGGTTTTGCATAATCAATGCTTTCTTTTTGCCCAATGCCTCCCCGATTCGTTTTCCTTCCTTCAGGATAGAACCCTTAAGTACAAAGAGGGCATGATCCTTATAAAATTGACAAGCATCTTGCGTTATTGGATCAAGCAGACGTCCTAGGGTCGACCAAGTTTTGCCGTAAATGGAGTGGGCATGGGCAACGGCTGCCACATCGGGACGGGCTTTATACACTCCGGAATGAATAGCAAATCCCGCTCGATGGAGAACTCCATTTCCCTCTACAATGTCGCCGTCATGGTTAACACAAATCAAGTCAGAAGCCTTAATCTGACTGAAATGCATCCCACGCGGATTGATCCAAAATCGATTGGGATATTCCGGATCCCTGGCGGTAATATGACCTGTGGTTCCCTCATCGAATCCGTATTTTGCAAACAGCCGGAAAGCCCCTGCCAGACGTATCTTGCGAAACCTTCTTTCCTCTTTCCCCGTTGCATAGGGGGGAGGATTCTCTCCGTTATTCTTTGGCATTCTACTAATCAGTCCTTTCTTAAAAATGAATCTGAAAAACCTACTCTTGCTTTTCCGCTATTTCCTTAAATAGAGTTAAAGCTCGCGCTACAGCTTGATCCATATTGTAGTATTTATAATCAGCCAGTCTACCTGCAAAAAGCACTTTTTCCTTAATTTGCTCAGCTTCATTGGCGTAGAGATTATAGAGCAGACGGTTTTCTGCTCGGGGAATAGGATAATAGGGTTCATTCTTTCCCAGATTGTGCGGCTCCGGATAAACAAAAGTTACTGTCGTTTTGGGGGAGAGTTGACCGGTGAGGTGTTTTTGCTCGAGAATGCGAGTGAATTTATATTCATTTGGGTAATTGATGGTTCCAACCTCTTGGTAATATTCCTGGTTTAATGTATGATAATCAAAGTTAAGACTTCGGTACGGAAGTGTACCATGCCTGTAATCGAAGAAGGCATCAATAGGTCCAGTGTAAATCATTCGCTTAAAGCTTATCTGATCTATGATTTCACGGTAGTCGGTATTCAAAAGCACCTTGATATTGCGATGCTTGAGCATTTTACTGAAAAGTGCAGTGTAGCCGTGCATAGGAATGCCTTGATATGTGTCCTGGAAATAACGGTTATCCCTGCTGATATAAACCGGTACGCGTGCGGTGACAGAGGGGTCCAATTCTTCGGGCTTGAGTTCCCAATGCTTTAAGGTATATCGGTAGAACACCTTCTGGTAGATATAATCCGCCAAAAAATTAAGATCTCGATTTGCGTTCTCGCGTAGTTTCAGAATAGGAACTTTGATACCAAAACCGTAATGACCTATGAGTAATGACTCCAGTTTTTCCGCATATTTCTTTGGGAAAAGATTATAAAGAGAGTTTAAGTTGAACGGAATCGGGACCTTCTTGCCATCAGCAACTACCAGCACCTGGTGAAAGTAAGGTCTCCATTTAGTGAATGTAGATAGATAGTTCCATACCAGTAAAGAATTTGTATGGAAAGTATGCGAACCATATTTGTGAATCAGGATTCCGTCCTCATTAAAGCAATCATAAGAATTCCCTCCGATATGATCCCTTCGTTCTACTACCAGTACCTTTTGATCCAGTTGAGAAGCGATCCTCTCTGCTAAAGTAGCACCAGTGAATCCAGCACCGACAATAATCCAATCTACTTTCATATTTTTGACTCCTTTCTGAAAAAGCTATAGATCTTAATTACTTCATAATGGAGCTGGAATATTCCACAATTAAAGTGAAAACTATCTAACAAACTAAGTTTTTCCCACCCTTTCTCTCTTTGCGTTAATCACTGACATACTATTCATAATATTTTTTCAATGTTTGTGCATTAATTGAAATCCTTATAAAACGGGCTTAGAATGTAGAACTCTGCCATTTTTTGAGTTACTCTGCGTCTGTACATTCCTATTAATACACAAAACTTGAGCCTATTCATAATCGCTTGATTTGCGATTCACAATATGACCTTCACCCCAAGGAATTAAAAAAGTTAAAGTATTTAACGTTTTTCTAAATCAATTAATTTTTTTCTTACCTTTGCATACTCTGCGGCTAGCAATTCACTAAACAAGAGGAGATTTCTAAATAGATTAACGTCATTATGGTTGGTATAATTGATATGGATTGGTTTGCAGAATGAAAGATCAATTGGCTCGACTTTTTTCGGACTACCTAAGAGTTCATAGATTCCTATATTGGGATTTGCTTTAATCCTGTTAAACCATTTTTCCAAATGGACACTATTGCCTTTCTTTCGATTATATGCTGCCAGGTTATTAAGCCATCCTAAAATAACTTTTGACTTCATTTGTTCAGGAGAACGAACTATAAAGTGGGCAATCTTTAATGCTCCAAAAGGTCGCTCTATCTTTGGATGTTCTCTCTTGTTCTTAAAAATCAGATTATGATTTCCCTTAGAAATGGATGGCGAATATTTGTTGAGTACCCCTTTTGTAACAACCACTTTAAAGCCATCGCACCTACCCAACGAATGGGTTATTCGTTTTGGAACAAAAAGCTCATTATAGTTATCGTTAACAGATGGAATATAATTCACCCTTTCTAAATAATAGATAGTTTCCAAATCTAGTTTGTCAATAATTTTTCTCGGATGCTCCTTGTTATTGGCTAAAATTAAAAATTCGTCTACATCCAGAGGGAAAATGAGGTCAGGTTTGTATTCCCTATAAGTACTGTACATAAGTGAAGTTGTTTTTTCTGCTTGCAAATATTCAAAGTTATCAACCAAAACATCAATGGGGAGCCCTTCAGCCTTAAGATTATTCAATATAGTCAATGTACAATCTGTGCTTCCGTTATCTAAAATAACCATTCGGTCAAAAATATTCAGATGGTATCTTACAAACGATTCAATAATATCCGCTTCATTTTTGACCATGGTAATCGAAAAAGCCTTTTTCATTATCATCATCCTCTTACTTCCTTTTTATTGCCTTTCCACCCTTGCTTTGATTTGGATTGCCCTTTTAATATATATAACCCATTGACTTCATCATAGCTCAACAATTCATTTATCAAGGTTAAATGCATTTATAAAGTCTCTCATAAGCATACGCTTCTTGCTCAATTGTTGGAATGTGTACTTTCTTCAGATTATCCTTGATTTTATTAAGTATTTCTGGCTTAGCACTTATCATAGTCAAAACCTTTCTCAATTGCTCTACCTTGCCGACATCGAAAGTAAACCCATACTTACCGTTTTTTATCTTTTCCGCCATTCCCCCAATATTGGAGGAAATTACAGGAATTTGGCACGCCAATGCTTCATGTAAAACTAAAGGGTAATTTTCGTACCAAATTGAGGGAATAATCATAACATCAATTTGGTTAAAGATATGTCCTAGTTGGGTTTGGTCAAATACACCACAAAATTCAATCCTATCATCGCCCTTTGCTAACCCCTTCAATTTTTTTACATAATCATTTTGTCCAGTTCCTAGAATCTTTAAAGAAGTGTTTCTGGAAGGAACCTTCCTGTAAGATTCTAGTAAGATATCGGCACCCTTGTGATATTGCAATGTCCCTGCAAAACCAAAGGTAATATGAGAGCCCTCCTTATAAACTCTTTCGTTACGTTTTATCTTACTATAGCTTACGCCATGATGAATGATACTAATTTTTGAAGAAAATTCCTGTTCAAACATTCTGCCTAGAAATTTGGATGGCGAAATGATTTTTTTTGCCGAACCTAACATATCCTGTGCTTGGTGTAACCTTCTCTTAATATATTCCGGTTGGATCTCAGAACAAAATCGCGCACATGATTCTCCATTAGAGGGTCCATTGCATGTTTGACCTTTTGAATTAAGTAAGGTTACTTTAGGACACAGAAAGAAATAATCCGTTAGCGTAATAATGTATGGAATTCCCAATTTCTTTGCTGATTTTATAAACTCACCGACCCTCATGATATGACCAAAATGAATCAAATCCGGGCTTTCATCTTTTATTAGCGATTCACTAAACAACTCTAGCTCACTATTATCTTGAAGCAGGTTCATATTGTTAAAATGCTTCTTACATTTAAACGCGACAACTGGAATTCCTTTATAGGTGAATTCCCGAATTAATATATCCCCTGCTTGCTTTTCATATTGCCTATCCTCATAGTAACTATAAGTCACAACTTTGGCATTATGGCCCATTAACTGCATCATGGTCGCCATATTGAAAACAAATTTTTCCGTTCCTGTATAGTGCATGGGATAGAACTGGTGGACGATATATAGTATTTTCAAATTCTCACACTCCCTCCTTAAGAGATTTAATTAATTGTTTAACATTTCCTTCAATATTATTTCTTTTATAACATTGTGCTAGCATTGAACCTATTCTAGAGGCAAATGCCTTAAAAATACTTTGGATATAATCTTCCAGTAATTTTTCATCTAATACATCATTCATTCGATGCATATAGTCACTTGAAACCTTCAACCATTTTAATAATGATCGAATTAGACAACCATCATATTTCTGATCTTGACTAATGGAGTACAAAGGATGAAGTTCTTCTAATAAAGAATAAAGGGCACTATCAATATATTTGCAGGGAGATAATGAAATAGATATCGGATAATTTATACACTTATAGTTTTCAAAACTGTTTCTAACATAGCCTTCAAAGTTTTCTAGTCTAATCTTCTTCCTTGTTTGTACATTTTCAGGAAATATGGAGTATAAAGCATTATAGGTATACAAAATATCTTTAACCAAAGGTTTGAATGTAATGTTTGAAATGGGTAAATCTTTAAAAATTTCAGATAAGGAAATAGTATCCGCGAATGATCGCTTTAAATAATAATAGGGAGAACGATTATGTGAATGAATAACTTTTGTACTTACCATTAGACCTAATTTATATCCTTTACCAATTAGCCTTACACCTAAATCCAGATCTTCTGCAAAGCTGTGTCTATATTTATATTTCATGAAAATTTGCTTATCTAATAAGCATGTAATATCCGTAATACTTGAACTTTTACGTAATTCAAGATAATTTCCTTCTTTTGGTTTACATAGAATCTTATCCGAGTTTTTTAATTTTAAAAATTTGCAATGATGTAACCACGAGGATATTCTATAATATAAGTCAGCATCTTCACGTGGCGTTTCTGCACAAGAAACTGCTGCAAGGTTATTATTCTTCAAATAAGTATATATTTCTGATAGCCAATGTTCAGATGGGGGTAGGATATCCTGAGTAATAAAAAGGATATATGGATGAGTAGCATGCTCTGCTCCTAAATTCCTTGCATATGAATGTGAAAATTCTTTTTGTGAAATTCCAATAACTTTGGCCCCATACTTTTCTGCAATTTCACTCGTCCCATCTGTACTTCCCGAATCGACAACAATTATCTCCTTCTTTTTAAATCCTTTTTGATATTGCAGCATCCTAAGTAAAGTGACAAAGTCATAATCACTCATTGCATTAAATGTAGGGATGACAATGGAAACGGAGTCTATGGGATTCAATTCCAGCTTATGGCGCTTCCCCTCTATTCGCTTTTTACTTTCGATTAATAAATTATCTTTTTTGGGGGGCGCTGGATATTTAATAGAGTATGCCTGGGACCCTTCAATATTCAGTAAAAAATGTTTACTATTCCAATGGACAACTAAACTTTTTTCGTTTTCTTTCATTGAAGAGTTTGTAAAATATTTAATTTGTTCTGGTGTTCGGGCATGATCCCATAACCTTAGTTCATTGATATTTCCCTCAAAAAAGCCATATCGATCATGACCACCAAAAAGCCCAGATGCATAAATTGTTTCCTTAGAACTCTTGAGACCTCTTTTTTTAAACTCCCCATTTATATACAAATAAGGGATCCTGTTATAATATACAACCGCAATGTGACACCAATCTTTAATTTTAGTTCTATAGGCCAATGTGGCAGGGAGATAATTTTCGGTATGTTCAAACACGCAAATCCCATTCCTGCCGACAGATACTCCTATTCCAGCACAAATAGGCTTAACTCCATACTGTGGACCAATAATATATTTCTGACTTTTAGTTCCTGTTGTCCCATTGGTAGATTCTTCATAAATTTTGAGTTTACCGACTGGTTTAACCCAAAATTCATATGTGAAGTTATTTTTTATTTTGGGGATTTTATGAGATATGTCTATCATGGTTGATCCGTCAAGATAAACTCCAACCAGTTTCATACTCTGCATCACCTCTTTATAAAAAATTTAACAAAAACATACAGAGCATAAACACAGTTTCTGAAATAAATACTTTTTCGCAGAGCTTTGCTATACTTTGTCTAATGACAGACGACATGCAGCATTTCATTCCCTATTTTCCGCCAATTGCATCAGGCTTACCATACTAAAATTCGCCTATACTCTTTTTCATAAGCATACGCTTCTTGCTCAATAGAAGGGATCAAAGAAGAGCTCAAGTTCTTTTTCAATTCATTTAATATAGTTGCATCACGAGTTACCTTTTCAATTATTGATCTTAGCTTTTTCTTATCTCCAACGGGAAAAGTAAACCCATTCCAACCGTCTTTTATTTTTTCCGACATTCCACCCGCATCCGAACAGATCACGGGCAATCTGCAAGCTACTGCTTCGTGGAGAATCAGCGGATAATTCTCATACCAAAGGGAAGGCAAAATCACCGCGTCTACCCCACTTAAAACCTCCCCTACGTGCTGTTCTTCAAATATGCCACAGAATTCGATTCTGGGATCATCCCCAGACTTACTCTTTAATTTTTTGAGATAACTTTCACAACCTGACCCAAAAATTTTCAACTGTACGTTTTTAAACTTCAATTTTAAAAATGCGTCTATAAGTAAATGAACTCCCTTATGGTTCTTCAATCCTCCTGCATAGCAAAAAACGAGAGAATCGTTTTCCTTGTATATTCTGTTATTCATTTTTATGGTACTGTATTTGATCCCATGATTTATAACCTTAACTTTTAACCCGGGGAATTCCTCATTGAATTTGCCAGCGACAAACCTGGAAGGAGCAAACACCTTATGAGCTCCGCATAATATGTCTTTTCCCTTCGCATATCGGTCGGTCACCCACTCTTGAGAAAATTGCGGACACGAATACCTGCATTGATGACCGCAACGAGGACCGTCGCATAATTCACGCTTGGAATTAAGCAGGACACCTTTCGGACACATAAGAAAAAAATCTGTAAGCGTAATTATATAGGGAATTCGTAAGGTTTTAGCTACCGTAATGAATTCAGCCACTCTTTTGGAATGCCCGACATGAATAAGATCTGGCTTAATGTATTCCAGGATCTTTCCTGCAAATATTTTCAAACTTTCATTTCCTAAATTATGGTTTAGCTTTTTGGAGTTTCTTTTCATTCGGAAAACAATCACTGGGATCCCTTTATACATCATTTCCTTATAGTATACATTTTCCATTTGTTGGTCATAAAAAGAAAAGTCATAGCTGCCATGCGTTAGTACCGTTACTTGATGGCCCATTTTCTGCATCATGCTCGCCATGTTTAAAACAAACTTTTCGGTACCCCGGTAATGTTCAGGATAAAACTGGTGCACTAGATAGAGGATTTTCAAACACCCTTTCATCCCTTTCATCTTTGAATTAACTCATTGATATCCCATCCTGCCTAATCAATCTTTGATAAAGTTTACTAAGTCTTTAAACTTCTCAGGATTTCTTATATAGCCGCTGGCCAACCTCTTGCCGATCTGATTGGCGAATTCCTTGAAAAGACTTCTGTTGAAATCTTGCGATACGGTGTAATCGATATTGCGATAAATATTTAGCATATACTCTTTATAGTCGCTTACCGCATTTTGGATGGACTTTAAAAGCTTTCTATCGCATCCCATTTCTTTCCCAACACTTTGCTGTGCCAATATGCTTTTAAGGAAGGTTTGGAACTCCGAATCGCAATAGGGATGGTCACGTAAAAATACAGAGTGAGGATTATAAGCAGGAGTATGAATGTGTAATTTATCTTCTACAATTCTAAAATAGCTTTCAATGGAACAAGGAAGGGGGATTTTCTCCAGCACTTCTGTAGCAAGGAAATTTAAAACAGTGAGAGTGTAGGCAATATCCTCACATAACTGTTTTTTGCGAACTTTTCGGGGTTGGTACTCTGAAAACAGTTGGGATAATGAAATCGTATCGATATATCCTCTCTTTAAGTGATAATAAGCCGTTCGATTGTGGGAATGGATGATTTTAAATTGATTTTGCAAAGCTATTTTCTTTCCATCCCGGATTAATCTTAGGCCTAAGTCAAGATCTTCGGCATAATCATGACGGAAGTGATATTCCATAAATATCTCTTTCTTTAACAGACAAGCAATATTGGATATGCTTGCCCGTTTTCTCATACGTGAATAGCTTTCCTTTTTCGGCTTTGACCAAATTTTGTATTTCTTTACCACACCAAGGTATTTTTTGTAATAACGGTATGAATGGACGCGAGAATAGAGATCTGCATCTTCCCTCGGGGTCTCACTGCAAGAGACGGCGGCAACTTTATGTTTTTGCATGAAGCTAAAAAGTTCAAAAAGCCATGAATCTGTCGGCGGCAATGCATCTTGCGTAATGAATAGGATATAATTGTGTGATGTACATTCTCCCCCCCTATTTCTTGAATAAGAATGGGAGAAGTCCTCATGTGGAATGTTTATTACTTTGGCTCCATATTTCCTGGCTGTCTGAACCGTCCCATCACTACTGCCGGAGTCGACAACTATAACTTCTATTTCCTGAAAACCCTTTTGACTTTTTAGCATGGCTAAAAGAATATCGAACCGGTAAATGAGAGCATTGTAGGTAGGTATCACAACCGAAATATTTGTTTCACCCTCAGGCATAAGGCAATGTCTCCTGGTTATATTTTCTACTATCTTATGTACAATACATGAGGAGGGAATAGGATGAAAACCTATATTTTCGTAAACCTATCAACCTAAATGGTAACAACTGCAGTGTTTCCTATTTTATTGTACAAGCCCCACTACTCCCACATCATATCTCCCTCATCTATCCAGTTATTAATATGGAGAGGGAGCCCATTAATAAGTTTTTTGGCCCCTCTTTTATTTAATGTTCCGAAAACCATCTTAAATAAAAATCTAAATCTACTTAGATACCAATTTCCAAATAGAAGGTTGGTAAATAAAAAAAGATCACATATCAGCTTTCTTTAAGGCATTCAAACTGTTATTCATTTTTAGCGTTAATTTTATTAAAATTCTCTTCATTACGTAGCCCCTCCTCAATAAAGAGCGGGGTACACTTATGTTGTTTAGATCCCCTGCTAAAACTTGTACGCCTGAAATCTTCGACTGTGAACATTCGTTGTAGCCATCGGTCATTCCCGTCATATCGAGCTTGGAAAGAAGTTCTTGCATGAGCTGCAAAGCGATTATCAATTATTAACATATCCCCGGGTAGCAGTACAAATTCTTCTGCAACACTGCATAGCGCAGCTTGAAGTGCTTCTAATGCCCATTGAGCCTCACGGTTAATACCTTCCATTGTCGGAAGATGTACACACATGTGAGGAGATAAAAGACTTCCTGTCAAAATAGGAATTACAGTGGAGTATCGTTCGGAGCCAAATTTAATGAACGAAGAAGGGGCATACAGCCGATAAAGTGGTTTCCTAAGGAGTGTTACAGCGGTACTTGGGAGGTAAGGCAGGGCTCTTAATATGCTTGCAGTTAGAGTTTTTGCTTTTTGTTCGTGATCCGCACGTAAACAGATCAACCCTAGATGATCAGGTTTATATGGGTGTATCGCATCTTCAGTGTGAAATTTGAAAAACTGATTGGAACCTGTATTCTCCTGCTTGCTTTCTTTACCTTTTACAGGACATATATTTTGGATTAATAATCCTTCTTTTTCTTCCTCGTATGATATTGGCTCTCCAAAAAATAGCATTATCATGAGCAGACAATACTCACTTAGAAAGGAGAATTTTGCAGGGCTAGCTCCCCCATCACTTGGAGTCGGCGGCAACATACGATCGACAGGTAAGTTTCTGATCACTAAAGTGCCGTATGGATTAGAACTCCTCCGAAATTCAATAAGTTTTCTTGCTATGGTGTCCTTGATCTCCCGTCCTATCATAATCACTTCGGTCATTACTTCATCGGTAATAGACCGAATGTCCAAGGGAGGGAGTTTTTGAATCAATGACTCAACATGATTTCTCTCACATTCCTTTAAAGTGATAGTTATTTCTTCTACCATTTAAATTTACCTCCATTTTCAACATAATATAAAAGTCTCAATTATTAGGTGATTCATCCCGTGCAAGAGCTACAGCTCTACTTGCCAACAATTCTGTAGGATCAATCATCTTTACTCGTTGTTCCAGAAAAGGAAAGAGAAGAGGTATTTCGGTACATCCCCCGATTACGCTAGTGACACCAAGTGAGCAGTAGTGTTTGATTAAATCGTTTAAACTTTGGATAAACTTGTTTTTACTAATAAAACCAGCTTTCACATCGTTTATAGCCGAAACTATCATCCCCTGTTCGTCAGGCTTTGGATACAATAAGTGAAGACCTCGAGATCGAAAAGGGATTTCGAACAGTTTTCTTTTTAAGGTGTTAGTATTCGCTAGTAATAGAATTGAATCTTCTTCATGATACTTTTCTACATAGTCAACGGTAATATCAATCATACTGCAGATCGGTATGTCTACTGTCTTTCTTAAAGACTCAATCCAATAGTGAGCAGCGTGGCAAGGAATAAGGATAAAGTCTGCCCCCGAGGATTCCAGTAACCTAGCTGACCTAATCAGCTCAAAAAGCGGATCCTCCTTTCCCCCCGTGATTTCCTGATTACGGGAAGGAATCTGAGGATTATTGTAGATAATAATCTTTAAATGATCTTGATCAGTCTTAGCAGGAGTAGATTCAATGATTTTACGGAACAAGTCAACGGTAGCCATCGGGCCCATACCACCAAGAATTCCCACCGTTTTGTTCATTATGTCACACTCCTTGTTCATATGTTTAACTACATAGATTATCCTCTCACTACTAAACTATGAAAATAAGTGTAAAAGGTTTGGGTATGAGACTTAGTATGAATAGCCTGTTTTTTATAGATACGGCAGATGAAAAATTCTTGAAACATACCAGGTGAACTCATTCCGCTGCCTCTATTTTTACATTCAAGTTTCCAACGATTTTCAGAGAAATGAAGAAGTGGACTATACCCTAAATTTTTATATCTTAATATTCTGTACCCTATACTCAAATGAGCCGCGTAAAGCAAAGCGCCATTGGCATCCCTCTTATGTCAAATTACCACCTCTTGCAAGGTAGGTTAAAGTAATTTCATCTTAAATCAACTCACATCTATTACAAATTCCTTATTATTTACATAAGATATACTAGAATATATAGATTAATAGAAAGGTGGGCTTATTTATAGCATGAAAGATGACATCAACTTTATTAAATTACATTTTAAGAAATGTCATGGATACGAATTAAACTTGGATAATCCTCAAACATTTTCTGAGAAAATACAATGGATAAAACTATACGGGAAATTAGATAGGTTTGCAAAGTACGTCGATAAATATAAAGTTCGTGAGTTTGTAAAAGAAAGAATTGGAGAACAATACCTAATTCCCCTTATAGGAGTTTATGATAATGTAAATAAAATTGATATTAGCTCCCTCCCTAAATCATTTGTCATTAAAGCGACCCATGGTTGCGGCTGGAATATTATCGTTAAAGACAAATCAAAGCTTGATTGGAACCTTGCAAGGAAACAGATAACTAGCTGGATTAACACCAATTACTATCATCTTTTTGGTGAGCGGCAGTATAACCCATTAAAAGGACGCATCATAATTGAAGAATTACTTCAAGATCCATCAGGTGATTTGAAAGATTTCAAGCTTTTCACCTTCCATGGGAATCCTATGTACATTCAAGTAGATGGAAATAGATTTAGTGGACATAAGCGTGATGTCTATGACTCCAATTGGAAAAGGCTCCCCTATAAAATTATCTATAAAAAATTTTCAGAACCTATTCAAAGACCAAAACGATTAGATGAGATGATTGAGATCGCCTCTAAACTAGCCCATGATTTTGCGTTCGCCCGAATTGACCTTTACTATCCAAATGACCGGATTTACTTTGGTGAAATAACATTTACCCCAAGCAACGGCTTTAAACGATACCCAATTGAGTATGAGAATTTATTGGGTAAATTTATTGACTTGAAAAAATATCACTAATCCATAATTTGGTGAGGGAGCCCATTAACAAGTTTTTTGGCCCCCTCTTTTATTCATGCCCCGAAAACCATCTAATAATAAGCCAATCTACTCATGCACCAATATCCAAAAAGATAGTTGGTACATAAAAAAGATCACTTAACAGCTTTCTTTAAGACATTCAAACTGTTATTCATTTTTAGCCTTAATTTTATTAAAATTCTCTTCTGAAATCTTCGACTTTTTCAATGATTTCACGGAACAAGTAAACGGTAGCCATCAGGCCCATACCACCAAGAATTCCCACCGTTTTGTTCATTATGTCACACTCCTTGTTCATATGTTTAACTACATAGATTATCCTCTCACTATTAAACTATGAAAATAAGTGCAAAAGGTTAAGGTATGAGACCTACTATGAATAGCCTGTTTATATAGATGCGGCAGGGGTAAAAATTCTTAAAATATACCAGAGGTGAAATATTCCTCTGCCTCAAAAGTAATTTTATCTTAAATCAACTCTCATCTATTACACATTCCTTATTAATTGCATAAGATATACTAGAATATATAGATTAATAGATTAATAGAAAGGCGGGATTATTTATTGCATGAAAGATGACATCAATTTTATTAAACCCGAATTTCGAAAGTAACCTGATATCAATCTAATGAAAAAAGTGCCCAGTCTTT